>NZ_JBSJYX010000031.1:0-40066 GCF_053711175.1 Kocuria sp. KH4
CCCCCCCCCCCCTGCCCCGCCCCGCAGGTCCGGCAGCGGGCCGCAGTCCTTGGTGGTGTGGTCCTTGCCGTCGCGACGGGCTCGCCGAGGTGGGTGGGGATCGGGGCCTGGCCGTGGGGTTCCTGTCGGGTGGGGAGGTCATCCGCCAGAAGCATCGGCGCCGACGGCCAGGCTCCGCCGGACGGTGTGGCGGCAGATGTTCGGGCGCGCGGCCCGTCGCGGTGCCGCAGCCATGACCTCCAGGCGCAACGTCGAAGCCGTCGACGTGCCCAAGAAGATTGTTCGGGCGCTCACGGTCCCTGAAGGTCCACGACCTGCGTGAAGGTCTCGGAGACGTCCGGGATGCCCTGGACGTGCTCCCGGCGACGGGTGCACGTATCGGCGGGATGCCGGCATCCTGTGGGCCGTCGGCCGAAGCCGGGCCGGGCAGTCCGAGGGGGTCGATCACCGGAACAAGGATCCGCCTCGCATCCGCGCCGCTGCAGGCACTCGTGGGGCGTCGGGCGTTCCGGCTGCGTCTGCGCGGCTCGGCCGCTCGTCCGAGGTCCGCACGGTCGGGCACGATGTCGAGAAGCTCACGGGCATTCCCGACGCGACGGACGCGCTCGCAGTGTTCGGAGAGCACGTGTCGGGCTTGCGCTGGAAGCACCACCTCCCACCGAACAACGAACCCCCTCCCACTGGCACGGTGCCTGATGAGAGGGGGTCTCCGGTGCCCCAGGAGGGAGTCGAACACCAATGGGCTAGGCGTAACGTAGCGCAACCATATGGAAACCGTGGGGAACGGTAGGGAGCGATTCAAGTCCCGCGGGGCACGCCGTTGACGGCGTCAACAGGCGGTTCAGCACTCCCCTGCGCCGTCCCAGTGGCCCGACTGCAGGCTGTTTCGCTCCTCGTGGGTGCTCCAGCGCATCCGGTCTCGCAGGACCGCCGGCGTCACGCCGAGATCACCGGCCAGCCCGTGCACCGAGCCTTGCCAGTGCCTCACCGCCCAGAGCTTGGGGAAGGGAATTAGCAGCCGGGCGGTGCTCGCACGGACCTTTTCCTCCACAGCCTCGGACTGGTGCCCTTCATGACCTTCTGCGAGGTGCACGAGCTCGTGCGCCAGCGCGCACCTTTGCTCGATCTCGGTCAAGCGGTCATCGAGCCAGATGGTCGCGTGACCATCTGTCATGCCGGCGTGCCTGACAAGGCGACGGTGGTGAACGGTGACGTGTGGGGGGAGCACGGCCCAAGGGTTCATGCGTTTGAACCTAGACAGTCCTGGGGACAGGACAACAAGTGCGACACGCCAAACCCACTCCCAGCACCACGACGATTTGGTTGACCTACTTATGCGTCGACAATTTCACGCAGTTGATCCGCGGCCTCGTCTTCGTTATCGATGTCAATCGCGTGGGCAATTGCCTCTATCGGACGCAAAGCCTTGTCAAGGGCGCTATCGCTTTTGTAAGCGCGGTGTGACACGAAGGCTACGAGTTCAGTCTTGGGATCCACCCGCGTGACAGCATCAATGCGAGCTTTCAAGCCTAGAATTGAAGTTGGTTGCGCCGAAACTAGCTCCATCACCTGGTAATGCTCTCGGGTGAGGCCAAAGTCGAACGGGATCATGACTTCATCGTCGTCATCCCGCCACTTGCCTGGCACCTCCACCTCTTCCTCAGCAGGTATCAAGGCCTTGGTAAGAATTGCACGGACCCGATCCTCAAGAGTGTTTCGTTCCCCGGGGGGCTGCTGTACTAGATCCTGGAACAGCACATCGGTAAACAAAGACCAATTTTCCTCAGGCCGCATGTGTAAACCCGCCTTGATGACCCGGAAGTTGCCACCCCGACGTCGTTGGAATGCCTCGACTTCTTCCCATTTGCCGGCCATCGCGCGCCGGGAGTAGTAGTCGACCCACGATTGGTAGACGTGCTTGTCGACCTGAAAAGCTCGGAGCCTGCGCCCATCAACTTTCCCATCGGGTTTCAGGGCAGCGAAGCGCATGTGCCATCCCTCCGGCGACTCCACGAGCACGCCCATGTTGCGCGCCTCATGCTTGCGGAGGTCTGCCGTGTACTGCAGTAAGTACCACGTAGCACCCATGGACGTCGCCTCCTCCCCTGCCTAAGGTCCCTGGACCGATCAATCTAGGAGCTGGTTCAGACATCGCCTAGCGGTGACATCCCGTGCCGGTCAAGCGGATTTCCATTCAACTTATAGGTCTCTGCACAGAGATGCCGTATGACCCGCGCTCGGTCGATCAGGAAGCGCTCGTAGGCCCGGCCGTTGGCGCGGGTAACCAGCCTTCGTCGGATGGCCCCTTGCACGGCGGTTTGCGCCCACTGTGAACCATGGGTCTCGATCATGGTGATCCAGACCGCGAAGAGCGTGGGATCCCATGGCAGGTCCACCATGGCGCTGGCAGCCCGCGCGGCCCCAACGGCGGCTGTTAGGGCTTCGAGTCGGGGATCATCGCCCGTGAACGCCTTCTCATGGTCAATCGCCCACAAGCCTAGATCGGGAGCCCATAGGAGGTTCTCCTCGGTCCGATCCGCATTGAGGACCCAAGCATCAAGTGCCGCAATCCCAGCAAGGATGTGCGGCTCCTGTGTGAGCACATCGTGGAGCGACGGCGGCGCGAATTCCTGGCCGGTTCCTCCAACTATGGCAGTGGCCCATCCTTCACCAAATTCGATGTCTGTCTTGGCCACTTCGCCAAATGGCACAGGGACACCCAGAGAGTTGGCCAGCCGAGCCGTCAGGTACTCATGAAGCAGCATGGCGTGACCCGCAGGGTCCTGCTGCTTGACGAGAACTTGCGCGGTTCCGTTGAAGATCTCCTGTGTCCCCAGCTCTTCGTTGTAGACCAGGTCGGTCACCGCGAGTCCTGGCATTCCGCGCCTTGGTGGCACCAGCAATACCGCCTTCCCTTAACAGGAGCCGCGCGTCGTGTAGCTACCTGCCGGCTCTCCCCTTACCCCGCCCAGCCCGAGCGAAGTTGTGATCTAGTCTTGCGACCCCTCAGCGTCCGCGTCTTGTTGCTCGCGCGCGAGGATGCTCTCCTGCGGTTCGTCGTAGCCGGCCAGCAGGTCCTCGTCCGGAAGCGGGATCTCTTCTTGCCCGGCCTCACGCGCGCGGCGCCGGCGGGCGAGCTCGTCGCCCTCGGTGCCGCCGTCCTCTGCGTTCTCCGTGTCCCTGGATGAGGTAGATGCCTCATCCAGCAGGGAGTGCAGGGTGGAGCGCTCGCGGCGCTCCGGGTCGGTTGCGGGGCTCTCCCCCGCGTGGGTAATGGGGGCGGTACTGACTGCATTCCCACCACGCTCCTCGAGTTGAGCGAGCCGGCGTAGAAGCTCCTGCTCGCGGCGGTTCTGTTGAAGAAGTCCGCGGGCAAGGTCGATGAGCATCTTGCGCTGGTCCGGGCGTAGCTCGTCGATGTCGGGCGGTAGCTGGTCCTGGAGTCGGGTCTGAGGCAGCGGCATGCCTGCTGCTTCGTAGGCCTTCTCTTGCGGGATGCCGGCCAGCTGGGCCAGAGCGTCGAGCGTGCTGCGCTTGGGGCGCGAGGTGTAGATGCCGTTGAGGATCTTGTCCACGGTCGTGTACGACAACGTCAGCCCTCTGGACTTCGCGATGCGGTCGAGCTCGCGGCCTCGGGCGCCGTTGTGGCGGTCCGATGCTGCTTGCGCGATATCGCGGAGGGTGAGGGGCTGGTTCGTCATGCTTCGATCCTCAACGTGCTGGTTCTAGTAGTGCCACTGGCCAGAAGCGAAAAAAATAAAAGTGACATCCTTACTGGCCGCTACTTTACGGGGAACGCGGGACATAGCGTTGACAAGTGAATGGCATCTGCGGCACGCTTCACTTGTCAGCAGTTCGAGAAAGGATCATGATGAACACGTACGCCGGATACAACCCCATCGATCGCAAGCCATACAGGCGTCCCCGGAAGCGTCTGATCAGGGAGGTGAACATGAAGCCCATTGACCGCAGCAAGCTGGCCAAACGCCGCAAGGCCGAGGGCTACACCCAGCGGCAGCTGGCCGCACTGTGCAGCTGCTCGCAGGCCGCCATCTCGGGACTCGAGGCCGGCAACATGCTTCGATGCTCGGAGGACCTGGCCAAGCAGATCGCGAAGTGGCTGCGCCGCGACGTGGACGAGCTGTTCGACCGCGAGGAGAACACTCGCGTGACCCGAATGACAAACGCGGCAGGCTCCAAGCATCACGCCGTGCCGGTGGCGGCATGAGCGCCGTCGAGGGGTTCCGCGGCTACTCCCCCAAGGAGGTCGCCGAGATGACGGGCCTGCACAGCGAGCACGAGCTGCGGCGCATGGCCCGCACGGACGAGATCGCTCACCACCGCGGGAGCCGCAACAAGATCGTCTTCTTCCCCGAGGACATCAAGGCCCTCAAGCAGGCCGCGCGACGGACACCGACGAAGAGCGCCGCGGCCCCGACGCAACTGAGCGCGGTGGCCGAGCAGGCATCCCAGCCCGACCCGTTCCGCTCGACCAGCCGGTCCCGGGCAGCACACCGGACCCGCAAGACCGCATAAGAAAAGCGGCCACCTGAGCCAACAGGCGACCGCTTCCTCCGGGGCGCATCTCACCTCGAACCCCGGACAGATCCAAGCCAATGAATCCGACAAGGAGTCTACCGATGTCTCTCGACAAGATGCAGCAGTCCCCGAACCACCCGACCCTGCGAGCCCAGCGCGCCCGGGTCGTGTCGGTCGAGCAGTACGCCACCGAACGCGCCGACGCCTGGCGCTACTTCGGCCGCCTCCTCCGGGCCGAGCGCCTCCTCCGGGGCATCACCCGGGAGCGGGCGCTGGAGGCCATGGACCTCCACTCCGTGCACCACGACTACGTGCTCCAGGAGATCGAGGCCGGCACCCACGAGCTCGACGTGACCTGGGCCCGACGGATGCAGGAGCGCCTCGGCATGCCGGTGGTCCACCTCATGATCCAGGCCGGCGTCGCGACGGTCACCGAGCTGGCAGCCACCGGCGACGACATGCCGCTCGCCGGCCGCCCGGTTCCTGCCCCCGCCCGGGGTCCGGTCCGCCGTTCCGCCGCGCACCGCCGGGCCGAGGCGCTCGCCGTGATTGGCACGGTGCTCGGCGCCGTGCTCCTCACCGCCGCCCTCGTCCTCTTCGTCGCTGGGTACGGCGGCTGGGGAGCCCTCGTGGGCGCCATCGGCTGGCTCGTCGTCTCCCCACCGCTGGCCATCATCGGCGCTCGCCTGATGGACAACCAAACCCGCCGCGGCTGACCCAACACCACGCCAGAAGGGACCGATTCCGATGACCGACCTCACTCTCTTCGACGGAGACCGGGTCTCCCCGTTCGACAGCATCCGCCAGATGGACGACCACGGCGACGAGTTCTGGTCCGCCCGCGACATGATGCCGCTGCAGGGCTACGGCGCCGACTGGCGCAACTTCGTCGCCTCCATCGACCGGGCCAAGGCCACGGCCGCGAACCAGGGCATGGACCCCGCCAGGCTTTTCGTTGCCGTCACCGAAAAGTCCGGCGGCCGGCCCCGCGAGGACTACCGGCTCTCCCGCTACGCCGCCTACCTCGTGGCAATGAACGGCGACCCCCGCAAGCCCGAGGTCGCCGCCGCCCAGTCCTACTTCGCGATCCGCACCCGCGAAGCCGAGACCACCCCGCCGACCGCCCCGGCCGAGCTGACCCGCATGGAGATCCTGCAGCTGGCGCTCGCCGCTGAGGAGGAGAACCAGCAGCTGCGCGGCGCCCTCGAGGTGGCCCGCCCGAAGGTCGAGGCCTTTGAGTCCTTCGTCTCCTCGGTCGGGGACTACTCGGTCAACGAGGCGGCCAAGACGGTGTCCCGTCACCTCGGCTTCATCGTCGGGGAGCGACGCCTCCGCTCGAAGCTCGAGGAGTGGGGCTGGATCTACCGCCAGTGCGGCGCCCCGCGGGCACGGCAGTCCCAGGTCGACAACGGCCGTCTGCACGAGAAGGCCCGCTACCACTCCTGCCCGGTTACCGGTGAGCGCGTCGTCGACACGCCCCAGGTCCGGGTCACCGCCAAGGGTCTGGATGCGATCCGCACCCGCCTTGCCCGGGAGAACGCAGCATGAGCGCCACCGACGCCGCCGTCGCCCCGGCCGACCAGACCGCGCCCAGGGTGATCCGTCCGGGCGATCCCGAGCCGGACCACGCCAGCCGGTGGCGCAAGCCCCAGCACGACACGGGCACGTTCCTGCGCTGGTGGCCCGAGCACCAGGGGTGGAGCTGGCTCGGCCGGTTCGGCGTCCCCTGGGACACCGTCATGCAGAGCAACCCCGAGCTCATCGAGGTGACCGACCGTGGCTGACATCGCGCTCGCCGTCGTCACGGCGATCACCACCCTGCTCGGCCCCGCGGCCGGCCCTCTTTCCGGAGGCCTGCCGATCGTCGCCTTGATCGCACTCATCTCCATCGGGCTGGCCGTCCTGCCGGCCGCCCACCGCGCCGATCAAGCCCAGGAGGTGGCCGACCGTGGCTGACCTCCGCAAGTTCTTCGCCGCCCTCGTCGGGATCGTCGAGGCCGAGCCCACCCAGCAGGACTTCGTCATCGTCCACTCCCTCTCCAGCATTGAGGAGCCCACCTTGTCCCCTCTCGCCGCGGTCCTCGCACCGCCCATCGTTGACCCCACACACGGCCGTGCCCCGCGCCGCACCGGGAACCCGCGCCTGCGCATCCGCACCGTCTCCGGCATTCGGCTGGCCGCCGGCCTCCCCGCGGCCGACCCCCGCAACCTCACCGGCCGCCGCGCCGGCCTCTACGTCGCCGAGTGGGAAGTCTGGCTGCTCGACGACAACGGCCAGGAGCACGCGCTCGGCTTCCACGCCACCGGCGCAGACGCACTCGCCGACCTCCCGGTCGTCCTGCGCGAGGTCGGTCTCCTCAACGAGGACGGCACACGCCCATCCGAGGACGAGGAGCGTGAGTCCCGTGCCGCGTGAGAGTAGCGCAGCAGCAGAGCGTAGACGCGAGCTGGCTCGGGCGTACGCGGAGAAGTACGGGAGTGTCATGGCACCGCCGTCCGCTCGCCGTCCCATCGTGCCGTCCGAGGAGATCGCTGCCGCGGTCGCCAGGGTCGGCGAGGACGCGACGCAGGCCGTCGGCCCGGACTGCCTGCTGAACACCCGGGAATCGGTCATGTACCTCGGCGTGGGAAGCACCACCTTCAGCAAGTGGATCAAGCGTCACGGCTTGCCCGTGGCCGTCGGCAAACGAGCACCCGGCGCGAAGTGCTTCTACCGGGTGGCGGACCTCGAAGCTATGCGCCAACGAGCTGAGCGGGCGCGGGCGGGAGCGCCGGAACCGGCGCCCGCCCCCACCCCGCAGTCCAAGCCCACCGTGCGTACGACCAAGATGCCGCGCATCACCGAGCAGACCGTCGAAGCACACGCCCGCCTGGACAAGCTCGTGCGCCTCATCCGCGAGGGCATGCCCGTCCACGAAGCATCGATCGAGGCCGGATACGCCAAAAGTTCCACGGCCAGGGCCACAGCCACCCGCCTCAACCGAACCGACGCGCTGGCCGTGCTACCAGACGGACGCATTGCCGAGAACTCACACATCGCCGAGCGGAAGCGGGCGAGGACGAAGAAGCGGTTGGACAAGTTCGCTGCGCTGTTGCGTCAGGGCGTACCCGCCGATGAGGCCGCCGTTCGGATGGGCTGGTCCGGAATCCACCCAATCAAGGCAACGGCAAGGCTTCATGGACGCGACGACGTCCTGGCTTTGATTCCGGACCGCCGCAAGCCCCAGCCCGCTTCCAAGGCCGTGGAGCGTGCAGCATGACCGCCGCGCCCAGCACACGCCCGCCCGTGCAGTTCTCAGACCGCCAGAGGTTCCAGGCACGCATCCGTGAAGTGGCCACTGCACAGCCGGCCACCGCCGACGAGGCCTGCACCGCAGCCCGCAACGTCGCCGCCGACTACCCCTGGGCCACGGACCGCGACGTCGCCAACGAGCTGGTCAACGTCCTCGGCACCGGCTGGGGCGCGATCTACCTTCACTGGGCCCACGAGCAGAAGCGGAGGCCAGGCCGTGCTTGAGACCGCCGCCGCCCTCGCCTGCTGCTGTCTCCCCGCAGACGGTGAGAAGCCCGCCCGCCGCTCGCTGGCCTGCCCCCGCCACGGGTGCACCTGCGGCACAGGCCGCGCCACCCGCCTCGAGCACCGCGGCGCCGTGGACGGCTCCTGCCCCACCCACGGCACCGGCGCCCAGGGCAACGACTCGGACCGCCTCCCCTCCCCCACCGTCCTGCACCTCCCGCCCCTGGACCCCACCGCGCTCACCGCAGTGGACGTGGCGATCCTCGCCAACGAGAAGCGCTCCTGGAAATACCAGGGCGCCAAGGAACAGGAGTGCGCTCGCATCATGGGCGGCTCCCACTACGGGGCCGGCACCGGCCCCACCGTCACCCGCTACTTCCAACGCCTCAACCAACTCATCGACAACCCCGCGGCGCTCGCCGCGGAGCCCGCCCTGATCGCCCGTCTCCGGGCCCAACGAGAGGACCACTGACCATGACCACCAACGAGCCCCGGACGTTCCGGAAGAAGCCCGTCGAAATCGAGGCCATGCGTTACGAGGGCACCACGGAGTCGGCTAACCACATCCTTAGTTGGATCGGACGCCTCGGCGGCGCCGCCGAGCGGAAGAACCGGACCAAGCCGGAGGCAGGTCTGGTGATCACCACCGCGGAGGGCCTCATGCTCGCCTCCCCCGGCGACTACGTCATCAGGGAGCCCTTCCCCACCGACGACCGAAAGTTCTACCCGTGCAAGCCGGACATCTTCGAGGCCACCTACGCCGAGGCGTCGACCGAGGACGAGAAGACCGGGCCCGTATCCATCGTCTTCGACACATGGGAGCAGCTCTCCACCTACGCCGAAAGCGGCCACTTCAACGGCCTCGCCCAGCTCAGAGAGGCCGACGGCCGCGCCTGGCTCTACTTCGAGAGCGAGGACGGCCCGATGTGCCTCCGCCCCTGGAACGAAGACGAGGAGGCCCTCACCAAGGCCAAGGCAGGGACCCTCGTCGTCGCCTGCTTCGCCGAGCCTGATGACTTCACCTACCCCGTCACGGTGACCGTCGACTACTACGCACCGGAGGCCCCCGGTGTCTGAGTACCCCGAGTACGAGCAGCTGCAGGAGCTCCGCGCCGAGGATCGCCGGCGCCGGGCGTTGTCCGGCTTCCACATCCGCGTCAACGACCGGCTGGGCACGGACCTTCGGATCTCGATCGGAGAACTCGCCTTCCGATACGCCCTCCTGCAGATCCATCGCCAGCTGCTCGACGCCCAGGTGCATGCCGCCCGCCTCCGCATGGACGCACGGCACCCCATAGCCCCCAATGCGCGCTGGCACCGCCGGCGGATTACCCGAATTGCCCACCAGTACGACGCCATCGCCCGCAGCGCTCGCCGCGACCTGGTCGTGCTTCAGCGTCCCGACCGCCCCGTGATCAAGAAGGGACTTACCCGATGAACTACCCCGCCCAAGAGAGGGAGGACGTGCTCGCCGGCGTCCTCAGCTCGCTCGACGCCACGATCGCCCAAGACAGGGCCGTTGTGGTCTATGGAAAGCCGTCGTGCGTCCAGTGCGACCGCACCAAGGCATGGCTGATCCGCAATGGAGTCCAGTTCAGCGAAACCGACGTGTCCTCCGATCCGGCCGCCATGCGTTTCGTGACCGAGGTCCTTGGCTACCAAGCCGTGCCGGTCGTCGTCGTCGAAGACCCGGACGCCGGGCCGAACCAGGAGTCAGGCGTCCACTGGTACGGCTACCGCCCGGACCGTCTCGCCGCGGTCCTGCCATCGATTGGAGTGCGGCCATGAGCGTGTTCAGCGTGGCCGGGTCGGACCTGGCGAAGGCGATCAAGGCGGTGGCGCCGCATGTGCCCCGCGACAAGGACAGCGCCGAGGCGTCGTGCATGCACTTCCACGTGACCTCGACGGCGGAGCTGCTGGTCTCCGGTTCCGAGGGCGGCACGGGTGCGACGGCCGCGGTGTCGCTGTACGCGGACGACTGGGACGGGGAGCTGGTGGACTTCGCCCTTCATAAGGACGACGCCGCGCAGATCCCCGGAGTGCTCGCCCCGCGGGACGAGACGGTCGTGGAGATCACCGTGACCCACCAGGTGACGAAGCTCCCGCCGGAGTTCCACACGAAGACCGGGGAGCAGCTGCCCGCGAAGGAGGAGCGCCGCACCGAGGTGGAGTTCGTGGAGGCCGACAAAATGTTCGGCGGCCGCCGCGTCCGGATGGCCGGCATCGACGCCCGGGACTACGGGCCCGAGCGCATGTGGTCCAAGCTCCGCGCCTCCGTGCTCGTGCCCTCAACACTGGCGGACCTCTCCACCGACCCGGAGCTGCTCGGCCGGTTCCGCACCGCCACGAAGCTCTACAAGGACGACGCCGAATTCCGCGTCGCCGGCCGCACCGACATCTACATCCAGGTCGGCAACCACTTCATGGGCTACTGCACCGGCTGGTCCACGGACACCCCGGCCGAGGGCATCGCCCACGCCGACTGGCACCCCCGCCTCGACGCCGCCCTCGACGGCAGCCAGAAGCACGACAGCTTCCGCACCGAGGTGATCGGCATGGTCGACGAGGCCATGACCGACATCGTCCGCGACATGGCCGACCAGGGCATCACCGTCGAGTTCCAGCAAGGCGACATCCGCCGCGCCCTCGGAGAAGACACCCCCACCCCGACCGGCGACGATGCCCTTCTCCGCCAGGCCGCTGAGCTCGTCATCACCACCCAGTTCGGCTCCGTCTCCATGCTCCAGCGCAAACTCCGCGTCGGCTTTGCCCGGGCCCTCCGTCTCAGCGAAGACCTCGCCGAGCTCGGCATCCTCGGCCCCGCAGGGCCCGGTAAGAGCCGCGACGTCCTCATCAAGGCCGAAGACCTCGCAACGGCACTCGCGGCTCTGGGGACGACGGAGGTGGACGCATGATGCCGGAGCCGATCGAGATCCCGGAGCTGGGCGGTGACGTCGTTCGGATCCCGGGCAACACGACCGAGTCCCTCACGGTGACCGTCCAGGTGCCGGCGTCGCTCGACAAGGACACCTGGGACTTGCTCTTCCCGGGTATGCCCCGGCCGGAGCAGCCCCGTTACCGCCTGGCGCCCAAGACCCAGGACGGAGCAGAGCCCATCTTCTACGAAGGCATCTTCGTCCCGGTCGAGGGAGGAGTGGAGTTCCGCGAGGATCCCGTCCCCACTGACCGCGAACCGGTCGTGCTCTACATCGCCTACCCACCAACCACCACGGACGAGGAGTCCTGACCATGGCCATGCACCAGACCATCACCCAGACCGCAGCCAGCGCCGAGACCGGCCTGACCATGTCCGAGCTGGAGGCGTTCGTGGACGAGGCCCGGCGAGTCGGGATCGCGCCGGACACGCGCATCCGGGTCACTGCCGGCTTCCGCTCGCAGATCAAGGCAATCCGCACCTACGGACCTCAGGACGCGCAGACGGACGCTTTCATCGACGTCTTCGCTCCGAAGGGCGGTGAGGCATGATTCCCATCGATCAGGACATCCTCGCGGCCAACGACGATGGCACGGACGCCAACGGTGTCCCCGGGAACTGCTACCAGGCGTGCCTGGCGTCCATCGTCGAGAAACCACTGGCCAACGTCCCGCACATCGTCTCGCTCCCGGGGGACTGGTGGATCAACGTCCAGGCCTGGGCGCACCACGAGGGCCTCATGCACACCTTCCTCGGCGCCGACGACGAGGACCGCCTGACGGCCATCCGTCAGGCCGGGGACGTGCTCGGCATCATCGGTGCCGGACCTTCCCCACGCGGCCCGTTCCTGCACGCCGTGGTCCTCGACCCGGACACCCTGCAGATCGCCCACGACCCTCACCCGTCCCGGAGGGGACTGACCGAGACGCAGGCCATCGAGGTCATCTGGCGTCCCCACCGGGTGCCGCTGACGCACATCGATGCTCTCCCAGAGGGGGTCGCAGCGTGAGCATGCAGATTCTTTCACTCGGAGCCGGCGTTCAGTCCACGGCGCTGCTCCTCATGTCCGCCCTGGGCACACTGCCCAAGCTGGACGGGGCGATCTTCTCGGATACCGGGTGGGAGCCGGCGGCCGTCTACGAGCACCTCAACAGGATCGAGCGGGAGATCGCCCAGCCGGCAGGCATTCCGATCTACCGTGTCTCCTCCGGGAACATACGTAATGACGCCCTGGACCCGTCGCACCGCTTCGCATCCATGCCGCTCTACATCAAGAACCGCGACGGCGGAGACGGCATGACCCGCCGACAGTGCACCAGCGAGTACAAGCTCAAGCCGATCAAGGAAAAGGTCCGAGAGCTGCTGGGCGCACCGGCCCGCGAGGATGGCAAGCCCGGCCGAGTGCCCCGCGGCCGGTACGTCGAGCAGTGGGTCGGGATCAGCACCGACGAGCGAGACCGGGCGCTGGACCAGGACGGAAAGCTGAAGACCGGCGATGTCTCCTACTCCCGCAACAAGTACCCGCTGCTGGAGCTTGGCATGGACCGGGACGCCTGCCGCGCGATACTCACCCGGCACGGCTTCGAGACGACCCCCAAGTCGGCCTGCATCGGCTGCCCGTTCCACACCAACAGGCAGTGGCGCGAGCTCCGCGATAACAGCCCCGCGGAATGGAACGACGCCGTGTCCTTCGACAGGGCCATCCGCGCCGGGTCAGCTCGAGCGACCGAGCAAGGCCAACCGCTGCTCGGTCAAGCCTTCCTACACCGATCCCGGATACCGCTGGCAGAGGCACCGATCGACCGGGTGACCTATCGCGAATGGGCGGATCGCCAGGGCGACGTGCTGCAAGCCATCGCCCTCGCGGAGTTCGAGGAGTCCCTCGAAGACGACAGCTCCCTCAACGGCTGCTCCCCGTTCTCATGCACCGCCGATGGAGGCCAGGCATGACCCGCCACCACCACTCCTGCGCCGGCACCCGGCCACTCCCGGCCCGGGCCGGCCAGGTGTGGGGCTGCTGGTGCGGCCAAGGCTGGCACGCCACCACCGCCAACGACGTCTTCACTGGCGGCCCGCTCCTCATCTGGGCCCGCATCAGCTGGTGGAACGTCCGCGCCCGCCGCCGCCTTGCCCATCAGTCCAGGAGCTCCAGGTGAACCGCCCCCAGCTCATGGGCGCCGGCGCTCGCCGCGATGCCCCGGCCGGGCCGAGAGACCTGTCCCGGTCCCACTCGGCCACGGCCGGGGATGTGGCAATGACGCAGGCCTACGCGGGGCGGCTGATCAGCATCGGTACCTCGGACGGCCCCGGCCTGGTCACCTTGACCGGCGCCGAGACCTACTCCGATGCCGTGGTGCTGGAGTTCCGCTACCGCGATAGCCGCATCAGCTCCCGGCGCCTGGACCCCGCCACCACTGTCCTGATCCACCGCACCCGCTAGGAGACCTCCGAGATGCTCCCACCAGCACCAGTCATCCACCGCCCTGACTCCGGCCGCCCGGCCGTCGAGCGGGTCCCGGCCGCCCACGCGGCGGCGACGGAGGTGGGTGCCTGATGTCTTGGCTGAGGTCCTCGGACGCGTCCCACTCCCACCCGGCGGTGTTCCAGGCCCTGGAGCACGATCAGGCCGATGACCGCACGGTCAACGAGCTGTTTGGGTGCATGTCCCGGTGCGCCGCCTATGTGGCGGCCTTCGAGGGTGACTACGTCATCCGTCTGGGCCCGTTCAAGCAGATCGCCGGGATGTCCCGGTGGCAGCTGCTGGCGGACCAGGCCGTCTCCGCGGGGTACGCCACCCGCGTCGAGCTCGAGGACGGCGCTGAGGCGCTGCGCCTGGTGGAGGACGAGGAGCTGTTCCACATGATTCCCCGCTCCGCCCGTGACTGGGCGAATCAGCGCAACCGCGACGCGCGCAACATCGCGCTCACGGTCCCGGTCCGTCTGCGTGACGGCGACGGCTGCCGCTGGTGCGGGGTCATCGTGAACTGGCGGGACCGCAAGTCCGCCCGCGGTGGCACCTACGACCACCTCATCCCGGGCAAGGCCGCCACCCCGGAGACATTCGTGGTGGCGTGCAAGACCTGCAACAGCGCCCGCCAGGACGACCTGGCGTCGTGGGACAAGGAGCTCTACCCGATCCCGTCCAAGCCCTACTACACGGCCCACAGCGCCGCGTGGCTGGCCTCCCACGGCGAGCACGTCGAGGCCACCGACGGCGCCCGCAAGACCCGCCCCCGTGCCTCCGCCCAGGACGACGGCACCGGACCCGCAGCCCACTCGGAGACGACTCCCGCGCCCGCGGTGCAGACGCCCGAGCAGCAGCCGGCCCCGGCCCCGGAACCACCAGCGTCGCAGGCACCAAAGACCGATCCGGCAGATTCGGGCAGATCCGACCAGATGCCAGCTATCGCAGATCCGGATATGTCGGGTCGGGACGGGTCGGGCCGGGCCGGGCCGGGTAGGGACAGGCCAGGCCGGGACGGGCGCCGCGCTGATCCACCCCCTACGGAGAGCCGTCACGAGAACCCATCCACAGACCGACCACGCCCAGATGACCACCACCAGAGCAAGCGCAAGAGGCCGCGCAGGAGGAAGCGGAAGTGACCACCACCAAGAAGACCAGGCCGTCCCCCAACGATCCGATGTACCGGTGGAGCGAAACCGAGTTCCAGACCTTCTTGCTGCAGCGCGCCGCCGGCCATGGCTGGTCCCTGCGCTATCACACCTACGACTCCCGCCGCTCCGCCCCCGGCTTCCCCGATCTCGTGCTCGTCCATCCCGTCCGGGGCCGCACGATCTTCCGGGAGCTCAAGACCGAGACCGGCCGGGTCTCTCCCGACCAACGCGGATGGATCGACGGCCTCACCGCCGGCGGCTCCGACGCCGCCGTGTGGCGCCCCTCCGACTACCTCTCCGGCCTCATCGAACAGGAACTCCGCTCATGAGCACTTGCTACTGCACTGCCCCAGCCACGACTGGCACCCTCTGCACCCATCACCTCGGCCAGCTCCGCAAGCACCTGTGGGCCGCACCCGAGATCTTGCGCGAGCTGGACATCACCATCACCGGGCAAGACGCCCAGGGCGGTGGCGGCGGAGCAGGTGGCACGCCGATGGCCTTCAACGAGACCGCCTCCACTCGGAAGGACGATCTGCTCCTCGTACTTCACTCGGCCGCCGGTGCCGCCGACCCGCAGCTACGCCACCGCTTCGACGAGTCACCAGCCGATCTGATCGCCCGAGCCCTCGGCCACCTCGACACCCTGGCCCGCTCCCCGCACATCCACACGATCGCCCAGGACCTGGCGTACGCCCTTGAGCAGGCCGAGCACGTCATGCAGCCGGCCGCGGAGCGAATCATCTACGGACCATGCGAGTGCGGGGTGGAACTCACCGCGCCGAAGGGCGCCGACGTGGCATGGTGCCGGGGGTGCGGCGGACGCCATGAGGTGACCGCAGTGAAGCAGTGGTGGGATGTGCAAGTCCGCGACTACCTGGACCAGGCCACGGGAACGCTTCGGCAGATCACCGATTGGCTCCAGCTGGAGGGCTACGACATCTCACCTCGCACGGTGGAGAAATGGCCTGAGCGCAGGCGCAACCGGTTGATCGGATGCGTGCAGGAGGGCGCACCGACGACGTACAGCTACTCTCAGGCCCGCGGACTCGCAAAAAAGCACAGCGAGCGCCGGACGCGTGTGCTTGCCTCGTGAGCGTTTTTGGGGGATGATGCGTATCAATATGGGTTAGTTGTCGAAAGGCCCCGGTAGAGCGACCAGGCTCCCGGGGCCTTCGTCATGCCCGGCACCGTGTGTGCCGCCCGTACTCCCGCGCCACGCCTGCCGGACAACGCAGCCCGGGCCCGCGCGGGATCCACGGCCTGGTCTTCTCAGCGAGCGCCCCGCGCATCTGTCGTGGGAGCGCCCACCAGGCTGTCCGCCCGGCCCCGTCCTCATCCCCCGAGGGCGGGGCCGGCGCTCAGAGCAAACGCCGGCCCCACTGTTCTCCCACTGCAGTGGTGCACAAGGGCCGGATTTCTTCTCGGGTGAGTTGTCCGGGTGGCCCCGACGAGGCGACTCACCCGTGCTACACCAACCACCGGCACCGGGCACCGCTACCTGCCACCACCACCGCCGATGGGTTGCCAGCCTGGCCAGCTGGGGCGTGAGCCGGATGAGGCCATCTACTTCGAGGACCCTGGAGGCCGACATGGCAAGCGATCCTGACCGGTACGCGCGATTGCAGATGCAGTCCAGGGCGGAGCAGGCCCGCGGCGAGCAGACGCTACGGCGTCTGCGGGCCGCGGGGAACAACCCGTACACCGCCCGCAATGAACCGGAGCGGCGGACCTACTCGGACCCGACAGCGGACCAGGCCATCGGCAACGTGGACCGTGAGCGCCGGCAGCAGTCGTTGCGGCGGTGGTGACCGGTGGGACGCGTGGCCTTGTGCAAGAGCCCGGGGTGTGACCGGTTGCCGGTCTACTCGGGCTGGTGCTGGGAGTGTGGCCAGGAGCGGCAGCTCCAGCACGCGCCGCTGGGGTTCGTCGAGTGGAACGCACCGGACATCGACTGAGGTGGTGACGAGGTGGCGGACAACAACGAGCTGGAGAAGTACTGGAAGCTCGGGCCCGGCGCGATCAAGATCCGTTGGAAGACGAGCGGGGACTTCACCCGGTGCCGGCGCAACCTCGTCAAGCACGTCGGCCTGGCCCGTGCCAATCGCATCTGCGCGCAGTGGCACTTCGACATGAACGGGTACTGGCCGGGCGACAAGAGGAACCGCTGATGCCGTGGTCGGGCCGGAGCGGCCGGACGAAGCAGCTGCCGAAGGACTGGCCGAAGCGCCGGGCCAAGCAGCTCGCGGCGGACGGACACCGATGCACCTACGTCTCGCCTGACACCGGACAGCGATGCACCGCGAAGGCCACCGATGTGCACCACCAGGGGCCGCCGGATGACCACGACGACCTCACGTCGCTGTGTTCGTGGCATCACGACCGGATCACCGGGGCCCAGGGCGCGACGTCGCCGCGCCGGCCGCGTGAGCGCCGCTCCGCGGAGCGGCATCCGGGACTGATCGACTGAGTCTGTGACTGATTGTGACGAGGGGGGCGGGGACCCCCTCCCCCGGGTGTCTGTCCCCCCTCCCGCAGCGTTCTGCTTCTCGCTGTGCGCGTGGGTCTGGGGGAATCCTGACCAGGAGAAATGCATGGACCGGACCTGTATAATGTGTGGCTTTTCGTTCATCGCCGTGCACAAGCGGGGCCGCCCTCAGCTGTACTGCACGGTCGAGTGCCGGCGCCTGGCCGAGTACGAGATCGGCCGGTTGAACCGGCGCCTGGAACAGCTGGAGTCGAGGCGCGCGGAGATCGCCGCGAACGGCCACAAGTGGGAGCAGAAACTGCTCATCCCCCTTGACGCCCAGATAGAAGAAGCGACCGCCCGGCTCCGGGATCTGCTCAGCGCACCTGCTGACCCGTGAGCCTCCTACTGCCGCGCCCCTGACAGCGTCACGCCGCCGGGGCCCCGTCACAGGAGGTGATCGCCATGGCCGGCACTGGCCCCGCCCCAAAGCAGGGACGCACGCGCGCCCGCGACACCACCGAGCGGACCAACCTAGCCGACGACCGGAATCGCCCGCGCTCGCTGGTGAAGTCCTCGATCAAGCTCGGTCCGCCCCTGCCCAAAGACGCGCTGCCCGGCGGCGAAGACTGGCACCCCGTCACGAAGCGCTGGTACGACCACTGGCGCGCCTCACCGCAGGCCTCCCGCATGCTCTCCGAGCCGGACTGGGACGTGCTGATCGATACCGCCCTGATGCACCACCAGATGTGGTCCAAGGGCCGGTGGGAGTTCGCCGCGGAAATCCGGCTGCGCGTGGCCAAGTTCGGCGCAACTCCGGAGGACCGCCTGCGCCTGCGGTCGGAGATCGAGGTGCCCGAGACGACGCCGGTCGGTGATGCCGCCGAGGCGTCGGTGACGTCGCTGGACTCCCGCCGCGGCCGGATCAAGGACTGAGCCGCCATGCCTCACAAAGTTGTCCGTCCGCCCGGGTCCTCGCGGAGCCGGTCGCTCGGGTGGCTGGGGCTGTGGTGGATTGAGACCTTCGTCGTGCACGGCCCCGGCGGCGTGGCCGGCCAGCCGATCCGCCACGGGGACGAGTACTCCCAGCTCATCGTTGACTGCTACGCCGTGGACGGCAACGGCAAGCGGCTGGTGGACTCGGCGTTCTTCTCCCGCCCCAAGGGCTGCAACAAGTCCGGGGTAGCCGCTGAGCTCGTGCTCTTCGAGGCCCTCGGCCCGTGCCGCTTCGACGGCTGGGCCAAGGGCGGGGAGACCTTCGAGTTCCTCGGGCAGGTCTACACCTACGAGGCGGGCGAGCCCATGGGCCGGCCGGTCGTGTACCCCTACGTGCGGATCATGGCCACCGAGGAAGGCCAGACCGGCAACGTCTTCGACATGGTCTACCTCAACCTCACGCAAGGGCCCCTGGCCCAGCTGAGGGCCTACGGCCTCGACGTCGGCCAAACCCGCGTACTGCTCCCGTACGGCGGGGAGATCACCCCGTCCACCGCTGGCTCCGCCTCCAAGGACGGCGGCAAGGAGACCTTTGCCGTCTTCGACGAGACCCACCTGTACAACACCCCGCAGCTGCGGGCGATGTACCAGACCGTCACCCGCAACCTGTCCAAGCGCAAGAAGGACGCCGAGCCCTGGTACATCGAGACCACCACGATGTACCTGCCCGGTGAGGAGTCCATTGCCGAGGCCACCTACAAGTACGCCCACCTCATCGAGGAGTCCATCGCCGCGCTCGCGGCCGGTGGACGCCCGAAGGTCCGCGGTCGACTGCGGCTGCTCTACGACCACCGCTGGTCGGACCTGAAGGACCTCTCTGACGAGGGCGCCCTGACCGAGGCGATCGAGGAGTCCTACGGCGAGGCCATGGACTGGAACAGCATCGAGGGCGTGGTCGACAAGATCTTCGACCCCCGGCACTCCCCGGCCGCAGCACGGCGCTACTACCTCAACGGGCTCTCCGAGGCGTCCAACGCCTGGGTCACCCCAGCCGAGGTCGCCGAGGTCACCGCTGGCATGCCCGCGGTCGGCCTCGACGAAATCGCCCCCGGGGAGCGGATCGCCCTGGGCTTCGACGGCGCCCAGACCGACGACGCCACCGCCCTGGTGGGCTGCCGAATCTCCGACGGGTACCTCTTCGAGGTGCTCATCCAGGAGTGCCCAGACGGCCCGGAGGCCGCCGACTGGCGCGTAGACGAGCTCGCATTCGACGCCGCGGTGCACCGGATGTTCACCGACTACGAGGTCGTGGCTTTCTTCGCGGACCCGCCGCACTGGCTGGACCGGATCGAGGCGTGGGAGCGGGAGTTCGGCGAGCAGCTGCGCGCCAAGGCCGGCGCCCAGTCCGCGATCAAGTGGTGGACGAAGCTCGACACCAAGATGGCCCTGGCACTGGAGCGGCTTCACCTGCAGATCTCCACCGCCGGCATCCGCGTCTCGGCCAACCCAGTGTTCGTGCGCCACCTGATCAACGCCCGCCGGTGGTCCCGCCGTGGCGGGATCGTGATCGGCAAAGAGGGCAAGAACAGTGTGCGGAAGGTCGACGGGGCCGTGGCCGGAACGCTGGCTTTCGAGGCCCGTGCGGCTTTTCTCAACGCACCCGTTGAGGAAAAGGAAAAGACCTTCGTGCCGTTCCGTGTCGGCGGCGCTCGCCGGCGCCGCTAGAAACACCACCAGCCCTGAGAGGGAGGACTCATGTTCGAGCTCGTCGACGGTTACGTGGCGTTCACTCGTATGTCTGAGATCCCGCGCGGGTCGGACGAGTGGTGGTTTGTGCACTTGTCCAAGAAGCTGGGGAAGCGACTCCCGCATGTGCACACGCAGCAGCAGTGGATTGATGGCAATCCGCCGTTGCCCTACCCCGACAAGCAGGGTGAAGGTTTCGACCGGCTCCAGCGCATCGCCCGCCTCAACCCGGCCGAGATCATCCTCAATGCCCGGGTGCACCGGATGCAGCCGCGGGCGTTTCGCACCGCGGTGGATTCCTCAGCCAACGGCGACGACGTCGTGAACCGGATCATGAAGGAGTCCGACGCGGCCGCGGTATTTGAGCAGGCCCTGCGCTGGGCGCTGGGCCTGGGCAATGGGGCACTTGCGGTGGACTATCGTGAGCCGGCAGATCCGTCGTCGGGGGTGTTGTTCACCGCTGAGCACCCGTCCCAGGTGATCGTGGAGCCTGACCCGCGGGACCCAGCCCGGTCGATCGCTGCGCTGAAGGTCTATCGGGACGAGGCGGCTGACGAGGACGTCGCGGTGCTGTGGCGCCCCGGCTATCAGAGGATCGCCCGGCACACCGGGCCAACGATTCTGCCGCGCGCCACGGCTTCCTCGTGGGCGCTGCACCCGGTGAACTGGCAGATCGATCCCCGGCTCTACCCCATGCCCGTGGACGAGGTCCCGGTATACGAGCTCGGCGACGGTCGCTCCTGCTTCGAGAAGCACATCCCGGACATGCTGCGAATCAACCACACGATCCTGCAGCGAATGATCTTGATCGCCCTGCAGGCGTTCCGGCAGCGCGCGGTCAAGGGCGTGCCGCGGACGGATCCGGAGACCGGTGAGGAGATCGACTACGAAGCGATCTTTGAGACCGGGCCGGGTGAGCTGTGGATTCTGCCCGGGACGGCGGACTTCTGGGAGTCTGGGCAGGCTGACATTTCCCCGGTGCTCAAGAGTGTCCAGGACGACTTGAAGAACCTCTCGGCCGTGTCCAACACCCCGCTGTACATGCTCGCCCCGGACGCGGCCAATGAGTCCGCCACCGGAGCCGACCTCAAGCGTGAGGGCATCGTGTTCGAGATCGAGTCCCGCATTCGGCAGGTGGACGGCAAGTTCATCTCCGCGATGCACGCGGCGCTGATGCTCGCCGAGGAGGAGGCCCGGGCTGAACGGGCCCAGATCCGCACCGTGTGGGCGAACCCGCGCCGGTCTTCGCTGACCGAACGCGCTGAGGCTGGCCGGACGGCCAAGGCCGCAGGAGTGCCGTGGCGTGAGCGGATGGAGCTGTTCCTGGAGCTGACACCGGAGCAGATCGCCGAAGCGGAGCGACACCGCTCAGAGGACGCGCTGCTGGCCGTGGTGACGGGCGCCGAGGAAGTGACTGATGGCTGATCTGCGCGTGCTCACCAAGCTCGTGGACGCGCAGGCGGCGATCACCGCGAAACTGACCGGCGTGCTGCTCGAGCAGCTGCGCACCCTATGGAGCGACTTCGACGGCTGGTACGACGGGGAACTGGTGCGCACTCAAGCGCGCGCCTCCGCGTCCCTGGTGGAGACCACGCAGGCCGAGGTCCGGAAGCAGACCACCGCCTACATGCGCCAGGTTTACCAGGAGATGGATGCCATCTTCCCGGAGGACGACATCGACCACGAGCTCCTCGGCTTCCAGTACGCCCGCCACGGCGTGGACGTCGAGGCCGTCTACGAACGTCCCGTGGAGCAGTACCGGCGGGCCCGGTCCATGAACGTCCCCGAAGTCGCAGCCCGGGCCTCCGCGCTCCAACGCGTCCAGCGCCTGGCCGAGACGGACATGATGCTCACCCAACGCCACCAGGAGCACGAGGTCATCCGCACCCCGCCCTCCGCCCGGGAGAAGCAGGTCGAACAGCGCAAGCCGGCGGCCCGCCGAAAGTCCGAGGTTAAGGGTTATCGCCGCATCATCCACCCCGAGCGATCCAAGAACGGCACGTGCGGCCTGTGCGCGGCGGCCGCATCCCGGATCTATAGCGTCGAGGACCTCATGCCGGTCCACAGCGGGTGCCAGTGCACGGTTCTGCCGATCACCAGCGCCGGCGACCCGGGACTGACCCTCAACGAGGCCGACCTGAACCGCCTCTACGGGGCGGCCGGATCCACCAGCCGGCAGGACCTCTCGCACGTACGCGTCGTCATCGACGAGCACGGGGAGCTGGGCGCGGTGATGCGCGAGGACGGAACGACCGAGCTCACCGAGGACAGCCCGCGCATGACGGCCGCCCGGCGCGAATCTATCCGCAAGGCCAAGGACGCCCCGGCGCGACCGAACCCGGCTGAGCGGATTGAGGAGCTCAAGCGCAAGATCGCCTCGGCCGAGAACTCCATTGCCTGGGCGGACACCCTCGAGGAGGACGTCACCGACCGCCGCTCACGCGCCTACTGGGTCGTGTCCACGGCGCGGAATCGGATCACCCGTTACCAGCGGGAGATCGAGGCGCTGAGCAGGAGGTCGGCGGCATGACCATCCGCACCGTCTGCGGGCCCCCGGGGGCCGGGAAGACGACCTACGTCGCGGCCCACGCCCAGCCGGAAGACCTGGTCGTGGACCTGGACGAGATCCGCACCCGTTACTCCGACCGCGAGACCGCCGCCTCGGTGCGCTCGCTGATGGAGCGCACCGCTCGGGACTACCAGCGCGGGGACGTGTGGATCATCCGTACGCTCGCCGACCCGGCCGCCCGCCACGAGCACGCACAGCGCGTGGGCGCCGACGAGGTCATCGTGCTCGCGACCCCACCCGAAGAAGCCACCCGGCGCGCCCAAGAGCGCGACGGGACGACAGACCTGATGGAGCCGATCACCCGATGGTGGGAGACGTACTCCCCCCACGACGGCGACATCACGATTAGCCCCGACAGGGGCGACGACACACCTGACAAGGAGCACACCGTGGGACAGCAGAACAGCCAGAACCAGCAGGGCAAGGGCGCCACGCCCCCTGCTACTGACGCCCAACAGGCCCAGCAGGCCCAGCAGGCAGGCCAGCAGGAACCCGATCGCAGCTTTCCCGCGGACACCCCGCTCGAGCAGATGACCGTGGAGCAGCGCGAGGCCTACTGGCGGCACCACTCGCGCAAGCACGAGAGAACTGCCAACTCCCGGGCGGACTACGACGACGTGCTCGCCGAGCGTGACCGTCTCCGGACCCAGCTCGGCCAGCAGCCCGAACCGCAACGACAGCAGCAGGAGCAGACCCCGAACCTCGACGAGGTCCGTTCGCAGGCCCGTGCCGCAGCGCTCGCGGAGGTCGCCGAGGAGCGGGTGCGCGACGCGTTCGCCAACCGTGCCTTCGGGGTCGAGCAGGATGACCTCGACGCGTTCCTGGAGCACCTGAACCTGTCCACCTTTATCAAAGACGGCCGCGTCGACACGGATGCCGTCAACCGGTCGCTCGCCATGATCGACCGCGCCCCCGCCGCCCCGACGCGGCGCAACCACCTGGGACGCCGGACCTCCGAGGGCGCATCCTCCGTCTCTGCTGGGCGTGAGCGCTACAAGGCGCAGCACCAGCGCTGACCCTTCATCTCCAGAAAGGCCCACATTATGCCCCGCCTGACCCGCAAGACTCACGGCTCCGGATCCTTCCGGTGGCTCGCCTCCGACCACTCCATCGCGAACAACCGCACGGAGACCGCCAACGTCGCCGCGTTCCGCGCCGCCCTGCCGGGCAAGGACTACATTCCCTCCGGCTACCCGGTCGCACTCGTGGACGGCCTGGCCGTGCCCTACGACCCCGCCGGAACCGGCGCCGTGGCGGTGCTCGCCGGCCACGTGTTCACCGACCAGTCGATCGCTCACGGCGACGGCAACATCGGCGTCCCGGTCCTGGACCACGGACGGGTGTGGACCTCCGAGGTCCCCCTGGCCGGTTTCACGGCTCCGACGGCCGCCAACGACAAGACGACCATCATCTACCTCTGAGGAAGGGGGACTAGACCATGCCTCTGCTCACCGACATCTACACCCCGCAGGAGCTCACCGGCTACGCCCGCGGCCACTTCGACGCGATCGAGGCCACGAACAACGGGCTTTCGCTCGCTGCGTGGCTGCCCAACCGCACAACCATCGGCTCCACCGTCAAGGTCCGCCGCGAGGAGCACGGCCTCGTGGAGGCCGCCGAGTTCCGCGCCTACGACGCCGAGCCCACCACCGGAGGCGAGGAGTCCGTCGAGGAGTTCACCCTCGAGCTGCCGGCGCTGTCCCGGAACTACCCGATCTCGGAGTACCGCCAACTGGTGGAACAGCAGCGCCTGGACACCGGGCTGGAGCGGGCCGCCGAAAAGTACTCCCGCATCGCCGTGCAGGCGATCGCGGACAAGATCGAGTACATGCGCGGGGTGGTCCTGCAGACCGGTGCTGCGACGATCAACGACCGTAAGTTCAAGACCCGGGATGACTTCGCGCGCGACCCGCGTCTGACCGTCACCGCCGCGGAAAAGTGGACGACCGACACGGTCTCCCGTCTGGACGCACTGCGCACCTGGATCGACGTCTACCGCACCGTGAACAACGGCCAGCGGCCTGGTGCACTGGTGGCCGGTTCGGCCGCGTACTCGGCGCTGCTCCGCGGTGACGAGTTCCAGACCCAGCTGCTCAACGGTGGCGCCCGCCCGGCGACTCCGCAGCAGGTGGAGGACACCCTGGCCGGCTACCGCATCCCACGACCGCTGGAGTACACCCGACAGATCCGGCTCGGCAAGGTCGCCACCCCGGTGGTGGATCCGAACACAATCGTGTTCCTGCCCGCGCCCGGTGATCCGTTCAACGAGGCCGGCACCGAGCTCGGCGGCACCGTGTGGGGCGAAACCCTCACCGGTCGGGCCGTCGACTGGGCGATCCCCGACGACGAGCTCGCCGGCATCGTGTGCGGCCTGTGGCAGAACGACAAGGTCCCGGCCATCGCCGAGGTCATCTCGGACGCCATCGCGCTGCCGCTGCTGGGCAACGCGAACCTGTCCATGGCCATCAAGGTGCTCTGATCGACCATGGCGAAGATCAAGGCCAGCACCCTGCTCCGCAACCCGACCACCGGGGCGGTGGAGTTCCTCAAGGAGGGCTCCACCGCCCCGGCCTGGGCGGTGAAGGCCATTACCAACCCGGATGTCCTCGACCAGCCCAAGCGCACCGCGGCGAAGACCGAGGAAACCGGGGCCGACGGCGAGGACAAGGCCAGCGAGACCAAGACGTGACTTTGGTGCCCGGCCTCGCCGTGGGGCCGGGCACCAGCACCAGGAGGTGAGCCCCGATGGCCAACACACTGCACATCACTGTCGAAGCCGTCACGGAGACGTACGAAGGGGACATCGACCTCGAGGACGAGCAGACCGTGACCTGGCTACAGGGGCAGATCGACAAGGCCGTCAGGGCCTTGCTCGGGGACTGTCCCACATTGCTGCGCCGATGGGCCGCCAAGACCGTAGATCACCTCCTGGTGCAAGACGTCGTCGTGGACGCAGTACTGCGCGTGGTACGCGACGAGGACCCGACGATGAAAGGCGAGTCCGAGTCCGGGTACTCCTACACGAAGAATCCCCTCATGGCTTCCGGAGACATCTGGTTTCCTGACAAGGACCTTCGTCGCATCGGGTGCAAGGCCGTCGAAGGCGGATTCGTGGGCAAAGCCCGCACCAAGCCGAGGCAACCTTGGGGGTGGCCCCTGTGAGCCTCCTGACTAACCCGCGCCACACCGTCATGGTGCAGCTGCGCGAGAGTGTCCAGGATGACGAAGGGGTCGAAGTCCTCCAGCCTATTGGGGAACCGATCCGCGTGCGTTGCAACGTCAAACCCATTGCTGCCGCCGAGGCTGAGGCCTACGGCGTCACAGCGCGCGAGACCTCACGGATCACCGCCCGGGACTGGCCGGGTGACCACCTCTCCCTGGTGACCTACGACGGGCGGGACTGGGACCAGCACGGGGAGCCGCAACGGCACCGCATGTCCTCCCGCACCGCCCACGACGTCGTGATCATCACGGCCAACCACCCCAGGGGGTCCTGATGGCCGAGGTCGACCGCGACGTCGGTGTGATCGTCGCCCGCATGGTCGGTGACTCCGACGCCCTGGACGACGCCGCCGAGGCCTTCCGGGCCGAGGTCATCGACCAGGCGCCGCAACGCACCGGCGACTTCCGTTCCTCCATCAAGGTGGAGCGGGTGCCAGGCCGCTCCGGCGTCACCGACCGGCTGATCTACTCCGACGACCCTGGGGCCCTGTCCATCGAGTACGGCCATGAGGGACCCGACGGCGAATGGGTTGCCGGGCACTTCCCGTTCCACAAGGCACACGGAGGCTGAGCGTGGCACTGCGCATCAACGCCATCGTCCAACGCGCCCTCACCGCGGGCGTGCCGGCAGGCACCTACGTGACATCCACCCCGGACGCGAAGCGCGCCACGCGCAAGCCCTACATCGTCTACTCGGCGATCACCGGGACGCGGCCGGGCAACGGCGACGCCACGCACGGACAGATCTGGACCGTGCCGGTCTCGGTGGTGGCCGCCACGAACAGCGACGCTTCCGAGCTCGCCTGGGCTGTGCACGACGCGCTCGACGCGGCGCCGGCCAACGGCCACCAGGACCCGGGCCCCGGGCGCATCGCCCACATGGACGTCGTCTCGCTCCCGACACGGGCGCGGACCTCCACGGACCCCGCGGAGCACGTCCACCAGTACGACGCCACCTACCGCCTGGTCATCGCGGACTGACCACCTCGTCCGCCCCACCCCATCCGGCCCCGCCATCATCGGGGCCGTCTCTCACTTCTGGAGGTACATCATGGCGCTCGACGCCGGAAAGATCATCATCCCCGGCCGTGGCAACGTCCTCGTGAGCGCGCCCGATGCCGATCCCATCGAACCGGGCCAGTTCCTCATCGGCGTCCCGGCCACCTACGGCACCCTGACCACCCTCGGGCACACCTCGCGCGAGAACACCGTGGCGCTGGAGAAGGACGGCGGCGACGTCACCCAGCTCGGCACCTGGGAGGTCGAGGCCGCGGACACCGCCACGGAGGCCACCTCCTGGACCCTGGGCGTCAATGCGCTGCAGGCCGACCAGAACACCTTCGAGATGGTCTTCCCGGGCGGGGAGTGGGACCCGGTCACCGAGTCCTACGACGTCGGCGACATCGGGTCCGTCGAGAAGTCCGTGCAGGTGATCATGGTGCAGGGCCTCAAGCGCCTGTCCTTCTACTGCCCGCGTGTGTCTCTGTCCGTGGGCGACGCCCCCACCATCGACGTGGAGAACTTCTTCGAGTTCAACCTGCTCGGGCAGATCCTCTCCTCCAACGTCACCGGCAAGCGGTTCCGCTGGTTCGGCACGCGCACCTACGCCGCCCCCGTCGTCACCCCCTGACCGGGGCCCTCTGACCCCGTGCGGGGCGTGGCGTGAGCCCCACGCCCCGCACGGCCAGCTCACCTTTCACCGGCTCACACACCCCAAATCTGGAGGCTCACACCATGCCCACGAACACCCCCACCAAGGCGGCCGCGGCGAAGGCCGGCGCCCGCACCCCCACCGATCGCAAGGACTCCGTGGAGACCAAGCAGAAGCGCCTGGAGGAGTACGAGGGCGCGAAGTTGCTCAAGCCTCTGTCGAAGGTCCCCGTGTGGGACCAGCTCGACCTACAGGCCTACCTGCTCGAGGCCCTCGGTGATGCCCGTGGCCTGGACGACACCGAGGAGATCGACGCCAGCCACCTCGACCCGAAGCTGCTTCCGAAGCTGGGCGGGGTGGTCAAGCACGTGGCGGATCACTTCACCGCCGACGGCAAGCAGGAGGAGTTCGTGGAGTTCGTCTCCGGCGCCGGCGCGATGAACCGGGCCCTGGACCTCGTCATGGCCTACGTGGGCGAGATGGGGGAAGGCTAGCGCTCCGGAAGTACCTGGACGAGGAGCCGGACCTCGTCGCTGACCTCACGGCCCTGTACTGCTTCGACCCCTACGGGGCGCTGCGTGAGGACCACAGCGACGGGGTCCTGCGCCTCCAGGCACTACTGGAGCGCATCCCCTACGAGGCCCGCTCCCTGTGGCGGGCCAAGCAACAGGGCAGCACCGAGTACTTCGGCTGGGACGCCCTGGAGTACGCCCTGCAGAACGTCGACGACCGCCTACAGGGACTGCACAACATGATGGCCGTCCAAGGATCCAAGAAGCGGCCCCGCGCGATCGTGCCCGCCTACCGGCCCTCCACCACCGACCAGCAGGCCACGGACCTCGAGGACTTCGACTTCTCGGGCATCGAGTAGCGAAGGAGACCGCATCCGATGGAGGCCAAGGAAGTCGGACGCCTCGGCGTCCGAGCACTGCCGGACACCACCGGTTTCCGGGAGCAGCTGCTGTCCAAGCTCCGCGGCATGGAGAAGAGGCTGCAGGTCAAGGTCCGCGCGGTGCTCGACGACTCCGGGATCGCCAAGGACGTAGCCCGCACGGTCAAGTCCGTCGAGAAGACGGCCAAGGTCACCGTGCAGGCCGTGCTCGACGACGACGGCATCCTGGCCGGCGCCCGCCGCGCCTCCGAGAAGGCCCAGGAGACGGCCCGCCGCAACCCGGTGCAGGTGCCGGTCGTGTCTGAGATGGACAAGGCCTTCCGCTCCCGCATCTCCTCCGACGTCCGCAAGGCCGTCTCCGGGGTCGAGGCGCTCATCCCCGCCACCGTCGAGGGTGAGCGCCTCCGCTCCGAGATCGCCGACCAGGTCCAGCGCATCCAGGACCAGGTCAAGGCCGAGATCCCCGTCGAGCCGGAGAAGGCCGCGGAGTTCCGCGCCAAGATCGCCAAGATGGTCGCCGACGTCGAGGACCGCGCCGCCAAGATCCGCGTCGACGCCGAGACCGCCGCCGCCAAGCAGCGCCTCGAGGACCTCGCCGACGAGGCGGAGAAGCGCGAGATCCACCTGCCGGTCAACGTGGACGCCGCCCTGGCCGCCGCCCGGATCGCAGCCCTGACCCGTGACCGACTGGTCACCATCCGCACTCGCCTCGAGGGATCCTCCTTCGCGGCCACGGCCGGCGCCCTCGCCGGGCTCTCCGGCGCCCGGATCCTCGGGGACCTCGGCTCCTCCGTCCGACAGCTCGTCACGAACCTCGACCGGTCCGTGCCCTCCATCGCCGGACTCACCACCGCCATCACCGCCCTGTCGGCGGCCGCGCTCGCCGGCGTCTCGAACCTGGTGGCCCTTGGCGGCTCGCTGGCCGCAATCGTCCCGGCCGCCCTGGCCCTACCCGGCATCCTGGCCGGCTTCGCGGTGGGCACCGGTGTGCTCATCGCCGCGCTCGTGGACATCAAGGACGTCCTCGGCGATCTCGGCCCGGCCTTCTCGGCGCTGCAGGACTCGATCAGCACCGCCTTCTGGGCACGGGCCGCCCAGCCCATCCGCGACCTGGCCAACGGTGTCCTGCCCATCCTGCAGGACAAGCTCACCGGGATTTCTCACGAGCTCGGGGTCATGGCCGCGGCCATCGCCAACACCATCAACACCCCGCTCGGCCGCGGGCAGCTGGGCGCCCAGCTCGAGTACCTGCGCGAGTCGATCGACATCGCCGGTGAGGGCGCCTCCTACCTGACCACCGCGCTGATGACCCTCGGCCTCGCCGGGGCGTCCTACCTGCCGCGCCTGGCGTCCTGGTTTAACCAGATCTCCGAGCGGTTCGACTCCTTCGTGCAAGGGTCGGCCGCCAACGGCGACCTGTTCCGCTGGATCGACGCCGGCATCCGTAATCTCCAGGACCTCGGCCGGGTCATCTACCACACCAGCGGGATCCTCGGCGGCCTCGCCCGCGCGGCGTCGGCCGCCGGCGGAGCGTCCCTCGGTGCCCTGGCCGACGGGCTGGCCCGCGTCAGCGCCGCGGTCAACGGCCCCGTCTGGCAGGGCGCGCTCACCACGGTCTTCACCGGGGCGCACGCGGCCATGTCCGTCATGGCCCCCGGAGTGCGCGCCCTCGGTGACGCGTTCCTGTCTCTGGCCAACACCCTGTCCTACGTCATGATCGCCTCCGGGCAGGCGGCCTCCTCCCTGCTCCAGGGACTCGGCGCCGCCCTGTCCAGCCCGGTCTTCCAGCAGGGCGCCCGTGACCTGTTCACCGGCATCATGAACGGGGTCCGGGCCCTGCAGCCCGCCTTCCCCGCTCTCGGGGCCGCGGCGGGCTCGCTCATGTCCGTGCTGGGGACCCTGGCGGCCACCATCGGGCCCGTGCTCGGCGCCGCGATCCAGGCACTCGCGCCGGCCTTCATCTCGCTGATGGCCGCCGTGCAGCCGATCATCCCGGTGCTCGGCGCCGCCCTGATCTCCGTCGTGCAGACGCTCGCCCCGATCCTGGTGTCCGCGGCCAACGGGGTGCAGTCCTTCGCCACCCAGTTCCCGGGCCTGTCGGCCGTGCTGGTCGTCGTCGGTGCCGCGCTGGCGGCCATGGTTCCAGTCGTCATCTCCCTGCTCAGCACCCTGGCCACGATCGCTCCGGTGATCGCCGCTGTGGCCACCTCCTTCACCACCGGTGGGGCCGCGGCAACGGCGCTGTCCACGGTGATGGGGGTGCTCGGCACCGCGGTCCGGCTGCTGCTGGGCCCGTGGGGTCTGCTCGCCGCGGCGTTCGTCGCCGCAGTGGCCTCCTCGGCGCCGCTGCGCGAGCAGCTGATGACCCTGGGCACGACCCTGTGGGAGCTTGCAACGACGGTCGGCACCGCACTGATGCCGATCTTCCAGCAGCTCACTACCGCGGTGATGCCCGCTCTCGTCGCCGTGTTCCAGGCGATCGTGCCCGTGATCACCGTGGCCGCGCAGATCCTGCTGCAGCTGGCCACGATGATCATGTCGGTCCTCACTCCGGCCTTGCAGTTGCTGCTGCCGGCGGTCGAGGGGGCCTTCAACGGCGCGGCGGCCGTGATCACTGGGGCGCTGACCATCATCACCGGGCTGCTGCAGGGATTCCTCCTGCTGCTGCAGGGCAACTGGTCCGGTGCCTGGGCCGCCGTGCGTGACTCGCTGTCACAGGCATGGTCGTCGATGACCTCGATCGTCTCGGGCCAGGTCGCCGCGGTCTCCTCCGTGATCGTCTCCACCCTGGCCACGATTGTGAGCGCCTGGTCCGCGGGATGGTCGACGGTCGTCAGCGCGGTCTCCGCCGCGCTGGCCGCGGTGGTCAGCTTCGTGGCCTCCGGCATCGCCTCCGTGCAGGCCGCCTGGTCGGCGGGGATGGCCACGGTGCAGTCGCTCGCCGCCTCCGCGTGGGCGGCGGTCACCTCGATCGTGACTTCGGCCATGGCCTCGCTGGTCGCCGCTGTTGTTTCCGGAGCGAGCAACGTCGTCTCTCAGTTCCAGGCCATGGGGGCCAACGCCGTCGCGGCCGTCTCCGGCTTTATCGGTCAGATGACCTCAGTCGGCTCCCAAATGATCGCGGGACTGATTAGCGGCATCACCTCGATGGCTGGCAACGTGGCATCTGCTGCTCGCTCCGTCGTGCAGGGGGCAGTAAACGCCGCCCGGGCGGCCCTCGATATCAACTCACCCTCGCGGGTGTTCATGAAGATCGGTAACTACACCGTCGCCGGTCTCGTGAAGGGCCTGACCGGGTCACAGTCCAAGGCCGAGAAGGCCGCCGGCGACCTGGCCAAGGCCATCCACCAGCAGTACAAGAAGAAGTGGCCCGACGCGAAGCAGTTCCAGCAGATCGTCGGGGTGACGCGCGAGCAGGGCGCCAACAACTTCCTGCGCAACCACGTCACCCGCGAGATCGGAATCCTGGAGAACTACGCCAAGCGCCGGGACCAGCTCACTGACCGCCTGAAGGCCTCACAGAAGAAGCTCGAAGAGGTCATCAAGGAACGGAACAAGTACCGCGACTCCCTGGCCGACACCCTGGCCGGAGGATTCAGCCTCTCGGCCGCGGCCAACGGCGAGATCGGCCTCGAGCGGATCACTGCCTCCGCCCAGGACGCCCTCGCCCAGATCCGCACCCTGCGCTCGCAGATCTCCCAGCTCGGGAAGCTCGGCGTGCCCAAGGGGCTGATCGACGAGATCGCGCAGCTGGGTGGGGAACGGGGATCGCTGGTCGCTGAGCAGCTGCTCAAGGGACCGCGCTCCCAGCTCAAGGAGCTCTCGCGCACGTACACGGCGATCCAGTCCGAGTCGGCCAAGACGGCCGGAACGGTGGCCGATCAGATGTACGGGGTCGGGGTGGACGCGGCCCGCGGGCTGACGCGCGGCATCCAGTCGCAGCTGACGGCCGTGGACCGGGCGTCGAAGACCCTCGCCGACCGGCTGGTGAAGAAGGTCCGCACCTACCTCGGGATCCACTCCCCCTCGCGCGTGTTCATGCGCATCGGGGAGCAGACCGGGGAGGGCATGGTCATCGGCCTGGACCACAAGGTCCGCGCCGTGCAGGCATCCATGGCCGCCATGGTCGCCCCGCCGGCCCCGGTCGCCCCGGAGCGGGACCGGGGCGGACGGTTCGGGGCAGCCGGGTTGCCCCCGGTTCACCTGACGGTGCCGGCGCGCGAGGGCGAGGACCCATCGCACGTGGGCCGCCGCGCTGGTGAGGCCTTCGCATTCGAGCTCGGAAAGTGGGTGTGACGCATGGCGTGGACCGCGACGCTGACATCAGCTGATGGCTACACGGCACGGTTCAGCACCCGCGAGCCGAGCGAGTACCCCCGGCTGCATCTGATGGATGTGGTCGGGTGGTACGGCGGGGTCGGGGTGAAGGGCGAGGGGGACCAGCGGATGGGACATGGGCTGTTCGCTGAGCCCACAGAACGCACGGGCCGCGCCCTCACGCTGATGGCTGTGGCCAAGTACGACGGGCCGCGGATGCGCACGGTGCTCGAGCGTGCCCTGTCGGGGCTGCTGTGGGACGGTCAGCTCGGGACGCTCACGGTGGACACCGGCACCCTGGAGCTGTCCTGCCAGGTGCGCCTGGACGGGGAGATCGGGATCTCCCGCCGCGGGGTCGATGCCCTGGACGTGCAGATCCCGCTGCTGGCGCCCTCCCCGTTCCTGCACAGCCCCGTCCGGGTGCAGCAGCTCTTCCCGGCCGGCACCGGTGTGGGCCTGGTCTGGCCGCTGTTCGGCAACGGGGTCATGGACTTCGGCGACCACGCGTCCGGGTCCATGCTGACCATCGAGAACCGGGGCAACGCCAAGGCGTGGCCCCGGTTCGTGGTCCGGGGCACCTGGCCGTCGGGCTTCACCCTCACCAACGGGCGCGACGTCGTGGAGTACCGCTCCCCCGTCTTCTCGCAGAGCCCCGCCGTGGTGGACATGAAGAGCGGGTCGATCAGCGTGGGCGGCAACGACATGACCCATGCGGCAACGAGGCGCGGCTGGTTCGGCATCGACCCGGGAGCGGTGATCGCCCCGCGCGCCTCATCGGCCCAGCAGGGCGCCGGGTGGATCGAGGTCCACACCGCAGACACCTACATCTAGGAGGACAGCACCATGGCCACAGGACTGGGAGTCCCCCACGTCGTCACCCCGCAGGGCCCCGTCGGGACCACCCCGGAGGACATGCAGCGGATCATCGCCGCGGAGTACAGCACCGCCGGGATCATCGACGGGTGCGACGTCTCCGGCACCGCGACCATGGAGTACCGGGTCTCGGCCGGGGCGGTGGTGCTGTCCACGGGCACGGACATGGCGATCAAGATCCCGGTCGTGGCGACCACCCTGCCGGCGGCCGCCGCGCCCGCGACCGGCACCCGCACTGACCTGATCTACGTCCGCCAGCTCTTCCCCACCGAGGCATCTCCGGACAACACCGCTTTCGTCGGGGTGACCTCGGGGGCGCTGCCGGCGAACTCGGTGCTGCTGGACCAGCGTGTGGTCCCGGCCGGGGCGACAGCGACGACGGCGACCACCTCGGTGGCCAACCGGAAGTTCGCCCGCCCGGTCGGCGGGTCCCTCGGCCGCCTGCACCTTGCCGTCGACACGGGCGGGACCGTCTTCCGGCCGACCAGCAAGGTCACCCGCGGGGCCGGGCGGATGTACGTCCCGACGGACCGCGACGTCGAGCTGACGATGATCTCCACGGTCGCCATGTGCGACGCCGAGGGCCGGACCCCGGACCAGTACTGGTTCTCCTCGGTGCTCTACAAGTTCTACGTCGACAATCAGCTGGTCCGCTCTTGGGAGCGGAGCATCTCCCGGCTGTGGGACAGCCACCAGTACTCGTTCATCCACGCCATGTCCGAGGGCGAGCACACCGTGCACTACACCGTCGAAGGGCAGTGGTTCCCCGCTGATGCGAACCCGATCTACAAGTACTGGACGGTGCGTCACGGCGGCACCGACAAGTTCTCCGGGGACGACTTCCGGGTCTACGACCGAGGAGTGATTACCTGGTGAGCTGGAAGGTCTACCTCGCCGAGACCACCACCGGCCAGGCCGGCCGCTCCCTCGACGCGGTGTCCTTCGCCTGGGCGGACGAGCTCAACGGCACCGGCGGCGGCACCTGCGTCGTCAAGAAATCCGACCTCACCGGGCTCGCGCGCACCCAGTTCGCCCCGTGGTGGGCGTGCCTGGTGCTGTGCCACGTCGACGCAGACGGCAACGAGCACCCCTGGGTCGGCGGACCGATCACCGGCTGGCCGACCGAGGACCGGACGAGGGCGACGTTCTCCTGGTCGGGGATGCGCAAGATGCTCGAGCGGCGCACCGTGGAGAAGGACCTGAGCTACTCGGCCACCACCTTCGGGCAGATCATGTGGGAGCTGATCCAGCACGGCATGGCCAAGCCCAACGGGCGGCTGCCCATCGTCCACGGCGTCCCCACCGAGACCGGCGCCCAGGAGCGGTCCTACAGCTCCTGGGACCTGGCCAACAACACGATCGATCAGCGCCTCGACGAGCTCGCCACAGTCCTCGACGGACCCGACATGATGCTCCGCCCCCGCTGGGCCGACCCCGAACACACCCGCTTCGAGTGGGCCCTGCTCCACGGCACCACCACCCAGCCCACCATCGCCCAAGACTGGACCCCGGACTGGGACACCACCCCCGCCGAGTCCGACGTCGCCGACGTCACCGTCACCGCCGACTCCTCCCAGATCACCGACCGTGTCTGGGCCACCGGATCAGGCCAAGGCGCCGGCACCGTCATCGCCAAGGCCGAGGACCTCGCCGCCGTCCAAGACGGGCGACCCTTCCTCGAGTCAGTCATCTCCGACACCAGCCAAAACCGCATCGCCCCCCTCGCCGAGAAAGCCGCCGGCCACCTCAAAGCCCACCGCGTGGCCACCGACCAAGTCAGCATCACCGTGCGCGCCGACTCCACCAAGAACCCCCTCGGCAAATGGCACGTCGGCGACGCCGCCTACATCACCCTCGGATCCGACTGGCTCAACATCCCCGTGGGCACCTACCTCATGCGCATCATCAAGGCCTCCGGCGACCTCAGCGAGACCGTCACCCTCGAGCTGCAGGAGGATCAGTGGTAGAACGCCGCACCCTCACCACAGCCCCACCGGTCACCACCGGCGCCGACGCCGCCGCAGCGCTCGCCGCGGAGAGCTCGATCAAGCGCCTCGTGCGGGAGGCGCTGAAAACGGACACCACCCCGCACGGGGTGAAGGTCGCCGCCGAGGGTGAAGGCACCGCTTACGCCATGCCCGACGGCACTCATCTGCTCCTCGACGGGATGAAGGCCGCCCAGTGGGACGCAGAGATCGCCGGCGCCCGCCGGGCGGTGGAGGACGCGCGCCTAGTAGTGGAAGAGGCTCAGACCTCGCTAAACGCCACGGAGCAGCGCCTGGCCACCATGGACCAGGACATCGTCGAGATCCGTGGTGGCGACATCGACGTGCCGGGCACGCTCGCGGCGAAGGTCGTTGAGGCGATGGATATCGAGACGAAGCGGCTGGTCGTGACTGAGGACGCGATCCTCAACCAGGTCACCGCGATCGAAAGCATCGTGACTCCCACGCTCGTGGCCAATCGGATTGTCCTCGGGGACCTAGGTCACGACCTGATGCAGAACGCCGCGCTCACCGTCGTCGGGCCGACCGGACGGGTCGAGCTTTCCGGTGCGGGATATCAAGCCTGGAATGCCCAGGGCCAACTCACCGTGAAGTTGTCCGGCGCGAACAACCTGATCACGGGCGACCTCCAGACGGCAGCCGCCGGCACGAGGGCGCTGATCAGCACCCGTGACCAGAAGTCCGCCATGGACTTCTTCGTTGGTGATGGGGCCGACCACGGAGGAATCTGGTACGACGGCGGAGCTGTCAGGACCCTTACCGTGGGCGTCATGCCAGACGGCGGCTTCAACGCGAACACATCCGCATCCATGCGCTTCGTGCTCGACCAAAAGCTGCTGCAGGTCAACGCAATCATGGGCACTTCCAATCGGCAGCAGCACGGCTACTACACCTGGGCCGCACCAGGGATCCCCGCGAACGGCTCCTCAGCCGAAGTGACGATCCCCTTCCCCCAGGTGATGAGCGATGCCGGCCAGATCTACATCCACTTCCAGCCGGAGGCGCCCTCCGGCGCGCGGATGACCGTCACCCAGACGTACACCAGTCCGACCGAGATCCGCTTCATCCTGCACAACCACTCGAACTTCGCCACCGGTCGGATGTGGCTTTGGTGGACTGCGATCACCCGCAGCCGCTGGTGGGCCTAATAGGAGAACCCATGAAACCCCTGACTCTCGACCAACTGGCGGCAAAGGTTCTCTATCTCGAACAGGAGAACGCGCTGCTACGTGCCGAGTCGTTGGACCTGAAAGTACGAGCCGGCCTGATCCGCCTATCGGATGCCACCGCTGACTCAGCCCCGCAGGGACCGCAGGATGGCCTTGACGATGGCTGACTACTTCGAAGAATCCCGGCAAGCAGAATCAACCAAACCGAGCGTCCAGCCGACCGGCATGACTACCACGGCAACGGCCCTTGCGGCCCCGTCCACAGAAGGATCTACTCTCATGGCATATCCTCCCGGCGTCTCACTGGCCACCATCACCATCGGGGCTGGCCGTACCATGTTCGGCACTCCACCCAAGCTCATCAGTGCAACCGTCACCCCAATCTTCAAGGGCACCCCTCATGTCGTGCACGCCGCCTCCGGGTGGGCGTTCTACCCCACGCCCCAGACCTTCCGTGTGGAGAACGGCGAGGAGCTCACTTTCGAACTCCCGCATGTCAACGCCATTGGGTGGCGTGACACCGCAGGCAACGAGTTCCCCGCTCTGCTTGAAACCGGTGTACGCGATAAGGGCTGGGCCTACCACGTCAAGTTCACGGTGGTCGGAGGATCGGGACAAGACGCGGTTCCGCACCGCTACGAGAAGGTCTTCCAGCCCCTTGTCGGGCAAGTCGGTCCCATCGACGTTGACCTCGTTCCCGATGGACAGATTGGTGAGCCCGTGTCTGCGCCGGCACCAGCTGTCCTGTCCATCGCCGGACTCACCGGCGCAGTGACCGAGGAGCAGCTGCAGGCACTTGGGTTCGGTGGGGCGTCTGACGGCGAGATCGCCGACCTCCTCCAGGATCCTGCCACTTCCACTGGGGCCGCCATCGTCGCGACAATCGGCACGGCCACCGCCGACAAACTGGATGCGGCGGCGGCAGCCCAGACTTATTCCGCGCACTACGGCAACCTGATTCTCGGCGACGGGGACTCGATCACGCAGGCATCGGTGGACACCCCGGCCCGGATCTTCACGGACTCCTGGTACACGTACATGACCGCCTTGTCGGACGGGCGCCTGCCGTATGTACGGAACTCCGGGCACGGCGGGTGGACATCGTCGCAGCTGCTTGAGGTGCTTGACGCTGAGGTGATTTCTCAGCTCCCCAAGGGCGGGCAGGTCGTTTGGGCGGCGGGTCGTAACGACTCCATGAACATCGACCTCACTCGGGCCGCTGATCTGGAGCTCGTGGAGCGTGTCCGGGCGGCGGGGTTGAAGCCGATTATCACCACGATTCCGCCAGTAGGGATGGCTGCGATGCCGACCCCGGGGGCGCCGACTGTGGTTGCATCCGAGGCTGGTGGCACTCTTGCGGCGGGCAGTTACGAGTACCGGGTCGTGGCGAAGAACGCCCGTGGCGTGACCCTGCCGTCCGTGGGGACCTCAGCGACGATCACCGGGTCCACGGGGTCCGTGGTCGTCACGTGGCCTTACCAGCCCGGGGCGACCGGGTGGGACGTGTACCGCAATGGGGCGAGGGTCGGGCAGACCACCCAGCATTACGCCGTTTCGTTCACGGACACGGGGCAGGCAGCCTCCGGTGCGGTGCCGACGTCGAACACCACCGCGTTCGCGGCGACCGCCCCTGACATCCTGCACACCGCCCAGGTCAACGCCTGGCGGAAGCGCCTCGGAGCCCGTAAGGGCATTACCGTCATCGACTTCTACGACGTGCTGGCAGACCCGACCACGGGTGCGTTCAAGCCGGGCCTGTCCACGGACGGTGTGCACCCCTCCCCGGTGGGGCAGCGCATCATGGGCACGGAAGCGTGGCGGTCCCTGTCGCCGCGGGTGGAGAACGCCCGCGGGTACATCGCGGAGTCCCAGGCGGACCCGCTGAACATCTACAACAACGGACTGTTTCTCACCGGCGGTGGCAACCCCATCGACCGCCCGAACGGGTGGGCGTCCCCGGACATCACCAACGGGAACTACACCACGACACTGGCCCCGAAGGCTGAGTTTAAGGGCAACGCCTGGACCGTGACCCGGGCGAAGGCTTCAGCCCCTGCCTATCAGGGGGCGTTCGTCTTCAATACGGGTATCAAGGCTGGGGACGTCATCCAGTTCGCGTGCAAGTACCAGCGTGACGGCGAAGCCACGGGCCTGATTTCCGAGATCGGGGTGCGGTTTGAGGGCATCACCCCGCAGGTTCACCTAGGGTTCTGGCGGTGGGTCGGAGACATCTCCGAGCCGTCCCGCCTAGTGTCCCCCGAGGTTGCCGTCCCGGCGGGTGCGACGGGGCTGCGGCTCATCAACGCAATCTATGGCGGCACTGGAGCTGTGACCATCGGGCAGCTCACGGTCACGAACCTGACCACCGGCAAGATCCTCGCCTGACGACGGTAGGTGGTGCCCGCTCTGCGCGGATACCACCTACCGCAGCAAAGGCCCCAGGTGCTCGGCGAACTTTTCCGCCATGTAGGTATGGCCCTGATCATCCGGGTGCACGTCATCGTCACCAATGAGCTCCGGGGCGTCCTCGAACCACCGCTCCTCCCACGGATCAATCCACACGGCACCGGCCCTTTCGGCCTCTTCCTCCAGTGCATCGATCATCGCATTCGGATCCTGGTCACGAGATTCTGCGTCCGTCCAAACAGGACCCGAGACCACAAGGGTCGCGTCTGGGTAGTCCCTCGTGGTCTTGGCATAGGCAGCGGCCGCGGCCTCCCGAACATCTTTGACGGGATGGTTGAGGTCATTGGTGCTGCCGAAGAACATGATGACGTCGGTGCCGGCGCTGACGGTGTCATCAATGACGTCGATGAAGGTATTGCCGTTGGGCCCACGGTTCACATAGCCGGAGCCGCCAAGACCAGTCTTGATACCGACGACCTCGATGTCCTCGGTCATGGTCAATAGAGCTGCTTTGGGAACCCAGTTCCGAGAGTTGACCCCACCTTGCCCGCTGCCCCCAGTGAAGGAATCTCCGATTACAGCGAACGACTTCTCCTCCGGCATGTCCATCGGGGGGAGGGTGTAGTTGACGGTGGCTTCACTAACAGAGGCCGCTGCCCGCTGGTTCTGCAGAGCGAGGGCTCCTCCGCCGGCCACAAGAGCGGCACAAAGTCCGAGGATCGACCAGTTCACGAGCTTGTTGCTCTCATGCATGAAGGTCTTGCGGCGGCGGCGCGATACAGGGCGAGGGGTGTGTTGCATAAGCGAAATCCTACTGGCCGGTGTCCATGTGAGGGGCTACATGACACGGCCAGAGGTCACCGGAGTGAAGCTTGCGGGCGTCATCTATGCGACTGAAGCCAAGCCAACACAGTACTTGCTCGGACGATGACTAGCATCATTTGCATGAGTTACAGCTTGGCCACCTCCCCCCAAAAAACAGGACCAGCGAACCGGATTGATTGGATGGACACACTACGTGGCCTGTCTATCGTGCTGGTCATCGTGAACCACTCCCTGGAGCTCGCCTACGACCACGAGCTAAGACCTGGTCTCAAAACCGTGCCGCAGATGCAGACTCGTTGAGGCTGTCTTGGAGGTCCCCGTTCTGGATTGCGTCCGTCGAATCGGGCGGGCAGCGGGTGGCGACAAGCCGGGCGGACCTTG
>NZ_JBSJYX010000032.1:0-31106 GCF_053711175.1 Kocuria sp. KH4
GGCCCCGGCACCGTCAGGTGCCGGGGCCCGCGCCGTCGCTCTGTCCGAGAGCCGAGGAGCTCAGCCCTCGCAGTCCGTGCAGTACGCCAGACCGTTGTGCCGGCGGGCGAGCTGGGAGCGGTGGTGGACCAGGAAGCAGGAGGAACAGGTGAACTCGTCGGCCTGCTGCGGCACCACGGCCACGGTGAGCTCTTCGTGGGAGAGGTCAGCGCCGGGCAGGTCGATGCCCTCGGCGGTGTCGGCGTCCTCGAGATCGATCAAGGGGACCTGGGTGGCCGTGCTGGTGCGGGCCCGGATCGCCTCCAGGGACTCGTTGGCCGGCTCGTCCTCGGGGCGGGTGCGCGGGGTGTCGTAATCGGTGGCCATGCGCGGAAGCATGCTCCTTCACAGGGAGATCAGGGGAGGGGACACCCACCAGAACCGCTCCGACGATCCGGGTATTCCGGGCCGGTGAAGGCACGGACGCCGGTGCGGAGAGGAAGTGACGGGCATCGCCGGGTCCCGGTGCCGTGGCCGGGTCAGGACTGCTCGGGCAGCTCCTGCAACAGGGTCTCCATCTCGGTGATCTCGGCCTGCTGGTCGGTGCTGATCCTCCGGGCCATGTCCACCGCTTGCGGGTTCTGGCCGTTGGTGACCTCGTCCTGGGCCATCTGGACGGCGCCTTCGTGATGGGTGGTCATCTGCTCCAGGTACAGCCGAGCGGCCTCGGCGCCCTCGGCGGCCTCCAGGGCCTGCATGTCCTCGGCGGTCATCATCCCGCCCATCCCGGAGTCCGAGCCGTGGCCCATGGACCCGTGGTCCATGCCGCCGGACTCGCTCATGGGCTCCTCACCCCAGCCGCTGAGCATGGTGTTGAGCTGCGCGATCTCCGGGCCCTGGGCATCGACCACCTTCTGGGCGAAACCGCGGACGTCATCGGGGATGTCGTCCTTGTCCAGCAGGGTCCGGCTCATGTCCACGGCCTGCTGATGGTGCGGGATCATCATCTGCGCGAACATGACATCCGCGTCGTTGTGCTCGGCGGACACCTCGGCTGCGGTTCTCGAGGCTTCTGCGGTGCTCGTGGTCCCGGTGGTGCCGTCGGTGTCCTCTGTGGTTCCGCCGACGCAGCCGGCCAGGGCCAGGGTGCAGGCGAGGGCCAGGGCAGTCAGGGGCGTGGTGTGCTTCATGGGGTGTCCTTGCTTCGTGCGGGATGGGGTCTGCGGGGCAGGGGCCGTGCGGTGCTGCACGGCCGCCGGGGCGGGATGGGCGCGATCGCGCGGGCCCGTCCCATGGACGGTGTGCACGTCGGCCGGTGGCCTCGACCGACAGCGGTGCGGGGTGCTCATCACCGGCCCTCCCGCGACGGTGCGTGCCGGGCCGGAATCTCCATCGTGAAGACCGCCCCCTGGCCGGGGCCGGCAGAGGCGGCGGCCAGGGTCCCGCCGTGGGCCTCGACCAGGGCGCGCGAGATGGTCAGCCCGATCCCGGAGCCGCCGCTGTCGCGGTCCCGGGCGGTGCCGCTGCGGTAGAAGCGTTCGAAGACATGCGGCAGGTGCTCCGCGGGAATGCCCTCCCCGGTGTCGGCGACCTGCAGGAGCACCTGTTCAGGGTCCGGGACGGTCGCGGTCACGGTGACGGCGCCCCGGGGCGGGGTGTGGCGCAGGGCGTTGGTGAGCAGGTTGCCCAGCACCTGTCCCATCCGTTGCCGGTCCACCTCGACGGTGCCGGTCGCCGGACCGACCTCCAGCGCCACCCCCTTGGCGGCGTAGGCCTCCCGGTGGGCCTCGGCGGCCGCGCGCAGCAGCTCGCCCACCGGCACCGAGGTGGTCTCCAGGGCCAGGCGTCCCTCCTCGGCGCGGGAGACGTCGTGGATGTCCTCGACCAGCCGGGTCAGCCGGGCCAGCTGGTCGGCGAGCAGCCCGTGGGTGGTCGCATCCCAATCGGTGACCCCGTCCTGGAGGGCCTCGAGGTAGACCGAGATCACGGACAGGGGGGTGCGCATCTCGTGGGCCAGATCCGAGAGCATGCGCCGGCGCACGTGCTCGGTGCGCTCCAGCCGGGCGGCCAGGGTGTTGAACGAGGCGGCGAGAGCATCCACCTCGGCTCCGGCGGCCATGGCCGGGACGCGGATGTCGTAGCGGCCGGCGGCCATGGTCCCGGCGGCCCGGGTCAGCGCACGCAGGGGGCGCTGGAGGCGGCCGGTGAAGAACCAGCTCACCCCCACCGCGCAGGCCAGGGCGGTGGTCAGGGCTACCCCCACGGTCCACAGGTTGGCGTCGCGGTAGGCCTGCTCCACGTGCATCAGCTGCGCGGGGTCGTCCCCGGCCCCGGCGCGCACCAGGTGTTCGTGGAAGATCGGGGGCCCGGCCAGGGAAGCCGCCGCCACGGCGGCGAGGATGCTGGCGGTCACCACCAGGGTCTGGGCGAGGAAGAAGCGGGAGGCCAGTCCGCCCGGGGCCCGCCGGGCGTTCACGGGGTCCCCATCCGGTAGCCGACCCCGCGCACGGTGTCGATGTGGTCCCCGTCGGCACAGGCGCCGGTGAGTTTGCGGCGCAGGTGGCCGATGTGCACATCCACCAGCCGTTCGTCCCCCACCCAGGACGGGCCCCACACCGTGTCGATGAGCTGGCGGCGGGTCAGCGCCTGGTGCGGGCGCAGGGCCAGGGCCGCCAGCAGGTCGAACTCGGTGCGCGTCAGCGGCACCGGGGCCTGGCCCACGCGCGCCTGGTGGGCGGCCAGGTCCACGACGAGGTCCCCGAAGGAGCGGGCCGGTGCTGCCGGGGCGAGGGTGGTGCGGGGCCGGCGCAGCACCGCGGCCACCCGGGCGACGAGCTCGCGCACGCTGAAGGGCTTGGTGATGTAGTCATCGGCCCCGGCCGCCAGTCCGGCGAGCTTGTCCTCCTCGTCCCCGCGGGCGGTGAGCATCAGCACGTAGCAGGAGGTGAACTCCCGGAGCCGTCGGCACACCTCGATCCCGTCCAGTCCCGGCAGCCCCAGGTCCAGGACCACCACGTCCGGCGGGTACGCCCGCGCGGCCTCCAGGGCGGCAGGGCCGGTGTGGGCCTGGGCGACGTCGTAGCCGGCCCGGGAGAGGTAGGTGGCCACCATCTGCGCCAGCGGCCTCTCGTCATCGACCACCAGCACCCGCCCCGCAGCGGTGGTGGAGTCGGCGCCAGGGTTCATGCTTCCAGTGTGTCCCCACCCCACCGGGCCGGACGCCCCTCAGCCCGTCCCGGCGGCAATCTTCGCCAAAGCTTCAAACGCGGCATGGCCCTCGCGCCCCCGGACCATGGGGGACAGCCCACGCCGGGGGCGGCGGGCCCGCACCGATGGGGGTCCGTCTGCGGCGCCGGCGTCGGGCGCAGGACGCCGGGCAGGGGCGCCCGGTGCACCACGTGCGCCGGGCGCCCCTGCCGTGCTGCTGTTCGCTCAGGGGGCTCTGCGGCGTGCGGCCACCGCTCCCAGGGCCAGGTCCAGGGCCAGGAACGCGGCCAGGCTGATGCCCAACAGCGGGAAGAACATCCCCAGGGCCACGACGACCACGGCGACGCCGGCCACGGCGGCCCACGGCGCCCGGCGCAAGCCGCCGCGCACGGGGGCCGCCCCGGCGGTGAGACCGGTGGCGCGGGTGGGGCGGCGGCGCCACCACATCAGATAACCCCACACCACCATCGCCGCCAGCCCCAGGGCGAGCACGAGCAGCACGACCTGGTTGAGCGGACCGAAGAGCACCCCCATGTGGGCGGCCACGCCCCATTGGGCGAGCTTGGCCATGGTCCCGTACTCGGCGAAGCGCACCTGGTCGCCGACCTGCCCGGTGGCCGGATCCACGGCCACCGCGTCGACCTGGGTGGGCCAGGACCGGTCGATCTCGGCCACCGACCAGGCCGTACCGGCCTCGGCGGCGGGCTTGATCTCCACCATGTCGGCGTCAATCCCGGCCTCACGGGCGGTGGCCAGCACCACGTCGAAGGACCCGGTGTCCTGGCCGGTGGCCTCCGTCATGGCGGTGTGGTCGTGGTTGCCGGTGTGCTCGGCGTGCTCGTTCCCGCCGGCCGGTTCCTGGGCGGGGTCCAGGGTCTTCTCGAGCACCGGGGTGGTCCACCCCAGCGTCGTGCGCAGCGCGCTCACGTTGGCCCCGGCGTAGGTGGACCAGGTCAGGCCGGTGGCCGAGAGGAACACGAAACCCGCCGCCAGCCACACCCCGGTGGCCGCGTGCCAGGACACGGTCCGCCGATACCGATTGCTGTCTTTGAGCTCCGGGGTCAGCAGACCACGGGCCTTCCGTCCGGCCCGGGCCCTCCGCCACCGGACGCCCCACAGCCCCAGACCGGTCACCGCGGCGACGCCGAGCCAGGAGGCGGCCAACTCGCTGTAGAGCCGCCCCGGCTCACCCAGCCCCAGGCTGCGGTGGAACCGCGAGATGGCGGTGCTCACCGGCAGGGACCCGCTGGTGCCGTAAACGGTCTCGTCCCCGACCACCTCCCCGGTGCCCGGATCCACGAACACCCCCCGGTGCTCGGAGGCACCCAGCGCCGGGTCGGTGAACATCACCCGGGTGGTGCCCCCGTCGGTGGCCGGGCGCACTGCCGCCGGGGTCGCTTGCAGGCCGGTGACCTCCTGGGCGGCGGCGACCTGGGCGTCCAGGGACAGCGGCCGATCGGTGACGGTGCCGGTCAGGGCGTCGGCGTGGACGGCTCGCTCCAGTTGCGGGCTCAGTGCGTAGGCGGCCCCGGAGAGCGCGGCGATCAGCAGGAAGGGGCCGATGAACACGCCGATGTAGAAGTGCAGGCGCAGCAGCAGCTGCTTCCCCCACCCCCGCGAGGTCGGCGGAGGCGGGGGCTGGGGCGGACGGGGATCGAGGGTGGTGGCAGTGGGCATGGTGGGTTCACCTGTCGGAGAGGTCGGGGGAGACCACCGCCGGGCGGGGTCGCGGAGCGTGCACGGACGGCCGATGAGCGCGGCCGGTGGGTCCCTCGAGAAGTGGGTGGGGCGCCCGTTCCACGGGGCGACGACGGTGTGCCGCCGCCGCGACAGGACGGGAAGGGGAACTCAGGACAGCGGAACGGGCGGCCCGCGAGGGGTGATGATCCGCAGGGCGTGACCGAGGTCCTGCAAATCGTGGGGGAGAGGCCGGTGGGATCGCCTGAGGGGGCGTGGAGCGGTGATCCGTGGAACGACCGGTGCGAGGACCCTTCGGGCCAGGGCGCCCAGGGCGTCGACCAGGGACCACCAGGCTCGTTCCCCGTGGCGCAGGAGGAGATAGGTCACCACCACGGCCAGCAGGTGCATCAGCAGCATCGGCCAGTATATGGTCCCGGCCGAGGGGAGATCGGGGAACAGCGCCCCTGGTGGGGGATGGGGGTGGGCGGCGGCCAGGTCGGCCCGCTGCCCGGCATGAGCGCCGGCGGTGTTCCCGTGCGGCAGGGAGAACAGCAGGTGATAGCTCCCCTGGCTCAGGGCCACCGCCGCACCCAGGCGCACCGGACCCATCCGGTGCCCGGCCAGCAGCACGCACACCCCGACCGCGGCGGCCACCGCGGCGGACACCGCCACCGGGTCCGGGGCCGCCGGGTCCACGGCGACGTGCGAGGCGCCCGCCAGGGCGGTGGAGAGGATACCGGCGACGACCCCGCGCACCACGCGCGCGAGCGGGCGCACCGGCGATGGCGGGTGGGCCGGTGGGCCGTCGGGCCGGGTGGTGCCCGGTGCCCAGGTGCTCCTCCACGGCGGGGTCGGGGTGGTCATGGCGTGGCCCGGCTCAGATCCCGGCGGCGGCCAGCGCCGGCCACGTGGGGGTGGTGGAGCCCCCGGCCGGTTCGACGGTCACGGCGATCGCTCCGGCACCGGCCACGTTCCCGGCCAACCAGGTGCGGACCCGCCCACCGGGGACGGTCACATCCGGGACAGGCCCCCCGTCGTCGATCAGCCACAGCTGGTACTCCCGGCCCGGCCCGGGATCGAGCAGGTCGGGGGCGACGAACAGGGCGGTGCCCGCCTCGCGGGACACGACCACGGCGGCGGCCCGTCCCTCCACCTCGATCCGGTGGACGGCCACGTCGGATGCGGACAGCAGATGGCGCACACGCTCATCATCCCTGGTGGTGAGCTGCTGCCGGGATCGCGCGGACGGTGCCCACCGGCCGTGCGCGCCCTGGGCAGCCCGGACCAGGGCCCGGGCATGGTGGACGGCCTCCAGCACGGACCGGCGCAGCGCCGGCGGTGGGTGTCGGGCCACCGCCTGCGCCAGACGGGCGGTGACCTCGGCGTAGCCGGCGATCTGCACCGCACACCAGGGGCATCCCGGCAGATGCGCCTCGAAGGCGGCCTGCTCGACCGGCTCCAGGGCGTCCACCGCGTAGAGGGCCACCCACTCGTGCACGTGATCGGTGTCCCAGGGCCAGGCGCACAGCGTGTTCACGGAGCCTCCCGCAGGGTCCGGTGGGACCGGCGGCCGGGCGCGGTCCGGCCGTGGCGGCCACAGGCCCACAGGGCGGGAGGACGGGTCATGTCTGCAGTTCGCCGCCGACCGCCCAACGGATGGGTCCGCCGCGGTCGACGAGGTGGGGAACCACCCGACTCGAGGGCACCGTCCCCTGCGCACGGCGTGGGCGTGCACCGGCGGCACCCTGCCACGCCTCGCGGTGACGGACCCGGCGGTCGTGTCCCTGCACCGGGAGCACCGCGGCGGAAGTTCCTCCGAAGTTTTCTCCCGGCCCACCCGTCCGGGCGGTGATCGGCTCCGAACTCCCCGTGCACACACCCCGCTGTGCAGACCCGGCACGACGAAGGACACGATGATGAACACGACGATGCGTCTGCTTGCCGTTCCCACCCTCGCCCTGGGCGCGATGACCCTCTCGGCCGCCCCCGCGCTGGCCGCCGACCACGCCCAGGAGTCCTGGTCCTCCCAGGCGACCCTGAGCACCCTGAACAACTCGGGCACCACCGGGGAGGTCATGGTCGATGTCCACGGCACCGAGGCCACCGTCACGATGAACGTCACCGGCGCGGCGGAGACCTTCATGGACGGACCCTTCCCCCACGCCCAGCACATCCACATCCACGGCCAGGGCACCTGCCCCGGCCCCGAGGCCGACACCGACGGCGACGGGGTGGTCAACACCACCGAGGGCCACCCCTCCTACGGCATGATCGGCACCTCCCTGACCCTCGAGGGCGACACCAGCCCCGACTCCGGTCTGGCCGTGGAGCGCTTCCCGGGCGGGTCCGCCTACACCTACGAGCGGACCTTCGAGCTGGACGCGGCCACCGCCGAGGCCCTGCAGGCCGGCACCGCGGTCGTGGTCGTCCACGGGGTGGACCCGGCCAAGATGCCGGCCGCGGCGGCCGAGAAGATGAGCGACCTCGACCCGTCGCTGCCGGCGGCCGCGACCCTGCCGGCGGCCTGCGGCACCCTGGCTGCCTCCCAGATGGGCGCGATGCCCGAGGGCGGGGCCGACACCGGCGTCACCCAGCAGACCGGCACCGGCACTGCCGCCGCGATCGCCGTGGCCGGCGCCGGGGCCCTGGCCGTGGCCGGCTCCGCGCTGGTGGCCCGCCGCCGCGCCCGCGCCTGAACTCCCCGCGACGGTCCCCGTCGAACCGAGGCCTCGGATTCCGTGACGGCGCCTCGACACGGTCGCCGCGCAGGCGTCACCACCTGCGCGGCGACCGCCGCTCCCGCCCTGCTCACCGGCTGCGCCGGCACCTCCTCGACGGGGTGCCGGCGCCGTTCACACGGAGGTGCCTAGCCGTTGATGACCTGGGGTGCGCCGAGGTGCTTGAGGCCTTCCACGCCGAACTCCAGGCCGTAGCCGGACTGCTTGGCTCCGCCGAAGGGGATCCGGGGGTCGACGTTGCCGTGCTTGTTGATCCACACGGTCCCGGCCTCGAGGCGGGCGGCGACCTCTCGGGCCCGGGCGGGGTCACCCGACCACACCGAGGCTCCCAGGCCGACCTCCAGGGCGTTGGCCATGGTGATGGCCTCCTCCACGTCGGTGTACCGGACGATGGGCAGGGCCGGGCCGAACTGCTCCTCGGCGACCAGCGGGTTGTCGTTGTCCAGATCGGCCACCAGGGTGGTGGGATAGAAGTATCCGGGCCGGTCCTTCTCAGGGTTGCCGCCGATGAGCACCCGGCCGCCGCCGGCCCTGGCGTGCTCCACGAGGTCGGCCACGACGTCGTACTGGGCCTGGTTCTGCAGCGGGCCCAGCACGTTGTTCTCGTCCAGGCCCACCCCCATGGGCATGGCCGCGGCGACCGCGGTGAGGGCCTCGCACACGGCGTCGTGGACGTCGGCGTGGACGTAGAGGCGCTTCAGCGCCGCACACGTCTGGCCGGTGTTGAGGAACGCCCCCCAGAACAGGGTCTCGGCGATCGCGGCCGGGTCGACGTCGGGCAGCACGATGCCGGCGTCGTTGCCGCCCAGTTCCATGGTCAGGCGTTTCACGGTGTCGGCGGAGTTGCGGATGATCGCCTTCCCGGCCGGGGTGGAGCCGGTGAACATGATCTTGTCCACCCCCGGGTGGGCGACCAGGGACTCACCGATCTCCCGGGCCCCGGTGACCACCTGCAGCACGCCGGCAGGGAGGACCTGGTTGATCACCTGGACCAGGGCCAGCACCGACAGCGGGGTGTACCCCGAGGGCTTGACCACCACGGTGTTGCCCATCCGCAGGGACGGGGCGATCTGCCAGGTGTGAATCATCATCGGCCAGTTCCACGGTCCGATCGCCCCGACCACGCCCAGGGGTCGGTAGTGCAGCTCGGCGTGGGTGCCGTCCTCGTCGACGAGGACCTCCGGCTCCAGGGGCAGGGCGGCGGTGGCGCGCAGCCACGCCGCGCACGCGCCGACCTCGAAGCGGGCCCCGGCGCCGTTGAGCGGCTTCCCCTGCTCCCGGCTCAGCAGCTCGGCCAGCGCCTCCGCGGAGGCCTCCACGGCCTCCGCGGCGGCCACGAGCAGCGCCGAGCGTTCGGCGTGGCCACGGGCGGCCCACCCGGGCTGGGCGGCCCGCGCCGCGGCGACGGCGGCGTCCAGCTCGGCGACGGTGTGCTCGGGGGCCCGGCCGACGACCTCACCGGTGGCCGGGTCGAGCAGGGTGCGCCCGCCGGCGGCGGGCTGGATCACGGCCAGCAGCTCGGCCGCGCTCGAGAAGGTGGACAGGGCAGGGGACTCGACGGTCATGGTGGTTCTCCTGGGTCGTGATCGGGTGGATCGCGATGGTCGATGGATTCCGAGTCGGTGCCGGACAGCGGGTGGCGGCGACCTCGGGGAGGGGGTGGAGCCGGGGCAGGCCCGACGACGGCCGGGAACTCGCCCCGGCGGTCTGTGGAGCGGAAGCTCAGACGGTGAGCCGGGCCTCCGCGGGATGGGAATGGGCCAGCAGCTCCCGGATCCGGCGGGCGGCGGTCAGTCCGCTCTCGATGGCCCCGTCGATGAAGCCGCCCCAGCCGGTGGCGTAGTCGGCCCCGGCGAGGAACACCCGCCCGTCGGGGCGCTGCAGGTCTTCGAAGCACTCGGTGAGGTGCCCGGCGTAGTGCATGGGCCAGGTCTCCCCGGCGTACTGGTCGGCCACCCAGTCGTGGCCGGTGACCTCCAGGACCTCCAGCCCGGGCACGAGCTCATCGAGCATCGCCTGGGCGGCGGCGACGTCGTCGGTGGGCACGGCGGTGGCGTCGGGGCCGAAGGCGACCAGGGTGGTGGTGCCGGCGTCGAAGTACTCGGCCTGGACGAAGTTCAGCGCTGATTCCGCCGGGGCGAAGGCCACGAACCGCTCCTGCTCGCCCTTCACCGTGATCCACAGCTTCGCCCCGCGCCCGGCCTGACCCCGTTCGACGGCCTTCGCCTTGGGCGCGGACAGCGCCGGGCTGAACTCGACGCCGCCCAGGGCGCCCAGGGGCAGGGTGAGGACCACGGCGGCGGCGGTAAACCGGGCCCCGTCGGCAGTGGTGACGGACACCGTGCTGTCCGACTGGTCCACGGCGGTGACGGGGGTGCTCAGGCGCAGGTCGATCTCGGCGTCGGCGCGGATCGCCTCGATGAGCGTCCTGGTGCCGCCGGCGATCTTGTAGGTGGCGCAGGCCTCGAACATCAGCATCCAGTCCCCGTTGGAGATCGCCGCCCAGCGCAGGGCCTGGGTGTAGGCCGCCTCGTCCAGGCGACCGTTGAAGTTCAGCGCCCAGAACGACCGCACCAACTGGTCCACCTGCGGGTCCAGGTCCAGGTCGTCGATGGCCCGGGCCAGGGTGATGCGGTCGATCTCCGTGCACACGGGGTTGTGCAGCGGCTCCCACGGCAGCGGGAAGACCTCCCGGGCCGGGGCCAGCAGGCGGGTGTTCGCCTCGTCCATCAGCGCCAGGATCTCCTGGGCCCCGCCCTTGACGATCTGCCCGTCGACGCGGCGGTAGCCGGTGGTGAACTCCGGGCCGGCGACGGGTTTGATGCCGTAGCGGCCCATCTCGGCCCACACGAAGGGCTGGATCCAGTGCACCCAGGTCCCGCCGAGCTCCAGGGGCCGGCCCAACCGGTCCTCGAGCCAGGTGCGCCCGCCGATGCGGTCCTTCGCCTCGAGGACGGTCACCGTGTGCCCGCGCTGGGACAGCTCCCGGGCAGCGGTCAGCCCGGCGAAGCCGGCGCCGATGACGACGACGTCACTGATGTTCTCGGTCATGATCGTTTTCCTCCGACGGGGGTGGACAGACGGGGTGGACACGGGCGCGGCCGGGGGTGGGGCCGGGCCGGTGCTCAGTGCTTGTGGTGGTCCTGCGGGTATTCGGTGGTGTTCATGACGGTGAGCCGTGAGTTGAAGGGCAGCACCAGCGGTTCGGCGGTGGTGTCGTCCCAGCCGAACATCCGCCCGATCGAGCGCTGCTCGCGCAGGTCCACCAGCAGCACCGACTCCACGGTCATGACCCGCTCGGTCCAGAAGAAGAGGTAGAGGTCCTCGGCCACCTCGAAGGTCAGGGTCCGGTCGACGTCGGCCAGTCCCTTCTCCCCACCGCGCAGGCAGTGCCACACGAACGTGCCGGGGGTGAGGTAGATGTGCTCGTAGGCCTCCACGTCGCTGTAGCGGTAGTAGATCCGCTTGCCCACCAGCCCGGCGGAACGCGCGTGGAGGGCTGCCTCGGTGCCCTCGACGCGGGCGTGGGTGAACTCGGTGCCGCCCTTGACGGCGCCGTCCTGCTCGTGGAGCGCGGAGACGGCCACGGTGGCCGCACCGGTGTCCTGGTTCAGGACCACGGTGACATCGCGCATCTGCCGGTCCTCGCCGTGCACGACGTCGATGATGAAGATCCCCGGGCGGGCCTCGACGGCCTTGTAGGTGGCCTCCACGCTCTCCGGATCGTCCGCCGCGGCGGCGACGGCCCAGGTCAGGGAGGAGGCATCGTGGAAGCCCAGGGTGAAGCGTCGGCCGTCCTCGCCCCGCAGGGTCACGCTGGTGCCGGCCAGGGCCGGGGAGGCGGGAAGGGTCTGGTCCCCGAAGCCGTCGAGCATGGTGGACACGGAGGGCCACTGATCGACGGGCACGTAGTCCTGGAACGAGTTGTCGGTGGTCATGGGAAGTACTCCTTCGGCGGGGATCGGAATGGGAACGGCAGCCGGCGGCACGCACGCGGCGCCGCCGGCTCAGCTGTAGACGAAGAACTCGACGGTGGGCTCCAGGACCTGCCAGCGGGTCGTCGCGCCTTCGGTGAAGGAGGCCATGGATCCGGCGGTGAGGTCGAAGACGTCTCCGTCCTGCACCTGGATGCGCAGGTGGCCGGCGACGATGTAGATGCTCTCGTCCTGGTGGATGGGCAGGTCGAAGGCCTCCGGGGCCTGCTCGGGGGTGACCTCCCAGATCCCGGCCGACAGGGCCTCGCGCCCGCCCTGCCCGGGCTTGCGCAGCCACCGGACGGTGCCGACCTCGAAGGGCTCGGGAGCGGTGGTGCCGGTGTCGGCGTGGAAGACGGCGGAGAGGACCTCGGACATGGTGGTTCCTTTCGGGCGGGGTGTTCCGGATCTGGATCGGACGGGTCGGACTCAGCGGAATCCGGGGGACGGGGTGGCGGCCGTGGTGGGTCGGGGGTCGCGCAGCAGGGGCAGGTGGTCCTGGACGCGGCGGCGGTAGAGGTAGAGCGCCAGGGACAGGGCCAGGATGCCGATGCCGATGGCCAGTTCCTTGGGCCCGCCGTAGCCGGTCAGCTCGGTGGACAGGGCCCCGACCACCAGCACGACCGCGGTGTAGGCGACCAGCACCGCGGCCAGGGGCACCGCGTGGCGTCCCACCCGGAAGGGCCGGTCGTACTCGGGGTGGTCGCGGCGCAGGACGAGGAAGCCGGCCAGGGCCAGCAGGATCGCCAGCAGGTAGCCCAGGTTGGCCGCGACCAGGATGGAGATCGGGTTGGCGATGAAGACGATGAGCACGACGTTCATCACCACGGCGGCGTGGATCGCCCGGGCCGGCACCCCGTGGCGGTTGAGCTTCTCGAGCTGCCGGGGCGCCAGCCCGTCGATCGCGGCACCGTAGAGGGTGCGGGAGCCGTCGGCCATCGAGGCGTTCACCCCCATCAGCAGGGCGGCCAGGATGGCCAGCAGCATCACATCGGCCAGGGGGCCGGCGGGCAGGACGCGGGTGAAGGCGGTGACGAACATCCCGGCCGGATCCGCCGCGGCCTCCTCTTGGGTGACGAGCCCGCCGACGCCGAAGGGCACGAGCAGGAAGATCCCGAAGGTGTACGCCCCGGAGGTGAGCAGCGCCTTCCTGCCGTCCTTCCGCGAGCGGTACTCGGGCATGAAGGCGGCGCACATCTCGGTGCCGTAGGCGGTCCAGCCGATCAGGTACAGCCATACCAGGGCCAGCTGGAGCGTGGCCCAGGGGGCGGCGGCCAGATCGCCCAGACCCCAGGTGAGGTTCGGGGCCCGCCATTCGCCGGAGACGAGGGGGGCGGCGACGAACACCGCGAAGGAGGCCAGCAGCAGCACCCCGATCACCTTGTTCACCCAGGCGGCCGGCTGGGCGCCGAAGAGGTTGGGCACCATGATGAGCAGGATCAGCCCGATGCCGATCAGCTGCGCCGGGGCCAGCTGGGCCACCCCCAGGTCCACCGCCCAGGTGGCCTCGGGCAGCCAGCGGGCGGCGACGACGGCCCCGGCGGTCACGCTGACGATCGAGATCACCGCCGACCAGCCGAACCAGTAGCCGAAGGTGGCCAGCGCCCCGGCCGGGGCGAAGCGTTCCCGCCAGGCCTCGTGGGCGTAGATCGGCACCCCGCCGGGCTTGTCCGGGAAGATCGAGGCCATCTCGGCGAACAGGCTGTTCTGCACCCAGCCGATCAGCGCCGCGAAGGCCCACAGGGACATCGCCGACAGGCCCCCGACCACGGCCACGGTGGCCCCGAAGGAGACGTAGAGCCCGCCGGAGACGGCCATCGACATCGCGAAGGCGTCCTTCCAGGACAAGCGGGCGTGCAGCTCGGAGCCGGAGTGCTGTTCCGGTCCGGGACGGGCCTCGGCGTGAGTGCGGGATGCGGCCGGTGAAGACATGGTGACCCCCTGATCGGTCGGACGTGGCGGATCACCGGCGCCGAAGCCGGCGCCACCTGGCGGGGCCGGCGGGGTGAGGCGGTCCACGATGGATTGCCATCGAGTATTCGCCGCAGGAGCCGCACGGTCTTGTCCCTGGGGGAACGACATGTGTCACCCAGTGCACAGTCCGTGTTGAGGGTCACACGGGATTGGCCGATCATGGGTGGGCGATGGTTGGATCAGGTACCCGGTGCGCACGACGCGCCCCTCACCGACCCGGCCCCCGGACGAGGAGCATCATGACTGAGCTGGCACCGGCTCCACGGGCAGAGAGCTTCGGCTCACCACGTACTTTTCAGCGCGCGGTCACCGGGGAGTTCGGCCCGCTGCAGGTCGATGCGCACGGCGGCACGGACTTCCGGGCCAGCATGGCCACGGCCACCCTGGGGGCCGTCGTCCTCTCGGAGGTCGCCGCCCTGCCGCATCGCGTGCTGCGCACCCGGGGGTCGATCGACGCCGGTGACCACGACTTCTACAAGGTCAGCCTCCAGGTGGCCGGCACCGGCATCGTGCGCCAGGACGGCCGAGAGGCCCTGCTCACCCCCGGGGACCTCACGGTCTACGACACCACACGCCCCTTCGAGCTGGTCTACGACGAGGACTTCCGGGTCCTGGTGGCCATGTTCCCTCGCCCCCTGCTGCGGGTCACCGCCGACGCCATGCGCCATGTCACCGCCCGCCGCATCGCCGGCCGCGCGGGAGCCGGGGCGCTGGCCGCCCCCTTCCTCGCCGGCCTGGGCCGCAAGACCCTCACCGGCCCCGGGAAGGTCGGTCCGTTCCTGGACGATGCCGTGCTCGACGTCCTCTCCGCCTGTTTCACCGAGACCCTCGAGGAGCACCGGCCGTCCGTGGAAATCACCCGTGCCGCGTCGCTGCTCGCCCAGGTGCAGTCCTGCGCCGAGGACCGCCTGGGCGACGTAGAACTCGGGCCGGCGACGCTGGCCGAGGCCCAGCACATCTCCGTGCGCTACCTGCACAAACTGTTCGAGGCCGAGGGCACCACCGTCAACGAGTGGATCCGGGCCCGCCGCCTGGAGCACTGCCGTCGCGATCTGGTCGATCCCCGGTACCGCGACTGGACGATCGCCGGTATCGCCGCCCGGTGGGGCCTCGTCAACCCGTCCCACTTCTCCCGCGTCTTCCACGAGGCCTACGGGCTGACGCCGCGGCAGTACCGCACCACCGCCCCGCACCGCGACGGTGCGTTGAGCCCGGGCCGTTGAACTCCGGGCCGTGCACGAGGATGCCGCCCCCGGCCGGTCACAGGAGCCGGACGGGGGCGCCGTCGAGGAACGTCCGGACGTTCTCCACGGCCTGGGTGAAGTAGGCCCGGTAGTTGCGGGCGGTGACGTAGCCCAGGTGCGGGGTGGCCAGCACGTTGGGCAGGTCCCGGAGCGCGGAGTCGGCCGGCAGCGGTTCCTCGGCGAAGACGTCCAGGCCGGCCCCGGCGATCCGCTGGTGCCGGAGGGCGTCCAGCAGGGCGTCCTGGTCCACGATCCCGGCCCGGGAGGTGTTGACGAGGTAGGCGGTGGGCTTCAGCAGGGCCAGCTCCTGGGCCCCGAGCAGCCCGCGGGTGCGCTCGCCGAGCACCAGGTGGATCGAGACGACGTCGGCGGCGGCCAGCAGCGCCTCCTTGGAGGCCGCCGGCCGGACCCCGGCCGCCTCGGCGCGCTCACGGGTGAGGTGCTGGCTCCAGGCGAGCACGTCCATGCCGAAGGCCGCCCCGATGCGGGCGACCTGGGTGCCGATCCGGCCCAGCCCCAGCAGGCCCAGGGTGGCTCCGTGCAGGTCGCCGCCCACGGTCTGCTGCCACGGGCCGCGGTCCCGCAGGGCGGTGCTCTCCGGGACGAGATGGCGGACGAGGCCCAGGATCAGGGCCCAGGTCAGCTCCACCGGAGGTGCGGTGCTGCTGGCGGTGCCGCACACGGTGACCCCCTGCGCCCGGGCCGCGGCGAGGTCGACGGCGGCGTTGCGCATCCCGGAGGTGATCAGCAGCCGCAGCCGGGGCAGCCGGGCCAGCAGGGTGGCGGGGAAGGGGGTGCGTTCGCGCATGATGACCACGACGTCGAAGGGCGCCAGCCGGTGGGCCACCGCATCCTCGTCGGTGAGGTGATCGGTGAACACGGTCAGCTCCACCCGGTCACCCAGCTGGGACCAGTCGGCGAAGCGGCGGGCGGCGTCCTGGTAGTCGTCGATCACCGCGCACTGCAACGTCATGGATCGTCCTTCCCGGAGTGCTTCAGGGTGTCCGCTCCCCGGGGCGGGGGCGTCTCGCCGGCCCCGGCTAGAGGTAGTCGCCGGCCCGTTCGCGGGCGACCTCCAGGAGGGTGGAGTGGAAGGCCACCTCTGCCGGAGCGTAGACCTTGTCCTGGCGCTGGGCCAGCAGCACACGGCGCTGCGGAGCCTCGGGACCCAGGCGCAGCACCCGCACGTCGGGGTGCTGCAGAGCCACGGCGGTCCTGGGCACCATGGCCACGCCCATGCCCACGCTGACCATGGCCTGGGCCTCCTGGTAGTCGTTGGCCAGGAACCCGATGGTCGGTTCGAACCCGGCCTCGTGGGCGGACCGCTGCAGGACCTCCACCACCGGGTGGGCCTCGGCGCGCACGATCCACGACTCGTGACGCAGCTCCTCCATGGTGATCTCCTCCCGGTCGGCCAGGCGGTGGCCCCGGGCCACCAGGACGACGGTGGACTCCTGGAAGACCTCGGTGACCCGGACGGTCTCGTCCTCGAAGGGATTCCAGGGGTAGTCCCACAGCAGGCAGAGCCCGGTGGTCCCGGATTCCAGATCGGCGACGAGCTCGTCGAAGCGGGCGCTGCGCACCGACAGGTTGATGGCCGGGTAGCGCTTCTTGAACACCCTGATGACGGTGGGCAGGAAGGACCCGGCCAGGGTGGGAAAGGTGCCGATGGTCAGGGAACCGCGCTTGAGCCCGGCGATCTGATCCAGGTCGGACTGCGCGGCCCGCATCTGCCGCACGATCTTCCGGGCGTGGTCGGCCAGCACCTGCCCGGCCTCGGTGGGCACCACCCCGCGGGAGCGGCGGTTGAGCAGGGGCTGGCCGACCTCCTGCTCGAGCTTGCGCAGCTGCTGGGACACGGCCGAGGGCGTGTACATCATCAGTTCCGCCGCCGCGGTGATCGAGCCCTGCTCCACCACCTCCACCAGCAGCGCCAGGCGCCGGATGTCGAACAAGTGCTGGCCCTCGTCGTGAAGCAACGGTTCACCCTCCTCCTCGAATCGTTCATCGACTGCATCCACCCCGGTCATCCGAGGGGTTCCGGGGCTCCGCGGGGACCCCCGCCGGGAAATGTCGCCGTGGCGAAGCCGATGGCGGTAACGAATGAAGCATACCTACATCCCACTGGAGAAAGTCGACATTGTCTTAATTTGTGACCTGGCTCAATCTCATCTCAGTCCCACCACCGGACGGAGAGACGAGGAGACGTGGTCACCCCCATGAAGATCGAAGCGGAATGGATGCGCGGCGGCACCAGCAAGTGCTGGGTGTTCGAGAGCGAGCATCTGCAGGCGAGCGGCTCGAGCGTGGATGCGCTGCTGCCGAGGCTGTTCGGCAGCCCCGACCCCCGGCAGATCGACGGGGTCGGCGGGGCGACCTCGACCACCAGCAAGGCGGTGATCCTCCACCGGGCTCCCGCCGACGACGAGGTCGACGTGGAGTTCACCTTCGCCCAGGTGGGGATCGAGGAGGCCACCGTCGACTGGGGCAGCAACTGCGGCAACTGCTCCGCCGTCGTGGGCCTGTACGCCCTGGAGAAGGGCTGGATCACTCCCGCCGAGGGAATGACCCGCATCGTCACCCGCAACACCAACACCGGCCAGATCATCGTCCAGCGGGTCCCCACCCCCCACCGGGCCCTGCCCTCCGTCCCGGACGCGCAGATGCCCGGGGTGCCCTTCCCCGGCTACCGGGTGGGGCTGGGCTTCCAGGACCCTGCCGGCAAGACCACCGGTGCGCTGCTGCCCACCGGTTCGGCCACCGACACGATCACCGCCGGCGGCACGCCCCTGACGGTGTCCATGGTCGACGCCGGGGCGCCGGTGGTCATCGTCCGGGCCGAGGAGCTGGGCCTGGACCCGGCCCGGTACGAGACCTGGCGCACCGGGGTGGAGCTGCAGCTGGACACCCTCGAGCGCGTGCGCCGGCAGGCGGCGGTGCGGATGGGCCTGGCCCCCACGATCGACGGGGCCGCCCGGGCGATCCCCAAGCTGGCCATCGTCGCCGCCCCCGCCCCGGCCGACCCGACCTGCGACGTCAACGTGATGATGCTGTCGATGGGCAAGCCGCACCCGGCCCTGGCCATCACCGGCAGCATCGCCCTGACCCTGGCCACCCGCACTCCCGGCACCGTGCTGCACGACATGGTCGGGGACACCCCGGAGGGCACCCTGTGGCTGCGCACCCCCGCCGGGGTGATCGACACCTGGTCCGAGGAGAACGACGGCACCCTGGTCGTCGGCGTCGACCGCACCGCCCGCACCATCGCCACCACCACCATCCACCTGCCCGAGGCCCCCGGCGCCGAAGCCGCCGCATCCGTCGGGACCACCGCCCGAGGAGCCGACCATGACTGAGCCCGTGCAGGACCCACGCCCCGAGAACCCCGGGGGAGAGGCCGAGGACCAGCGCCCCGACCCGCCGGCTCCCACGCGCCGGACCGTGCTGGCGGCGGTGGCCGGATTCGGGGTCCTGGGCCTGGTGGCCACCGTGCTGGGCGGGGACATCCTCAACCCCCCGGCCACCACCACCGACGGCGACTACGCCGGGGAGACCCTTTCGTTGCTCATCCCGCTGGCCGAGGGCGGGGGGACCGACACCTGGGCCCGTTTCATCGGGGCGGAGATGACCGAGCACATCCCCGGACAGCCCGGCTTCTCCCCGATCAACGAGGCCGGTGGCGAGGGCATCACCGGCAGCAACCAGTTCGTCACCTCCGCCGAGCCCGACGGCACGGAGCTGCTGGTCAGCACCGCCACCACCGTGGTGCCCTGGCTGCTGGAGCGCGAAGCGGTGCACTACTCCTTCGACGAGCTCGAGCCCGTGCTGGTCAACGGCACCGGCGGGGTCATCTACGCCCGCACCGACGCCGGCGTGCAGGGCGTGGAGGACCTCGTGGACCGGGAGACCCCGTTGGAGTTCGGCGGGATCACCGCCACCGGCCTGGACATCACCACCCTGATCGCCTTCGACCTGCTGGACGCCGACGTCACCGCCACCTTCGGCTTCGAGGGCCGCGGCCCGGTGAACCTGGCGCTGCAGCGCGGGGAGATCGACCTGGACTACCAGACCACCACCAGCTACGAGTCGGCCGTGGAGGGCATGGTCGAGGACGGCGACGCCGTGGTGCTGGCCTCCTTCGGCCAGCTCAACGAGGCCGGCGAGGTCGTGCGGGACCCGAACTTCCCGGACGTGCCCACCGTGGCGGAGGCCTACGAGCAGCTGCACGGACAGGCGCCCAGCGGACCCGAGTTCGAGGCGTACAAGACCGTGCTCGGCCTGACCTACACCTACCAGAAGGGCCTGTGGGCGCCGAAGTACACCCCGCCCGAGGCCCTGGCCCTGCTGCGGGAGTCGGCCCAGAAGATGGCCGCCGACACCGCCTTCCTGGAAGAGGCCGAGGAGATCCTGGGCGGCTATCCCCTGGAGTCCGGCGACGACGTCGCCGCCCAGGTGCAGGAGGCCTACACGGTCTCCGACGACACCGTCACCTACATCCGAGACCTCCTCCAGAGGTCCTACGACATCACCGTTCACTGAGGACATCCCATGCTTGATGCAGCTTTGGGGGCCCTGAGCTCCCTGACCGATCCGAGCCTGTTGATCATGCTCGTCATCGGCGCGACCGCAGGCCTGATCATGGGTCTGATCCCGGGGCTGGGCGGCACCGGCGCCGTGGCCATCCTCCTGCCCGTGACCTTCGGCATGGACCCCGAGCCCGCCCTGGCGCTGCTCATCGGGGCCCTGGCCGTGGTCCACACCTCCGACACCGTCTCCGCCGTCCTGCTCGGCGCCCCCGGCTCGGCCTCGGCGTCGGTGACCATGCTCGACGGCTACTCCATGGCCAAGAAGGGCCAGGCCGCCCGGGCCCTGTCCCTGGCGTTCCTGTCCTCGATGGCCGGAGGCATCATCGGGGCCATCGGCCTGACCCTGGCCATCCCCCTGGCCCGGCCCCTGGTGCTGTCCTTCGCCAGCCCCGAACTGTTCATGCTCGCCGTCCTGGGCGTCTCTCTGGCCGCGGTGCTCTCCCGCGGCAACGTCCTCAAGGGCCTGACCGCCGGCATGCTCGGGCTGCTGCTGGGCATGGTCGGGATCTCGCCCACCACCGCCGAGGAACGCTTCACCTTCGGCAGCCTCTTCCTCGGCGACGGGCTGTCCCTGGTGGCCGTGGCCCTGGGCGTGTTCGGCCTGGCCGAGATCGCCAGCCGCGCCAGCCAGCGCCGCGGGGACACCACCCAGATCCGGGTGGGCGGGGGCTGGTTCGCCGGCATCCGCGAGTGGCTCACCCACTGGTCCCAGGTCATCCGCGGCTCCCTGATCGGCATCTGGGCCGGGATCCTGCCCGGTGTCGGGGCCACCGCCGGCACCTGGCTGGCCTACGGCCAGGCCGTGGCCACCGCCAAGGACAAGTCCAGGTTCGGCAAGGGCGACCCCCGCGGCATCGTGGGCCCCGAGAGCGCCAACAACTCCGTGGAGGCCGGGGACCTGATCCCCACCCTGCTCTTCGGCATCCCCGGCGGCGTGCCCTCGGCGCTGCTGCTGGGCATGCTGCTGACCTACGGCATCCAGCCCGGTCCGGCCATCATCGAGGACAACCTCGACCTGATGTACCTGATCGTGTGGTCCTTCGCCATCGCCTCCGTCCTCGGGGCCCTGCTGTGCTTCCTGTCCGTGGGCAAGCTCGCCAAGCTCACCGCCGTGCCCTTCGCCGTGCTCTCGGCCGGGCTCGTGGTCCTCATGCTCCTGGGCTCCTACCAGGACGGCGGACAGCTCGGCGACCTCTGGGTGATGGTCCTGCTCGGGGTGGCCGGCTGGTTCCTCAAGACCACCGGCGTTCCCCGCGCCCCGTTCCTGATCGGCTTCGTGCTGGCCATCCCGCTGGAGCGCTACTACTTCCTCACCGACAGCCTCTACGAAGGCTTCGAGTGGATGCTGCGCCCCGGAGTGCTGGTCTTCCTGGCCATCCTGATCATCCCGGCGCTGTGGAACCTCATCAAGACCGTCCGCCACCGCCGCCGCAGCGACAAGGACGACACCCACGACATCGAGACCGACGCGGAGACCCCGCTGGCCGACTCCCCCTACTCCCTGGGCGTGGCGGTCGTCGCCGTGGTGCTGTTCGCCGCCGGGCTGGTCGTCTCCAGCGGCTTCTCCCCGGAAGCCGCGCTGGTGCCCCGGCTGGTCTCCGGCGCCGGGCTGATCTTCTCGATCGCCCTGCTGGTCAAGGAGATCCTCGCCCGCCGCGGCAGGCCGGCCACCGGGTCCTACCGGCCGCATCTGCGCACCGCGGCCACGACCTTCGTCTGGATGGCGGGGTTCCTGACCCTGGTCTACCTCGGCGGGTACCTGCTGGCGGCCATGGTCTTCGTCCCCGCCTTCCTGCTCCTCGTCGCCCGGGCCCGGACCAAGGTCGTCGTCATCTACACCGCGGTGACCCTGGTCGTGCTGCTGGCGCTGCCCTCCCTGCTGCCGGTAGACCTGCCACAGGGCCTGCTCACCCGCTTCGTCGGCTGACCCCGTCCGACCACCCACGACCCGTGAAAGGCGTCATCATGACCCGACCGCACCTGCTCATCGTCGCCCACGACAGCGACTTCGGCCGACGCGCCCTGCTCGTGGGCGAGGAGATCGCCCTGGAGAAGGGGTGGGACGTGGCCGTCCTCTCCACCGAGGCCGACGGCCACGGACCGGCCCCGGAGGACCTGCCCATCGACCAGGCCAAGCTCGAAGCCGCCGGAGTCCACCTCACCGTCATCCCGCCGTCCCCGACCATCCACGACGCCGGCGACCAGGCCATCGCCGTCGCCCAGGACACCCAGCCCGCTCTCATCGTGCTCGGCATCCGCCGCCGCTCCCGGGTGGGCAAGCTCATCATGGGCAGCGTCGCGCAGAAGATCCTGCTGGAGGTCGACTGCCCCGTCCTGGTCGTCAAGGCCGCCGGGCGCGCCTAGACGAGCTCCTATCCCGACAGGGCCCGTGCCGCCGGCGGCACGGGCCCTGTCCTCGTCCCATCTGCCGCGGTCTCCGGCCCGGAGCGCCGGACCCGGGCCAGAGGCGTCCCGGCCGGGATCCGTCCCCACACCTCGTCGGGCGGCCCGACCGTTCGCGTCGGTGTGTGAAGCGTTTCTTCACGCCCGACGCCGGACGCTTCACGGCCTACATCCTCGCGTGCACCCCCTCCCGCGCTGCCTGCATTCCGAAGCCGCGGCAGCCGGAGCATGCGGAGAATGGCTGGCCAGGCCCTCGGGTTAAGGATCTCTACACACCGGTGCAGGGATGTGATATTGCCTTAAGGTGTGATGTGCATCAATCTCTAGTGAGGCCAATCACCGAGGCGGCACCCGAGGGGGTCCCCGACCGGAGTCCCGGCCTCCGGCACGGACGCGGATGCCGCAGGGGACCCCGTCCGACAGATCCCCCACGTCCGGACCGGGCACCGCCACCGACCCCTACGGGCGTCCGGCACCGCCGTCGTGCCTGCCGCAGGAGCACCCCCGAGGAGACCACCATGACCGAGACCGCGCAGAAGACCGTCGCCCCCGCCGGCGACACCCGGGACGACCGCCCCGACGCTCCTCCCCGCCGCCGTAGGCTGGTGCTCTCGGCGGCCGGTGTCGGGGTCCTGGGTCTGGTCGCCCTCGTGCTGGGCGGCATCGCCCTCGACCCGGAGGGCCCCACCACGGAGCCCGCCATGACCGCCACCCAGATCGTCCCGCTCGTCATCCTCGTCGTGATGTTCGTCGTGGCCACCAAGTGGCCGGTGAACATCGGGGTGCTGGGCCTGGTCGCCTCGTTCGGCGTGGGCTACTTCATGCTCGGCATGGACGACAAGGAGATCCTGGCGGAGTTCCCCGCCGGCATCGTGCTGACGATCATCGGTGTGACCTACTTCTTCAGCATGGCCCAGCACAACGGCACCATCGACGTCATCGTGCAGAACTGCGTGCGCCTGGTCCGCGGCAGGACCATGCTGCTGCCCTGGATGTTCTTCCTGATCGCCGCCGCCCTGACCGCCCTGGGGACCTTCTCCCCGGCCGCCGTCGCCCTGCTGGCCCCGGCGGCCATCGGCTTCGCCTACGAATCCCGCCTCCACCCCGTGCTGATGGGCGCGTTCATCATCAACGGCGCTCACGCCGGCGGCTTCTCCCCGCTGTCGGTGGCCGGGGTGCTGGTGCACGACGTGGCCGCCGAGAACGGCTTCCCCGTCTCCCGGGGCTCCCTGTTCGCCGCCAGCTTCGCGATCAACATCGTCCTCTCCGTGCTGACCCTCGTCCTCTTCACCGCCCTCGGCCGGCTGCGCGACGGTGAGGCCGGCCAGCACACCGCCCTCGACGCCGCCGGTTCCGCACGCCCCCGCGGCCAGCAGATCCTCACCCTGGCCCTGATCGCCGCCATGCTGGTGTGCACCCTGGGCTTCCACCTGCCCATCGGCTTCGTCGCCCTCTCGGCCGGACTGCTCCTGGCGCTGATCAACGTCAAGGAGCAGCAGAGCTTCATCAACGGCATCTCCTGGTCCACGGTCCTGCTGGTCGCGGGCATGATCACCTACGTCTCCCTGCTCCAGCACGTGGGCGTGATCGACAGCCTCGCCCACATGGCCTTGGCGCTCGGCGCCCCGCTGCTCGTCGCCGTGGTGCTGTGCTACGTGATCGGTGTCGGCTCCGCCTTCGCGTCCTCGACCGCCCTGCTGGCCGCGTTCATCCCCTTGGCCGGTCCGCTGCTGGCCGCCAGCACCCTCAGCGTCTCCGGCACGGTCGCTGCGCTCGCCATCGCCGCCACCGTCGTGGACATCTCCCCGTTCTCCACCAACGGCGCCCTCGTCGTCGCCAACGCCCGCGAGAACGACCGGCAGCGGGTCTACCGTGAGCTCATGATCTACGCCGGCGGTGTGGTGCTCCTCGCCCCCGCCCTGGCGTGGGCCCTGCTCGTCCCCACCGGCATCATGTGACCGGGCCCCGCCCCGGCGGCCGGCGGAGCGTGCTGACGGCCGGACTCCTGGCACGGGCCTCCGGGTCCTCGCCGGGCGAGAGGCTGCTCAGGCGGGAAGCGTGATGGTGGGCCGGTTCACCTCGACCGTCCCGCCGGGGGATGCGGTGCCCAGACTGATCAGGCGACCCTCCAGCACGAACCGCTGGGTGGGGCCGCCGGAGTTGAGGTTGGCCGTGATGGTGCCGCGGGCGAGATAGGTGCCACGGGCGGTGGTACTGGCTCCCAGGGTGATGTTCCCGGCCGCGACCCAGTAGACGTTGGCGGCTCGGGCTCCGCCGGCCAGGACGATCTGGCTGTTCAGGGCGGCGCTCAGGGTGGTGGCGCGGAAGACGAACACCGCGGTCGGGTCCCCCTGGGCGTCCAGGGTCAGGGTGGAGGAGACGGTGAACGCGCCGGTCGTGCTGGTGTGGACCCCGGCGGGGATCCGGCCGGTCAGTGCCGTCGAGCGGGTGGCGGTGACGGGCCGGGCCAGCAGGGCGCTCTCCAGGGCGCGGGCGTCGGTCATGGCAGCGGCCGCAGCCGGGGTGCCGGCCTGGACGGCGCCGGTCACGTTGGGCCGCGAGCCGCTGTTCTGCAGCGCCACGATGGTGGTCCCCGGCGAGGTTCCCACATCGGCGCCCACGGTGGTCTCGTGCCCGCCCGGGGTCTGGTTGACGACGCCGGCGGAGGCCAGCAGGCCGTAGGAGGCCGCCCGCCCCACGGTCAGCGCCGGCGGCGCGGCGGCAGCCCGCCAGGAGGCCCGGGTCCCGGTCCGGGCCGTGAAGGCCGCGGTGCTCGGTGCCGTCGGGCCGGACACCAGCCCGGCCAGGGCCGCGGCGCCGGCCACGGCCAGGGCGCCGCGGCGGGCGAGCACGGGAAGCTCCCGGGTGTCGTGGTCGCTGTCCGGGCCGTCGGTGACGTCCTCGCTGCGGCTGCGCGGAACGAACACCGCCAGGGTGAGCGCGAGCGCGGCCACGGTGCCGGCGGCCCACAGGGCCAGGTGCAGGTGCCGGCCGGTCTCGGCCCACAGGGCGGGCAGTCCGATGAAGGGCACCAGCAGGCGGGCCTGGCCGGTGATCTGCTCCCGCACGAGCGGGGTCGAGTCGACGTCGGCGTTGGCGTCGCCGGCGGTGGCGTAGGTGCCGTCCTGGTGGTCGATCACGATCCGGTGCAGCACCGCCCGTTCGATCCCGTCGGGTTGGGCGGCGGCCGGGCTGGTGAACTGCACGACGCCCCCGAGCGGCACGGGCCGGTCGCCGGGCAGCACGGAGAGCACGACGACGTCACCGGGGTCGATGTGCGGTTCCATGGACCCGCTCTGGACGACGGTGGAGCTCCAGCCGAGCACGGCCGGGAGCAGGGCGATCGCGGTCAGGGCGGCGAGCAGCACCAGGTAGATCTGGGCGGCGGTGCCGGTGAGCAGCCGCACCCAGCCCCACAGTCCGGCCGCCACACCCTCGGGTACCGGCTCGGCGGTGGGGCTGGGTGCTGGCTCGGTCCGGTGCCACACGTGCGAGCGGCTCAGGCTGCCGGGGCGTCGGCGCTCTGCAGCTCCCAGACGAGGTCCACGCTCACGGTCGCGCCCTGCAGGGCGTCGATCTCCTGCGGGGTCAGACCGGTGGTGTCGAAGGTCCACGTGCCGCGGTAGGTCGTGGACTCCCCGGCCCTGCCGGTCGTCTGCCACCGCGCTCCGCCGGTGGCGTAGTCGTTGTTGACCTGGGCCAGGGTGGACAGCGACTGGGCGGGCAGCGCGCCGGGCACGGCGCTGAAGCCGTCGCAGCTGTCGAAGGAGCCGCCCGTGCCGCGTTCCACGCGCAGGTCGATGTGGTCCTGCAGTCCGGCCGCGGAGCCGGAGAGGTTCTGGGTGTAGGCGCGCACCTCGCCGGGAACGGTCGAGTTGGAGGTCACCACGATGCACTTCTGCCCGGTCTGACCCGGAACCAGGTTCTGCACGGTGAATCCGGCGCGTCCGGCGTCGTCGTCGGTCAGGGCGACCTGGCCGGTGGCCCAGGAGTTGCCGGCATTGCGGGTGGTGGCGGTGAAGGCGGCCGTGGAACCCTGCCACACCATGAGACCGGCCACCAGGACGGCGACAGGGGCGGCGGAGAAACCGGCGATCTTGCGGGCACGGGGGGAGGGAGTGCGCATGGGATTCCTGTTCCGCGACGGAGCCCGGGTCGGGACCTGGTCCGGTGCCGTCGCTGCATGGGGCGGAGGGATGCGGCCGGTCGGCGATGGGGGTCGTCGATCAACCGCGGCCACCATAGGTTCTGGCCGGGTGGTCCTCCAGGACTTTCGTCCAGCGCCGACGTCCCCGGCGCGTTCCTCCATGTGCGAAAGGGAATCGCGGGCGGTGTCATCCGCTGACACGTCCTGTCACACGGTCTTCGGCACGGGTCCCGGTCCGGTGGACGAGGGATAGCTCCGGGCGACCCGGCAGCGCTCGGCGGCCGGCCGGACTGCGGCCGTCAAGCCGGCTCGGAGGTCCCGTGCTCGTCCGGCGGATCCGTCCGCACCGTTGCGCGGGCGTGCTCGATGAGCTCGCCCACCATGTCGACCCACACCCGGCGTTGCAGCTGGGTCAGGGGCTCGGCGCCCTCCGCGACGGCGTCCTGCAGCAGCCTGTGGAACCGGGCGATGTCCTCGAGGCGCTCCGCGGTGATCATGGCATGGACCCTAGTGGAGGGATCGACGGCGGACCACGTGCGGGCACGGCGCCATCGGCTGCGAGGGGGCGGCATGACAGCGGGCCATGCAGGGTCAGCTCTCGTCCAGGCGCAGCTCCCAGCTGTACGGGATCGTCGAGCCCAGCATGAGGTTGGCCGCGAAGACCAGCAGATCGCGCTCTCGGGGCGCCAGGTGTATCGCATGGTGCAGGAAGGCGTCGGCCTCGAACTGGTCCACGGGCGCGACGGATGCCGGGATGGTGCGCCACAGATCCTTGATGCTCAGACCCGCCTGCTCCAGGCGCATGCGGATCATGCGTGCCTGGGCGCGGGCAATCGTACGGTCGTCCACGGTCGACCCCCTCGACGCGCATCAGGCTACTCCTGTTGCCCGCCGTGGGGTCGGGTGCCGTCCGGTCCTGACGGCTCACCGTGCGGGAGCTCGGGCGGGGTCGCTGCGCCGGAGACCTCCGGGGACCGGGGCCGCACCGTTCAGCCGCGCCCCGCCCCATGGTCCAGCTCCGCCAGGAACGGGCGGACCTGGGCGAGGAACTCGTCGTGGCGCTCCAGCTGTGCCCGGTGGCCGCAGCCGGGCACCAGCACCAGACGGGCCTGACGATCCGGTTCGGGAGTCGGCCCGCCGGCAGCAGGATCGCGTCGGGCAGCTGCGCGGCCAGCCACGCGGCCTGATGCAGCACGGCGGACCCCGGCGAGGGCACGAGACCACCCGGGGCGACCAGCACGAGGCCGGCGAGGCGCTCGGGGTGGCCGAGCGCCAGGGGGAGCCCGACGTCCCCGCCCATGGACACGCCGCCCACCGCGGCCGGGCCGAGGCCGAGCGCGGCCACGGCCTCGGCCACCACCTGCGCCATGGCGCCGGAACCGCCCACGGGTGCGAGCCCCATGCTCGTGCCGCACCCCGGCAGGCCCACCGCCCACACCTCTCGCTCCGCCGCCAACGGTCGCTCGTTCGTGCGGTGCTCCACGAAGCCGATGCCGCTGCAGCCCCGGTGCCGGGGGGACGCCACCGCAGGTGGTCGGCGTGTCCGGCAGGGCGACGGTCCCGTGCGGTGCTGCTCAGGCCGGGTTCGCGGCCGGCAGGGCGGCGTCGTACTGCTGCCGTGCCGTGAGGATCGTCGGCATGTGCGTGGTGGCCCAGTCCGCCAGGGCCTTCAGGGGTTCCTGCAGGGTGGTGCCGGCCTCGGTGAGCTCGTACTCGACTCGGGGGGGAACCTGGGGGTAGACCGTGCGGGTCACGAGTCCGTCGCGTTCCAGGGCCCGCAGCGTCTGGGTCAGCATCTTCTGCGACACCCCGTCGATGCGTGCCGCCAGCTGGGAGAAGCGCAGGGGCCCGTCGGTGAGGGCGCCCACGACCAGGACCGTCCATCGGTCCCCGATGCGGTCCAGCACCCGGCGGGAGGGGCAGTCGCGCTGATAGGGGTCGGCCGGGTGTCGGTCCATGCATCCGCTCCTGAGTCACTTCGGGGTCGGTCACTTACCGCGAAGTGCCTACTTCCGATCGGTTTGTCAGTTACTTACAGTAACCAGCAGGGGTTCCGGAGGGAACCCCAGCGACCCCCTGACAGAGGAGAGACAGCACATGACGCGCATCGCAGTTCTGGGCGGCACCGGATACGCCGGCTCGCACATCGTGGCCGAGGCGGCCCGACGCGGTCACGAGGTGACGTCCTACAGCCGCAGCACCCCGGCGGAGCCGACCGACGGGGTCACCTACGTGACCGGTTCGGTGTTCGACGACGCGTTCCTGGCCCGGGTCGTGGCGGACGCCGAGGTGGTCGTCGAGACGCTCTCGCCCCGCGGGGAGCTAGAGGGCAGGCTCGAGGACGTGGTGGGCCGGCTCATCGACCTGGCGCGCGCCGCCGGGGCGCGGCTGGGGGTGATCGGCGGGGCCGGGTCCCTGCGGGTCGCCGAGGGCGGGCCGAAGCTGATGGACACCGAGGGCTTCCCGGCCGAGATCCTGCCCGAGGTCCGGACCGGCGAGGCGCTGCTGGAGACCCTGCGCGGCACCGAGGACGAACTGGACTGGTTCTACGTCAGCCCCGCCGGCGGCTTCGGCGCGTGGGCTCCCGGGGAGGCCACCGGGCAGTTCCGGATCGGCGGCGACGTGCTGCTGACCGATGAGGAGGGCAACTCGTTCATCTCCGGGGCGGACCTGGCCGCCGCCGTCGTCGACGAGATCGAGGAGCCGGCCCACTCCCGCCGCCGGTTCACCGTCGCCTACTGACCGCCGGGCCCTCCCGCAGAGCCCCTCCGCCCACCGGGCGGAGGGGCTCTGTGCCCCGTCGTCGGGCCGGCCACTGGGGGAGGGGCAGAAGGTCGCCGGCGGAATGCTATGCCGAACCGTCCGGGCCCCGGCGCCGGGCCCCACCGCGACCAGTCGGACACCCTCTGGCTTGACGGCTCGGCGACCCGTCCGCAGTAGACCCTCAGCCCATGCTGACTCCCAGAGGCTGCCCGGCGCACGTCAGGGCCTCGCCGTGCGCGGACGGGCCTGCCCGGGGCTGGTGCCCAGGTGTGCTCTACTCGCAGGCATGAGCAGACCGGTCCTGCCCGACATCCCCAACGCGGAGGACTTCCGCGCCCTCGCCGCCAGCTCGCCCTGGCGGTTCACCGCAGTGCACCTCACCCACCGGCGGCAGGGCCACGGCGGGGCCACCGCTGCGGACGGACCGGTGGAGGCCTGGCTCGACCGGACCCGGTACCGGCTGGTCGTGCGCACCGCCGAGGGGGTCGAGGTCGCCGAGGGCGCGCCCTACAGCGGGGCCGGGAGCGGGCCGGACTCCGCGCTGCCCCCGCCGCAGGCGGGGGTGGTGCTGCGCCCGGACGGCCTGGTCGCCCGGCGGCCGGAGGACTGGCACCTGGACCACGGCGACTCGATGTGGCAGGACTACCGGTGGACGGCGATGCTCGACCCGGTGGAGCTGGCCCAGGGCGTGGAGATCGGCGACGTCACCGCCACCGTGCTGCGGGGCCGGGCGACCTGGGCGGCGACCTGCCGTCCGCTGGTCGGCCGCGGCGAGGACTGGGTGGGCGGCTACGTCCCGCGGTGCGGGTGCTGCCCGCTGCTGGACAGCCCGGCATCCCGGATCCGCGAGTACGGGCCCGAGGACCCGACCCTGACCGACGACCTGGCCACCCTGTACCGGGTGCACCTGGACGTGGGCACCGGCATCGTCGTGGACCTCACCCCGCTGGACGGCACCGAGGGCGTCAGCCTCACCACCGTGATCCACGACGTCGACGAGCCTCTCGACCCACCGCTGTGATCCGGCAGGGTCCGTCCTCGTGCTGGTGTCCGCCACGGCCCTGCTGATCTCGGCGGTCTCGGCGGGCCCCGGTGCGGTCGTCGCGGCAGGAGGTGGACGTCGCCCGTCGTGAGCGTGCGGCGCGCATCCAGCGGATGCGCGCCGAGGGCGCCCGCAAGCGCACGCCGGATGCGCGACACCCGCTGGCGCCGCCTGCCAGGAGCTGTGCACGGTCCTGACGGTGCTGCCGCGCGGCGTCCTCAGGGGATGAGGGCGGCCACGATCCTGGCGGCGGGGCCGTCGTGGAGGCCGGGAAAGCCGGTCCCGGCCCACAGGTGGGCGGTGTCCACGTCACGCTGCGCCACGGCCGCGGCCCGCAGCGGTGCGGTGAGGTGGTGCAGATGGGGGTAGCCGACCGGGGCGTCGGCGTGGGCGGTGATGAACCGGTTGGTCAGCCCCCGGGCCGACCGCCCGGTGAACGCCCGGGTGGGCGTGGTCGACGTGAAGCGCCCGCTGGTCAGGGCGTTCCGGTGCAGGGGGTTGGTGCCGGCCTCGTCGGCCAGCAGCAGGGCGGTGCCGACCTGGGCGGCCACCGCGCCCCGGGACAGCAGCCCGGCCACGTCGCCGGCGGTGGCGATGCCGCCGCCGGCGACCACGGGCAGGTCGGTGCCGGCGGTGATCTCGTCCACCGTGGCCTCCAGGGGCACCTCGGTCGCAGCGGCGGCCTGGTCGAAGGTGGCCCTGTGGCCTCCGGCGCCAGGACCCTGGACGGACAGGGACCTAGCGCCGCGGGCAGCGGCCAGACGTGCTTCGGCGGCGGTGGTGACGGTGACCATGGTGGTGATCCCCGTCGCCGCCATCCGACCCAGGACATCGGCGTCGGGGCAGCCGAAGGTGAAGGAGACCACCTCGGGCCTGGTGTCCAGCACGACCTCCAGCTTGCCCGCCCAGGCGTCGTCGTCCCATCGCGGCGTGCCCAGCTCCACGCCCAGCCGCCGGGCCTCGGGCTGCAGCGCCGCCCGGTAGGTCTCCAGCGCCGCCGGGTCGGGCTCGAAGGGTTCCACGACGAAGAGGTTGACCCCCACGGGACCGCCGGTCAGCTCCCGGGTGCGCCGGATCTGGGCGGCCACCTGGTCGGGGCTCTTGTAGCCGGCGGCCAGGAACCCGAGGCCCCCGGCCGCACTGACCGCTGCGGCCAGTTCCGGGATGGAGGGCCCGCCGGCCATCGGGGCGCCCACGAGCGGGATCTCCAGGGATCGGGGGTCGAACATGTGCGGTGCCCTCCTCGTGCCGGGACGCATCGGCCCCTTGCCCACTGCGCCGATGCCCTGTGCGTTCAGCGTAGGGGCGGGGCCGGGCGGCGGGGAAATGCCCGGGAGGCATCGACCATGCCTCCGGGGCAGGGCGGGAG
>NZ_JBSJYX010000033.1:0-24330 GCF_053711175.1 Kocuria sp. KH4
CCGGGCCCGGGGGCGGACGCGGTGCACCGCGGCCGCCCCCGGGCGTTTAATCCCGCACCGTCCGTCCGGCGGCCGGTGCGGCACGAGCAGAGGAGGACCAGGGTGTTCTGGTGGCAGGACGAGGTCGGGCCGGGGATCCGGATGGCCTTCACGGACCGCGGCGCGGGCAACCTCGCGCTGCACACGGGCGACGACCCGGCCGCGGTGCGCCGCCGCCGGGCCGCCCTCGAGCGGTCCATGGGGGTGCCCGCCGGCTCGCTGCTCTTCCTGGAGCAGGTGCACGGCACCGACGTCGCCGACGCCGACCGGGCCGACCGCGCGGCGGTGCCCGTGGCCGACGCCGCGGTCTCCGCGACGGGGGTGCCGCTGGCCGTGATGGTGGCGGACTGCGTGCCCGTGCTCCTCCTGGGCGAGGGCCCCGCGAGCCCGGTCACGGCCGTGGCGCACGCCGGGCGCCGCGGTCTGCTGGACGGCGTGCTGGAGCGCACCGTGGAGCGGCTGCGGGAGCGCGGCGCGGACCGGGTCGCGGCCTGGGTGGGACCCTCCATCTGCGGCGGCTGCTACGAGGTGCCGGCCGCGATGCAGGAGGAGTCGCTGCGCCGGCTGCCCGCGGCGGCCGCCACCACGTCCTGGGGCACCCCGGCCCTGGACCTGCGCGCCGGCGTCCGCGACCGGCTCGGCCGCCTCGGCGTGGCCGTCACCGAGCCCGCCGCCCCCGGCGGGACGGTCTGCACCCTGGAGGACGAGCGGCTCTCCTCGCACCGGCGGGACCCCGGCTCGGGCCGGATCGTCGGCCTCGTCTGGCGCAGCCGCCCCGGCGCCCGGGTGGAGCGCGCGGCATGAGCGCCGGTGCGGACGACCCGCGCGGCCGCGAGCTCGCCGAGGCCCTGGGGCGCGTCCGGGCCCGGATCGGCGCCGCGGCCCGGGGCGCCGGCGCCCCGGAGCCCACGCTGATCGCCGTCACCAAGTTCTTCCCCGCCGCGGACGTCCTCCGGCTGCACCGGCTGGGCGTGCGCGACGTGGGGGAGAACCGGGACCAGGAGGCCGCGGCCAAGGCGCGGGAGGTCGCGGAGCACCTCGACGGCCCCCTCGCCTGGCACTTCATCGGCCAGCTCCAGTCGAACAAGGCGAGGTCCGTGGTCCGCTACGCCTCGTGGGTGCACTCGGTGGACCGCGGCTCCCTCGTCGCCGCCCTGGGCAAGGCGGTGCGGCGGCACCGGGAGGAGGCCGCGGCCGGGCAGGTCCCCGCCGGCCCGTGCGTCCGCCAGGACCTCACCTGCCTGGTGCAGGTCTCCCTGGACGCCGAGGAGCACCGCGGCGGCGCCCGCCCCGAGGACGTCGTGGGGCTCGCGGAGCAGATCGCCGCCACGGAGGGGCTGCGCGCCGGCGGGGTCATGGCCGTCGCCCCGCTGGGCGCGGCCGCGGGCCCGGCCTTCGACCGTCTGCAGGCTCTGTCGCACCGGGTGCGGGAGCTCCTGCCGGAGGCCGCCGCGGTCTCCGCGGGCATGAGCCAGGACCTCGAGGAGGCCGTCGCCCGGGGGGCCACGCACGTGCGCGTCGGCTCCGATATCCTCGGCCCCCGACCGCCCGTAGGATAGCTTGGAGGACGGCCCCGCGGGGCCAGGGCCGTACCGCGATCCGTGCAGCACGACGGGCGCCGGGCGGTCCGAGGATCCCGGAACTCCCCCCACCGCCGATATCCGCACAGACAGTCAAGGAGAGCACCATGGCCGGAGCGTTGCGCCGCACCATGATCTATCTCGGCCTCGCCGAGACGGACGAGGACTACGACGACGACCCGACGCCTGCCCGCCAGGAGCACCAGTCCGCCGTCGCGGTCCGCGAGGAGCCGCGCGAGGCCCGCGCCCACGAGTCCACGGCCGTGGCCGTGCCGCGCCGGTCGGCCGAGTACCGGGCGCCGGTCACCCCCATCAAACGCGCCCCCTCCAGCTCTCGAGAGGACAGCTCGACCTTGCGCACGATCACCACGGTCCACCCCCGCTCCTACAACGACGCGAAGTCCATCGGCGAGGCCTTCCGCGAGGGCACCCCCGTCATCATGAACGTCAGCGACATGGGCGACGCCGAGGCCAAGCGGCTGGTGGACTTCTCCGCCGGGCTGGTCTTCGCCCTGCACGGCTCCATCGAGCGCGTGACCGGCAAGGTCTTCCTGCTCACCCCGTCCTACGTCGAGGTCGTCGGCCACCCGGCCGGCGGCGAGGCCGAGGACGGCACCGACGACCACGCGGAGGACTGAGGCGCACCGATGGACCTGTTGCTCTCCCTGCTGTACCTGGCCCTGCACCTCGTGTACGTGGCGCTGCTGGCCCGGCTCGTCCTGGACTGGGTGCAGATGTTCGCCCGCAGCTGGCGGCCCCGCGGCGTCGCCCTCGTGGGCGCCTCGGCCGTGTACACCGTCACCGACCCGCCCATGCGCTGGCTGCGCCGGGTCGTGCCGCCGCTGCGCTTCGGCGGCGTGGCCCTGGACCTCGGCTTCCTGATCCTCATCTTCGCCGTCAGCATCGTCCAGGGCATCGTCGGCTCGCTGCTGTCCTGAACCGGTCCCGCTCCACCCTGCCTGTACCCTGTAACCGCACGACCCACCGGGTGCCGGCCGCCGGGCCGCCCCCGGCGCCGGTCGGACGGAGCCCCCGCCGCGGGCCGCGCCCGCGCCCCGCCCTAGGAGGAATGCACTCATGGCCCTGACGCCCGAAGACGTCATCAACAAGCGGTTCCAGCCCACCAAGTTCCGGGAGGGCTACGACCAGGACGAGGTCGACGACTTCCTCGACGAGATCGTCGTGGAGCTGCGGCGCCTGAACCAGGAGAACACGGACCTCAAGCAGCAGCTCGAGACGGCCGGCCACCCGGTGGCCCCCCGGGAGCCCGCCCCGGCGTCGGAGCCGGGCCCGGCCGCGGCCGAGGAGCCCGCCGCAGCGCCGGACGCCGCGGGGACCACGGTGACCGGGTCCGCCGTGGCGGAGCCCGCCCCCGCGCCGGCCGCCGCGCCGTCCGCGGCGGAGAGCTCCGCCGGCGCCGCGCAGTCCGCGGCCGGGGTGCTCGCGATGGCCCAGAAGCTGCACGACGAGTACGTCGCCGAGGGCACCGCGGAGCGCGACCGGCTCGTCGCCGAGGCCCGCGCCCAGGCCGAGGAGCTCGTCGAGGACGCCCGGCGCACCCGCGAGCAGACCCTCACCGTCCTGCGGGACGAGGAGGCCGCGCTGCAGACCCGCGTCGCCGGGCTGCGCGACTTCGAGCAGGACTACCGGGACAAGCTCCGGGGCTTCATCCAGGAGCAGCTGCACGACCTGGAGACCACCCCGGCCCTCGAGCCCGCGCCCCCCGCCGACGAGGCGTCCGCCGCAGCCCCGGCCGCCCGCGCCTGAACCGCCCGCACGGAGCCCCGACGGAGGGACCGGCCCCACGGCCGGTCCCTCCGTCGTGCTCCCGGCCCCGCGCCCGCCGGCCGGCGTGACACCATGGACCCGGGCCCGGCCGTCCGGTCCCGCACCCCGACCCCTTCCGAGGAGAGCATGAGCGAGCACCCCGAAGCCCCCGCAGGCGCCACCGGCGGGGCGGGCCGCCGCCGCGTGCTGCTCCTCGCCGCGGCCGCCGCGCTGCTGGTCTACGTCCTGGACCAGCTCACCAAGTGGTGGGTGGTGAGCACCATGGCGCCCGGCCAGCGGACCCCGGTGGTCGAGGGGCTGCTGTGGTGGCAGTTCATCCGCAACCCCGGGGCGGCCTTCTCCCTGGGCGAGGACGTGACCTGGCTGTTCACCCTGGTCATGACGGCCGTCTCCGTGGCGATCGTGCTGACCCTGCGCCGGGTGCGCTCGACCGGGTGGGCCCTGGCCCTGGGCATGGTCCTCGGCGGCGCCCTCGGCAACCTCACCGACCGGCTCCTGCGGGAGCCGGGCTTCGCGGTCGGGCACGTGGTGGACTTCATCGCCGTGCCGCGCTTCGCGATCTTCAACATCGCCGACTGCGGGGTGGTGGTGGGCGTGGGCCTGGTGGTGCTGCTGACCCTGCTCGGCCGGGAGCTCGACGGCACCCGCACCGCGGGCCGGACCGCGACCGAGGAGGAGAGCGCCCGTGGCTGAGCCCGAGCACACCACCGCGCACACCACCGAGCGCTTCACCGTGCCGCCCGAGCTGGAGGGCCAGCGCGCCGACGCGGCGGTCGCCGCCCTCACGGGCCTCTCCCGCTCGGCGGCCGCCGCCCTGTGCGCGGAGGGGCGGGTGCTGCACCGCGACCGTCCCGTCCCCAAGTCCTTCCGGGTGGAGCCCGCCCAGACGCTCACCGTCCAGGTGCCCGTGCCGGAGGACCCGTCCCGGGTCGTCCCGCAGCTGGTCGAGGACTTCCGGGTGGTCCACCTGGACGACGACATCGTGGTGATCGACAAGCCGCCGGGGGTGGCCGCCCACCCGTCGCCGGGCTGGAAGGGCCCCACCGTGGTGGGCGCCCTGGCCGGGGCCGGCGTGACCGTGAGCACCTCCGGGGCGCCGGAGCGGCAGGGCGTCGTCCATCGCCTCGACGTCGGCACCTCCGGGCTGATGGTCGTGGCCCGCACCGAGCGGGCGTACACCGCGCTGAAGCGGGCGTTCAAGGAGCGGACGGTCACGAAGGTCTACCACACCGTGGTCCAGGGCCTGCCGGACCCGCTGCGCGGGACCGTCGACGCCCCGATCGGTCGCCACCCCGGCTACGACTGGCGCTTCGCCGTGGTGGAGGGCGGGCGCGCGTCGGTCACCCACTACGAGGTGCTGGAGGCCTTCGGGCGGGCGGCCCTCGTGGAGGTTCACCTGGAGACCGGGCGCACCCACCAGATCCGGGTGCACTTCTCCGCGCTGCGCCACCCCTGCTGCGGGGACCTGACCTACGGGGCGGACCCGGCGCTGTCGGCCGGGCTGGGGCTGACCCGGCAGTGGCTGCACGCCCAGCGGCTGGGCTTCGAGCACCCCGGCACGGGGGAGCCGGTCGAGTTCGACAGCCCCTATCCGCCGGACCTCGCCTTCGCCCTGGAGACCCTCCGCGACGGCGGCCCGTCCTGATCCGGCGGGCCCCCGGCGCGGCGGCACGGTCGGCGGGGGCGACTACACTGGTCGGGTGACGACGGCATCCGGCAAGAGCAGCTTCACCCACCTGCACGTGCACACCGAGTACTCCATGCTCGACGGCGCGGCACGTCTCGACGACCTCTTCGAGGCCTGTCACCAGATGGGGATGTCCTCGCTCGCGACGACCGACCACGGGTTCGTCTTCGGCGCCTTCGACTTCTGGAACAAGGCCCGCAACGCGGGGATCAAGCCGATCATCGGGGTGGAGGCCTACCTCACCCCCGGCACCGCCCGCTCGGACCGCACCCGCGTGAAGTTCGCCGACGGCGGCCGCGACGACGTCTCCGGCGGCGGCGCCTACACGCACATGACCCTGCTGGCCGAGACGACGCAGGGCATGCAGAACCTGTTCCGGGCCTCCTCCCTGGCCTCCCTCGAGGGCCAGCTGTACAAGCCGCGCATGGACCGGGAGCTGCTGAGCACCTACGGCAAGGGCCTGATCGCCACCACGGGCTGCCCCTCCGGGGAGGTCCAGACCCGCCTACGGCTGGGCCAGTACCAGGAGGCCCGCCAGGCCGCCGCGGAGTTCCGCGACATCTTCGGGGCCGAGAACTTCTACTGCGAGCTCATGGACCACGGCCTCGCGATCGAGAAGAACGTCACGAGCGACCTGCTCCGGCTGGCCAAGGACCTGCAGTTGCCGCTGGTGGCCACGAACGACCTGCACTACACCCACGCCGAGGACGCCAAGTCCCACGCGGCGCTGCTGTGCGTGCAGTCGGGCTCCACCCTGGCCGACCCGAAGCGCTTCAAGTTCGACGCCGACGAGTTCTACCTGAAGTCCCCGGCCGAGATGCGCGAGCTCTTCCGCGACTTCCCGGAGGCCTGCGACAACACCCTCGAGATCGCCGAGCGGTGCCACGTGGACTTCGACACCTCCGCCAACTACATGCCCCGCTTCCCGACCCCGGAGGGCCACGACGAGGAGTCCTGGTTCGTGGAGGAGGTGCAGAAGGGCCTGCACCACCGCTTCCCCGGCGGGATCCCCGAGGACGTCCAGCGCCAGGCGGACTACGAGAAGGGCATCATCCTGCAGATGGGCTTCCCCGGGTACTTCCTGGTGGTCGCCGACTTCATCAACTGGGCGAAGAACAACGGGATCCGCGTGGGCCCGGGCCGCGGCTCCGGCGCGGGCTCCATGGTCGCCTACGCCATGCGCATCACCGAGCTCAACCCGCTCCAGCACGGGCTGATCTTCGAGCGCTTCCTCAACCCGGACCGCGTGTCCATGCCCGACTTCGACGTCGACTTCGACGACCGCCGCCGCGCGGAGGTCATCCACTACGTCACCGAGAAGTACGGGGACGAGCGCGTGGCGATGATCGTCACCTACGGCACCATCAAGGCCAAGCAGGCCCTGAAGGACTCCTCGCGCGTGCTCGGCTACCCGTTCTCCATGGGGGAGAAGCTGACCAAGGCCATGCCGCCGGACGTCATGGGCAAGGGCATCTCCCTCAAGGACGTCTACGACGAGTCGGCCAAGCGCCACGGCGAGGCGGACGAGCTGCGCGAGGTCCTCGCCCAGGACCCCGAGGCGAAGAAGATCTTCGAGACCGCCGAGGGCCTCGAGGGCCTCAAGCGGCAGTGGGGGGTGCACGCGGCGGGCGTGATCATGTCCTCGCACCCGCTGATCGACATCATCCCGATCATGCGCCGCGAGCAGGACGGCCAGGTGATCACCCAGTTCGACTACCCCACGTGCGAGGGGCTGGGGCTGATCAAGATGGACTTCCTGGGCCTGCGCAACCTCACGATCATCTCCGACGCCCTGGAGAACATCACGCTCAACCAGGACGGCTTCGTCCTGGACCTGGAGCACCTCGGCCTCGAGGACGCCGAGTCCTACGAGCTGCTGGCCCGCGGCGACACCCTCGGGGTGTTCCAGCTCGACGGCGGGCCCATGCGCCAGCTGCTCAAGCTCATGCGCCCGGACAACTTCGAGGACATCTCCGCCGTCATCGCCCTCTACCGGCCCGGTCCGATGGGTGCGAACTCGCACACCAACTACGCGCTGCGCAAGACCGGCCAGCAGGAGATCACCCCGATCCACCCCGAGCTCGAGGAGCCGCTCGCGGAGATCCTCGACACCACCTACGGGCTGATCGTCTACCAGGAGCAGGTCATGGCGATCGCCCAGAAGGTGGCCGGCTTCTCGCTGGGCCAGGCGGACATCCTGCGCCGCGCCATGGGCAAGAAGAAGAAGTCCGAGCTGGACAAGCAGTACGAGGGCTTCCACGGGGGCATGGTGGAGCGCGGCTACTCCGAGGGCGCGATCAAGGCCCTGTGGGACATCCTGCTGCCGTTCTCCGACTACGCCTTCAACAAGGCCCACTCCGCGGCCTACGGCCTCGTCTCCTTCTGGACGGCCTACCTCAAGGCGCACTACCCGGCCGAGTACATGGCCGCCCTGCTCACCTCGGTGGGCGACGACAAGGACAAGCTGGCCCTCTACCTCACCGAGTGCCGCCGGATGGGCATCACCGTGCTGCCCCCGGACGTCAACGAGTCCGCGCTGAACTTCACCCCGGTGGGCACCGACATCCGCTTCGGCATGGGCGCGGTGCGCAACGTGGGGGCCAACGTGGTCGGCGCCATGGTCGAGGCCCGGGAGGAGCACGGGGCCTTCACCTCCTTCAACGACTTCCTCGCCAAGGTGCCCGCGGTGGTGTGCAACAAGCGCACCATCGAATCCCTGGTCAAGGCCGGCGCGTTCGACCGGCTGGGCCACACCCGGCGGGGCCTGGTGATGTGCCACGAGGAGGCCGTGGACGCCACGGTGGCGGTCAAGCGCCAGGAGGCGGCCGGGCAGTTCGACCTCTTCGGCGGGATGGGCCTGGACGAGGAGGACCCCTCCACCTCGCTGACCGTGGCGGTGCCCGACGTCCCCGAGTGGGAGCGCAAGGACCTGCTGGCCTTCGAGCGCGAGATGCTGGGCCTGTACGTCTCCGACCACCCGCTGCGCGGGCTCGACGAGGCCCTGGGCCAGTACGCCGACACCTCGATCCAGCCGCTGCTGGGGGAGGATGGCCGCCCCGACGGCGCGGTGGTCACGGTCGCGGGCATGATCACGTCCCTGTCCCGGCGGATCGCCAAGACCTCCGGCAACGCCTACGCCCGGGTGGAGCTCGAGGACCGGACCGGCTCGATCGAGATCATGTTCTTCGGCAAGGCCTACGCCCCCATCGCCGGGGTGCTGGCCGAGGACCTGATCTGCGTGATCAAGGGCCGGCTGCAGCGCCGGGACGACGGCTCCGTGACCATCTCCGCCCAGGAGCTGACCGTGCCGGAGCTCTCCGCGGACGGGCACAACGGGCCGGTGCTGATCGCGCTGCCCGAGTTCCGCGCCACCGAGGCCACGGTCCAGGAGATCGGGGCGGTGCTGCGCAACCACCGCGGGGACTCCGAGGTGCGCATCCACCTGGAGACCCGGCAGAAGGTGCAGGTCCTGCGGCTGGGCCCGGACCTGCGGGTGAACCCCTCGCCGGCCCTGTTCGGGGACCTGAAGGTGCTGCTCGGGCCCACCTGCCTGGAGGTCTAGCCGACCGGGGCCCGGAGCGCAAGACCCGGGCCCCGACAGGAGCGGTGCGGTGGAATACCATGGAGTCGTGACTACCGCTGAGACGACCACGACGCCCGCCCTGCGCACGATCGACCTCCGCGGCCGGCAGCTGTCCTGGGCCGAGCTGCGCGCGGCCGTGCCCCGGCAGAGCACCTCGTCCCTGGCGTCCGCCGAGCAGGCCGTGGAGGAGATCATCGCCGCCGTCCGCACGGAGGGCGCCGCCGCGCTGCGCCGCTACGCCCTGCGCTTCGACGGCGTGGAGCAGCAGCGGCTGCGCGTGGACCCCGCCGAGATCCGGCGGGCGGTCGACGCGCTGGACCCCGCGGTGCGCCGCGGCCTGGAGACGGCGATCGAGCGCACCCGGGCGTTCGCGGCGGCCCAGCGCCCGGCCGACGCCCGCCTCGAGGTGGCCCCCGGGGCCGTCCTCGTCCAGCGCTGGACCCCCATCCGCCGGGCCGGCCTCTACGTGCCGGGCGGGCTGGCCGTCTACCCCTCGTCGGTGGTCATGAACGTCGTCCCGGCCCAGGCGGCCGGCGTCGGCTCGATCGCCCTGTGCAGCCCGCCGCAGCGGGAGTTCGGGGGCCTGCCGCACCCGACGATCCTCGCCGCGGCCGGTCTGCTCGGGGTGGAGGAGGTGTGGGCCGTCGGCGGCGCCCAGTCCCTCGCGGCCATGGCCCACGGCGTGGTCGACGGCGAGGACGTGCTCGAGCCGGTGGACACGGTCACCGGCCCGGGTAACGTCTACGTGGCCACGGCCAAGCGGCTGCTGCGCTCCGTGGTGGGCGTCGACGCGGAGGCGGGGACCACCGAGATCGCCGTGCTGGCCGACGACACGGCGGACCCCTCCTACGTCGCCGCCGACCTCGTCTCCCAGGCCGAGCACGACCCCGCCGCCGGGTCCGTGCTCATCACCCACTCGCCGGCCCTGGCCGAGCGCGTCGCGGCGGAGCTCGCCGTGCAGGTGCCCCGCACCCGGCACCGGGAGCGGGTGGCGACCGCGCTGTCCGGTCCCCAGTCCGGGGTGGTGCTCACCGACGACCTCGACGCCTCCGTCGCGGTGGCCGACGCCTACGCCGCCGAGCACCTCGAGATCCACACCGCCGCCCCGCAGGAGGTCGCCGCCCGGGTGCGCAACGCCGGGGCCATCTTCGTGGGCCCGTACAGTCCCGTCCCGCTGGGCGACTACGCGGCCGGGTCCAACCACGTGCTCCCCACCGGCGGCACGGCCGTGCACACGCAGGGGCTGTCCACCACCTCCTTCCTCAAGGCCGTGCAGATCGTGGAGTACTCGAAGGAGGCCCTCGCCGAGATCGGCGCGGACATCGTGGCCCTGGCCGACTCCGAGGACCTGCCCGCGCACGGCACGGCCATCACGATCCGCACGGGGGGCTGATCCGACCGTGCACTGCCCCTTCTGCCGCCACACCGACTCCCGCGTCGTGGACAGCCGCACCACGGACGACGGGACGGCGATCCGCCGCCGCCGCCAGTGCTCCGAGTGCGGCCGTCGCTTCACCACGCTCGAGACGACCACGATCTCCGTGATCAAGCGCTCGGGCGTCACCGAGCCCTTCGACCGGCAGAAGATCGTCAACGGGGTGCGCAAGGCCTGCCAGGGGCGGCCGGTGAGCGAGGACGACCTCGCGATGCTCGCCCAGGAGGTCGAGGAGACGATCCGCGCCCTGGGCGCCGCGGAGATCGAGGCCCACGAGGTGGGTCTGGCGATCCTGGCCCCGCTGCGCCGCCTGGACGTGGTGGCCTACCTGCGCTTCGCGAGCGTCTACCAGGCCTTCGACGGCCTCGGCGACTTCGAGGAGGCCATCGACCTGCTCCGGCAGCAGCAGGCCGAGCAGTCCGGGCAGCAGACCATCCCCGCCGCGGTGGAGCCGGCGGGCTCCGGGGCGAAGAAGCGCCCCGGCCGGCGGACCCGGCCCCGGAGCCTCGACGGCGTGTCCCAGCCCCGGCTGCTCTGAGCGCCGCACCTCGGCGACACGTCCCGGCGTGTCTCTTGCCGCGGGCCGGAGGAGAGTCGTAGAGTAAGTGACGTAACAAGCTCCCGCCGGGGGCTGCGGAGGGGAAGCCGCGGCCCCCGGCGGGTTTTTTTGTGCCCGGCGCACACGACGACGCCCGGAGCGCGCCGCGCTCCGGGCGTCGTCGTGGCGGCGCAGGCGCCGGGGTCAGTCCTCGGTCCCGTGCGGGATGCCCGCCCACAGGGCCGCGCCCACGATGCCCGCGTTGTTGCGCAGCTCGGCGACCTTCACCGGCGTGCGCAGCTCCAGGAAGGGCAGGAACTTCTCCGCCTTCTTCGACACCCCGCCGCCCACGATGAACAGGTTCGGGGTGAACAGGAACTCGACGTGGCTGAAGTAGCGCTGCAGCCGGGTGGTCGCCCACTTCTTCCAGGGCATGTCCTCACGCTCGCGCGCGGCCGCGGACGCCTTCGTCTCGGCGTCGTGGCCGTCGATCTCCAGGTGGCCGAGCTCGGCGTTGGGCACGAGCTTGCCGTTGAGGATCAGGGCCGAGCCGATGCCGGTGCCCAGGGTGATCACGATGACCAGGCCCTTCATCCCGCGCCCGGCGCCGTAGACCGCCTCGGCCAGGCCCGCGGCGTCGGCGTCGTTGAGCGCCTCGACCGGCCGGCCCAGCCGCTCCGTCATCAGCGTGTCCACGTCCGTGCCGATCCAGGACTTGTCGATGTTCGCCGCGGAGAGGGCCACCCCGTCCTTGATGATCGCCGGGAACACGATGCCCACCGGCGCGTCCGGCGCCGGGGCCTCCGGGCGGGACTGCAGCTCCGACACGATCTGCTCCACGACCTCCGCCACCTTCTCCGGCGTGGCCGGGCGCGGGGTGGGGATGCGGAAGCGCTCGCCGACGAGCTCACCGGTGTCCAGGTCGACGATGCCGCCCTTGGTGCCGGTGCCGCCGAAGTCGATGCCGATGACCCGACGGCTCGGGACGTCCGCGACGGAGCGATCTGGTGTGGTCATGGGGTGGTCCTCCCGGGGCCGTGGTCGGATGATCAGTGCGCAGTCTACGGCAGGGTCAGCACGTCCACGCCGTCGTCCGTCACAACCAGCGTGTGCTCGAACTGCGCGGTGCGCATCCGGTCCCGGGTGGTGACCGTCCAGTCGTCGTCCCACTGCTCCCACTGGATCGTGCCGAGGGTCAGCATGGGCTCGATGGTGAAGACCATGCCGGGCACCATGGGCGTGGCGTAGGACGGGGCGGCGTCGTAGTGCGGGACGATGAGCCCGGAGTGGAACTCCCGGCCCACGCCGTGGCCGGTGAAGTCGCGGACCACCCCGTAGCCGAAGCGCCGGGCGTACTTCTCGATCACCCGGCCGATGACGTTGATCTCGCGGCCGGGCCGGACCGCGTTGACGGCCCGGTTCAGCGCCTCCTCGGTGCGCTCCACGAGTAGGCGGGACTGCTCGTCGACCTCGCCCACCAGGAACATCCGGTTCGTGTCGCCGTGGAAGCCGTCCCGGTAGGCCGTGACGTCGAGGTTGATGATGTCGCCCTCCTCCAGCACCGTGGAGTCGGGGATGCCGTGGCAGATCACCTCGTTGAGGGACGTGCAGATGGACTTCGGAAAGCCCCGGTAGCCCAGGCAGGACGGGTAGGCGCCGTGGTCGCACAGGTACTCGTGGGCGATCCGGTCCAGGTCGTCGGTGGTGGCGCCGGGCACGGCGGCGCGGCCTGCCTCCTGCAGGGCGCGGGCCGCGATCCGGCCCGCCTCCCGGATCAGCTCGACCTCCTCCGGCCGGTAGACGTTGCCGCCCCGGCCCTCGTCGGGCTCGGCCCGGCCGACGTACTCGGGCCGGGGGATGGACGCCGGGACGGGGCGCTGCGGGCTGAGGGACCCGGGGGCGAGGGCACCGACGGGGGCGGTGCCGGCGGGAGCGGTGAGGTTGTGCGAGCGCACGGGGGTCTGGTCCTCCTGGTCTTCGGGTTCGCCGGCCCCGACGGGGCCTAGGATCTACCCTAACGCGCCGGGTGCCCGGCCGGTCCGGTCGAGGACGCCCCGGCGGCCCGGGGAAGGAGAGGTCATGAGCGAGTACTGGTTCAACGTCTACACCCACGAGGTCGAGGAGGGCCCGCAGTCGGACTACCGCAAGCTGCTCGGTCCCTACGCCACGCGCCAGGAGGCGCAGAACGCCCTGAAGCTCGCGGCCGAGCGGACCCGGAAGTGGGACGAGGAGGACCGCGCCTTCGGCGAGGACTGAGCGCCGCGGCTCAGAAGCTGTGCTCGGGACCCGGGAAGGTCCCGGTGCGCACGTCCTGCACGTAGCGGCCCACGGCATCGGTGACCACCCCGTGCAGGTCCGCGTACTGCCGCACGAAGCGGGGCATCCGCCCGCGGCGCAGCCCCAGCATGTCCTGCCACACGAGGACCTGGCCGGTGGTCCCGGGCCCGGCGCCGATCCCCACGGTCGGGACGTCCACGGCGGCGTCCACGGCCCGGGCGGCCTCGGCCGGCACCATCTCCAGGACCAGGCAGAACGCCCCGGCCGCCTCGAGGGCGCGGGCGTCCTCGACCAGGGCCCGCGCGGCGTCCCCGCGGCCCTGCACGCGGTAGCCGCCCAGGGCGTGCTCGCTCTGCGGCGTGAAGCCCAGGTGCGCCACGACGGGCACCCCCGCCTGGACCATGGCCTGCACGTGCGGGGCGAACCAGGCCCCGCCCTCCAGCTTCACCGCGTGCGCCCCGCCCTCCTTGAGGAAGCGCACCGCGGTGGCCACCGCCTGCTGCGGGGAGGCCTCGTAGGAGCCGAAGGGCAGGTCGGCGACGACGAACGCGCGCTCGGCGGCCCCGGACACGGCCCGGCACAGCGGCAGCAGCTCGTCCACGGTGACGGGCAGCGTGGTCTCGTGGCCCAGGACGTTGTTGCCCGCGGAGTCCCCGACGAGCAGCGTGTCGACGCCCGCGGCGTCGAAGATCGCCGCCGTGAGGGCGTCGTAGCTCGTGAGCATGGTGAACTTCTCACCGCGGCGCTTCGCCTCGCGCAGGTGGTGGGTGCGCACCCGGCGCACGTCGAGGGCGCCCGGCTCCGGACGGGTGGTCTCCTGGGTCATGGCTCCAGCCTAACCGGCGGGCCCCGCGCGCCCGGCGGGAGGCCCGGGTGAGCGCGTTAGAGTGGGCTGGACAGCAGGCGTGCCCGTGTCGGCACGGCACACGCCCCCGGCGCCGGCCGCGGGCAGGAAGACGAGGAACACAGCCATGGACCGTCAGCAGGAGTTCGTCCTCAGGACCATCGAGGAGCGGGACGTGCGCTTCGTGCGGATGTGGTTCACGGACGTCGTGGGCAGCCTCAAGTCGGTGGCGCTGGCCCCGGCCGAGGTGGAGGCGGCCTTCGAGGAGGGGCTCGGCTTCGACGGGTCCTCGATCGAGGGCCTCTCCCGCGTCTCCGAGGCGGACATGCTCCTGCAGCCGGACCCCTCCACGTTTCAGATCCTGCCCTGGCGCGGGGAGACCGAGCCCACCGCGCGGATGTTCTGCAACATCCTCACCCCGGACGGGGAGCCCGCTTCCTCGGACCCGCGGGGCGTGCTCAAGCGGGTCCTGGAGAAGGCCTCCGACATGGGCTTCACCTGCTACACCGCCCCGGAGATCGAGTTTTACCTGCTGAAGTCCGCCGACCTCGACGCCGAGGGCCAGCCGGTGCCGGTCGACCACGAGGGCTACTTCGACCACGTGCCGGGCGGCGTCGTGCAGGACTTCCGGCGCAAGGCCGTGAACATGCTCGAGGCCGTCGGGATCTCCGTGGAGTTCTCCCACCACGAGGCCGGCCCCGGGCAGAACGAGATCGACCTGCGCTACGCCGACGCCCTGCAGACGGCCGACAACATCATGACGTTCCGCACGGTGATCAAGGAGGTCGCGCTCGCCCAGGGGCTGTACGCCACGTTCATGCCGAAGCCCTTCACGGAGCACCCGGGCTCGGGCATGCACACCCACTTCTCCCTCTTCGAGGGGGACACCAACGCGTTCTTCGACGGCGGCTCCGAGTTCCGGCTCTCCCGCACGGCGCGCCACTTCATCGCCGGCATCCTCCGGCACGCCCCGGAGTTCACCTCGGTGACCAACCAGTTCGTGAACTCCTACAAGCGGCTCTGGGGCGGGGGGGAGGCGCCCTCCTACCTGTCCTGGGGCCACAACAACCGTTCCGCCCTCGTGCGGGTGCCGCTGTCCAAGCCGGACAAGGTGCAGGCCGCGCGGATCGAGTACCGCGGCATCGACTCCGCGACGAACCCGTACCTGTCCTACGCGGCGCTGCTCGCGGCGGGCCTGCAGGGCATCGAGCACGAGTACGACCTCCCGCCCGTGGAGCTGGACGACGTCGCCGCGATGAGCTCCGCCGAGCGCCGCGCCCTGGGGCACAACCCGCTGCCCTCGAGCCTCTACGACGCCATCCGGGAGACGGAGGAGTCGGAGTTCATGGCCGAGCTGCTGGGAGAGCAGGTCTACGACTACTTCCTGCGCAACAAGCGCCGGGACTGGAACGACTACCGTCGCGTGGTCACCCCCTTCGAGCTGAAGAACAACCTCGGCATCCTCTGAGCCCCGGACGGAGCCAGCCATGACCCACCCTCCCCAGTCGGCGTCCGCCACGGACCCGGTCGCCACCGGCCGGCTCATCAAGCTCGGCTTCGCGGACACGGGCAACGCCCAGCGCTGGCTCGGGTTCCGGGAGCTCGCCCCGGTCGACCAGGACCGGCTGCTGGAGGGCCTTGCGCTGGCCGCCTCGCCCGACGTCGCCCTGCAGCTGACGGTCCGCCTGCTGGAGGGCTCCCCCCGGCTGGCCGAGCGGATCAACGCCGGCCCCGAGGCCTCCGAGTCCATGTTCCGGCTGCTGGGGGCCTCCGAGGCGCTGGGCGAGTTCCTGCTGCGCCGGCCCGAGCACCTTGACCTGCTCGCGGAGCCGGCGGCCGCCGAGCCCGAGGAGATCCCCGCGGAGCACTTCCGCACCGCGCTGCTGCGCGCGGTGGGCGCCGACCCCGCGGCGCGGACCCCGGTGGCCGGGGACACCGGCGACGACGCCTACACCGCCCTGCGCGTCGCCTACCGCCGGGAGCTGACCCGCATCGCCATCCGCGACGTCGGCGCCCTCTACCCGGCCGACCACATGCCGGCCGTGGGCCGGCAGCTGGCGGACCTCGCCGCCGCCGCGCTCGAGGCCGCGCTGGCCGTCTCCCGGGCCGAGGCGGCACGGACCTGGGCGCCCGAGCTCGTGGACCGGGTGCGGCTGGCCGTGATCGGGATGGGCAAGTGCGGGGCGCGGGAGCTCAACTACATCTCCGACGTCGACGTGGTCCACGTCATGGCCGTGGACGCCGGGCCCGGGGAGGACGCCCCGGACGGGGCGGAGGCCACGAGCATCGCCACGGCCCTGGCCGCGGGCACCGCCCGGGCCATCATGGCGCGTGCCGCGGAGCCGCCGCTGTGGGAGGTGGACGCCAACCTGCGCCCCGAGGGCAAGGACGGGCCCCTGGTGCGCACCCTGGAGTCCCACGTGCGCTACTACGAGCGCTGGGCGGAGTCCTGGGAGTTCCAGGCCCTGCTCAAGGCCCGCCCCGTCGCGGGGGACCCGCAGCTGGGGCAGGCCTACCGGGAGGCGATCGAGCCGTACGTCTGGCGCAGCGCCGCGCGCGAGGGCTTCGTGGAGTCCGTGCAGGCCATGCGGCGCCGGGTCACCGACAACATCCCCGACGCCGAGGCCGAGCGGCAGATCAAGCTGGGTCCCGGCGGGCTGCGCGACGTCGAGTTCACCGTCCAGCTGCTCCAGCTCGTGCACGGGCGCACGGACGAGCGCGTCCGCACCCAAGCCACCACCGACTCGCTGTCCGCGCTGTCCGAGGGCGGCTACATCGGCCGCCGCGACAGCGAGCAGTTCGCCGCGCACTACCGCTGGCTGCGCCTGCTGGAGCACCGGATCCAGCTCTTCCGCATGCGCCGCACCCACCTCATGCCGCGCGCCGAGCGGGAGCTGGTGACCGTGGCCCGGTCCCTGCGGGGCGCCGCGGACACCGCCCGCCCCTCGGCGGAGTCGCTACTCGAGGAGTGGCGCAGGGTCAAGCGCAGCGTGCGCGGGATGCACGAGCGGATCTTCTACCGGCCGCTGCTGGCCGCGCTGGCGCACCTGCCCGAGAGCGACACCAGTCTCTCCCCGGAGTCGGTGCGGGACCGGCTGGCCGCCCTGGGCTACCGGGACCCGAAGGCGGCCGTGCGGCACATCGAGGCGCTCACCCGCGGGGTGAGCCGGCGGGCCGAGATCCTGCGGACCCTGCTGCCCGTGCTGCTGTCCTGGTTCGCCGACGGGGTGGACGCCGACGCCGGGCTGCTGGGCTTCCGGCGGCTCTCGGAGTCCCTGGGCACCACCCCCTGGTTCCTGCGGCTGCTGCGCGACTCCAACGCCGCCGCCGAGCGGCTGTGCCAGATCCTCTCCAGCTCCCGCTACGTCGCCGACCTGCTGGAGAACTCCCCGGAGGCCACCGCCTGGCTCGGCCAGGACGACGACCTCTGCCCCGTCCCCTTCGAGACCCTGTGGACCGAGATCCGCTCGCAGATGGCCCGGCACCCCGACCCAGGCGAGGCCGTGCGGATGATCCGCCTCATCCGCCGCCGCGAGGAGCTGCGCGTGGCGCTCGCGGACACCTCCGGGCTGCTCGACGTCGAGCGGGTCGCCGAGGCGCTGTCCGACATCGACCGCGCCTGCATCCTGGGCGCCCTGCACGCCGCTGAGCGCGAGGTCTACGGGCGCTCCGTGCGCGTAGCCGAGGTCCTGGTGGTGGCGATGGGCCGGCAGGGCGGGCGGGAGATCGGCTACGGCTCGGACGCCGACGTCGTCTACGTGTACGGTCCCGTGGGGGACGCGGACCCGGCGGCCGCCCGGGATCAGGCCCAGACCCTGCTGCAGCGGATGGTGCAGCTGCTCAAGGCGCCGTGCAGCCCGCCCATCGTGGCGGAGCGGGTGCTGGAGATCGACAACGACCTGCGCCCCGAGGGCAAGCAGGGCCCCATGGTGCGCTCCGTCGACTCCTACGCGGAGTACTACGCCCGCTGGGCGCAGACCTGGGAGTTCCAGGCGCTCACCCGGGCCCTGCCCGTGGCCGGCAGCGACGACCTGGCCGAGGCGTTCCGCCGCGTGATCGACCCCCGCCGCTACCCGTCCGAGTTCACCGAGGCGCAGCTGCTGGAGATCCGCCGGATGAAGGCGCGGGTCGAGAACGAGCGCCTGCCGCGCGGGGCGGACCCGTCCCGGCACGTGAAGCTGGGCCGGGGCGGGCTCTCGGACGTGGAGTGGCTCGTGCAGACGCTGCAGCTCCAGCACGCGCACCGGGTCCCGGGGCTGCGGACCACCAGCACGCTGCGCGCGCTGCGCGCCGCCGAGGAGGAGGAGCTGGTCACGGCCGAGGACGCCGCCGCCCTGGCCGCGGCCTGGCGCCTGGCCACCGCCGTGCGCAACGGCAACGTGCTGCGCACCGGCCGCAGCTCCGACGCCCTGCCCTCGAAGCGCGCGGACCTCGAGGCGGTGGCCCGCTGGTGCGGGTACGGCCACGGCGGCGCCCGCCTCCTGGAGGAGGACTACCTGCGGACCACCCGCAAGGCCCGCGCCGTGTTCGAGCGGCTCTTCTACGGCCACTGACGGCCCCGTGCGCGGGACCCCGCGCACGGGGAAGGCCCCGGACCCCCGAAGGGGTCCGGGGCCTTCCCCGTGCAGCGGTGGAGCGGTGCGGCTCAGACGCCGTAGTACAGGGAGAACTCCAGCGGGTGCGGGACCACGGACAGCGGCTTGAGCTCGAACTCGCGCTTGTACTCGATCCAGGACTGGATGGTGTCCTCGGTGAAGACGTCTCCGGCGAGCAGGAACTCGTGGTCCTCCTCCAGGGCCAGCAGGGCCTCCTCCAGCGAGGCCGGGGCCTTCTTGATGTCCTTGGCCTCCTCGGCGGGCAGCTCGTAGAGGTCCTTGTCGATCGGGTCGGCCGGCTCGATGCGGTTGCGGATCCCGTCCAGGCCCGCCATGAGCTGGGCGGCGAACGCCAGGTACGGGTTGCACGAGGGGTCCGGGGCGCGGAACTCGAGGCGCTTGGCCTTCGGGTTGGTGCCCGTGATCGGGATGCGGATGCCGGCGGAGCGGTTGCCCTGCGAGTACACCATGTTGACCGGGGCCTCGAAGCCCTTGACCAGCCGGCGGTAGGAGTTCACGGTGGGGTTCGTGAACGCGAGCACGGCCGAGGAGTGCTCGAGCAGACCGCCGATGTACCAGCGGGCCAGGTCGGACAGGCCCGCGTAGCCCTTCTCGTCGTAGAACAGCGGCTCGCCGCCCTTCCACAGCGACTGGTGGCAGTGCATGCCGGAGCCGTTGTCGTTGAAGACCGGCTTGGGCATGAACGTGGCCGACTTGCCGAAGGCGTCCGCCGTGTTCTTGATGACGTACTTGAACTTTTGCAGGTCGTCGGCGGCCCGGGTGAGGGTGTTGAACCGGTAGTTGATCTCCGCCTGGCCGGGACCGCCCACCTCGTGGTGGGAGCGCTCGACCTCGAGGCCGACCTCGTCCAGGGCCACGCACATGGCGTCGCGCAGGTCGGCCTGCTTGTCGACGGGGGAGACCGGGAAGTAGCCGCCCTTGGTGGCGGTCTTGTTGCCCAGGTTCCCGCCCTCCTCCTTGCGGCCGGTGTTCCACGCGGCCTCGTCGGAGTCGATGGCGTAGAAGGAGCCCTGCGGCTGGACGTCGTAGCGGACGTCCTCGAAGATGAAGAACTCCGCCTCGGAGGCGAAGTTGGCGATGTCGGCGATGCCGGTGGACGCCATGTAGGCCTCCGCGCGCTCGGCGACGCCGCGGGGGTCGCGGTGGTAGGGCTCACCGGTGCGCGGGTTCACGATCGAGCAGGTGACCACGAGGGTCTTCTCGACCCGGAAGGGGTCCACGAACGCGGAGGTCGGGTCCGGGATCAGCTGCATGTCCGACTCGGCGATGCCCTGGAAGCCGCGGATGGAGGAGCCGTCGAACAGCTGTCCGTGCTCGAAGAAGTCGTCGTCCACCGACTTGGCCGGGAGGTTGAAGTGCTGCTGCACGCCGGGCATGTCCGTGAACCGGACGTCGACGAAGACGATCTCCTCGTCCTTGATGAACGCGAGGACTTCCTCGGGTGTCTGGAACATGTGCTGTTTCCCTTCTCAGATGGGCTGGACCGCCGTGCCGAGACGTTGGTGCGACGTCCTTTTCCGGGGCCCACGCTACGGACCCGGCATTAAGGCCCCGTGTCCCGGGTGTTTCCTCGGTGTTACACGGAGCGGCCCGGGGGAGCCACGGTCTGGGCGTCAGTCTAGGCGAGATCGCCCCGATACCCTGGGGGGATGATCGACAGACGTGACGTCGGCTCCTGGCTCGAGGGCCCGGGGACCGGTCCCCGGCAGTACCCGGGGCAGCGCCTGGGGCGCCCGCCGGCGGGGCCGGGCTCGGTGGGACGCCCCGGACGGCGGCTCGTGGCCCTGGCCCTGGACTGGTACCTGTGCTGGGCGCTCGCCGCGTGGCTCGCCCCCCAGTGGAACCAGCACGGGCTCGTGACCCTCGCCGTCCTGTTCCTGCTCAACGTGCTGCTGGTCGGGGCCACCGGGCACACCCCGGGGCACTGGGTGACGGGCCTGCAGGTGCAGACCCTGGACGGACGCCCGGCCGGGTTCGCCCGGGCCGTGGTGCGCTCGCTGCTGCTGTGCCTGCTCATCCCGCCCGTGGTCTTCGACCCGGACCAGCGCGGCCTGCACGACCGGGCCGCGGACACGGTCCTGGTGCGCACCCGCTGAACCGGCCCGCACCGACGACGGAGCCCCCGCCTTCCGTGGGAAGGGCGGGGGCTCCGTCGTCGGTGCGGGCCGGCTCAGCGGCCGCGCATGGCCTTGCGGTCCGGGCGGGCGCGCATCGGGTCGACGCCCTTGGGGATCGGCAGGCGGTTGCCGAGCGTGCTGATCCGCTTGTGCACGGTCTGCACCTCCTGCTGGGTGAGCTTCTTGTCCAGCTTCTTCATCTGCTTGGACAGCTCGCGCAGGGGCACCTGGCCCTCGCCCTTGCCGGTCTTGATGACGTGGATCGGCACGTTCTGGATCACGGGACCGATCCGGCGGCGCTCCTTCGAGACGATCTTGTCGACCCGGCCGGCGGGACCCTCGGTCACGAGGACCACGCCGGGACGGCCGATGGCGCGGAAGACGAGGTCGCGGGTGCGCGGGTCCATCGCGGCCGGCTGCTCCTCCACGATCCAGCCGCGGCGCAGGGCGGACAGGGCCGCCCCCGCGGCCCCGGGCTGGTCCTCGATCCGGGCGAAGGCGGCGCGCTCGGCCCTGCGGGAGAGGTAGAACGAGGCCGCGAGCAGGGCGAACGGCAGACCGATGAGCAGACCGGTGATCCAGTTGCCGAGCAGGGCGCCGACGAGCAGGAAGACCAGGAGCACGCCGAGACCGATCAGCAGCATCCACCAGCCCACGTTGGGCTCGACCTCGCGGGTCATCCGGAAGACCTGCTTGATCTGCCCGAGGAAGCCGGGGCCCTTGGCCGCCCTCCGCTGCTGCTTCGCCTCGCGCTTCTGCGCCCGGGTCGGCTTCCCGCCCGGCGTCCCCGTGGGCTTCCCGGAGGAGGTGGATCGCGACGCGGGGCGCGACTTGGCGTGGGAAGGTGACACGGTGAGACCTCGTCCTGTGGTGCGGTGGCAGTGGTTCGGGGACCACGGCGCGCGCCGGGGCGCCCGCCGTGGTCCGTCCTCCAGTTTAGCGGGTGGCAGGTGCCGTGACCCGCCCCGGCTCAGCCGAGGCGCTGGACCAGGGAGGACGCCTCCTGGGAGGCGGAGCCCTCGTCCTCGATGTGCGCCAGGTGGGCGGGGATCTCCCGGCCGGACTTCTCCATGGCCCGGGCCCACAGGCGGCCCGCACGGTAGGAGGACCGGACCATCGGCCCCGCCATGACGCCCAGGAAGCCGATCTCCTCGGCCGTCCGGGAGAGCTCCACGAACTCCTCCGGCTTGACCCACCGGTCGATCGGGTGGAAGAGGGGAGAGGGACGCAGGTACTGGGTGAGCGTGATGATGTCGCACCCGGCGTCGTGGAGGTCGCACAGGGCCTCGTGGATCTCCTCGTTGGTCTCGCCCATGCCGAGGATCAGGTTCGACTTGGTGATCATCCCGGCCTCCTTGCCCTGGGTGATCACGTCCAGGGACCGCTCGTAGGTGAACGCGGGGCGGATCTGGCGGAAGATGCGCGGGACCGTCTCCACGTTGTGCGCGAAGACCTCCGGCTCGGCGTCGATGACCTGCTGCAGCCGGTCCGGCTTGCCCTGGAAGTCGGGGATCAGGATCTCCACCCCCGTGTTCGGGTTGAGGGTGTGGATCGCCCGGATGGTCTCGGCGTAGAGCCACGCCCCGCCGTCGTCGAGGTCGTCGCGGGCCACGCCCGTCACGGTGGCGTAGCGCAGGCCCAGCTCCTGGACCGACTCGGCGACCTTGCGCGGCTCGGTGAGGTCCAGCGGGTCCGGCCTGCCGGTGGCGATGTCGCAGAAGTCGCACCGCCGGGTGCACTTGGACCCGCCGATCAGGAACGTCGCCTCCCGGTCCTCCCAGCACTCGTAGATGTTGGGACAGCCGGCCTCCTCGCACACGGTGTGCAGGCCCTTGCCGCGCGCCAGGGACTTCAGCTCCTGGAACTCCGGGCCCATGCGAGCGGTGTTCTTCAGCCAGGACGGCTTCTTCTCGATGGGTGTCTCGGCGTTGCGCGCCTCGACGCGCAGCAGGCGGCGGCCCTCGGGGGCAACGGTCATGGTCGGTCTCCTTGTCGAGATGTCGACGGTGGTGCGCTCACGGTCCCGGTGGTTCCGGGGCGGCGCGGATCAGCTGACGGCGGTCGGCCAGGGCAGCGGCCCCGGGAGCCCGGACGGGTGGAACTGTTCGCACAACTCGTCCTGGCGGGCGGATATTTCCTGCTCCAGGCGCGCCACCACCGTCTCCGGGGTCACGAGCCGCCCGGTCTCCTGGGACAGGCTCGTGACGGAGGCGTCGGTGATGCCGCAGGGGATGATCCTGCCGAACGGCCGCAGGTCGTTGGAGCAGTTCAGGGCGAAGCCGTGCATGGTCGCCCGCTTGGACACCTGCACGCCGATCGCCGCGATCTTGCGGTCGGGGCCGCGCTCGTCGGCGAGCACCCACGCCCCCGAGCGGCCGGCCACGGTGGTCGCCGCCACCCCGAAGTCCGCGACGACCGCCAGGATGATCTCCTCCAGCAGGCGCACGAAGCGCACGACGTCGATGGGCGTGGTCAGGCGCACGATCGGGTAGCCGACGAGCATCCCGGGGCCGTGGTAGGTCAGCTTGCCCCCGCGCCCGATCTCCACCACCTCGGTCCCGTCGCTGGGGTACTCGTGGGCCTCGGTGCGCCGGCCCGCCGTGTAGACGGGCGGGTGCTCCAGCAGCAGCACGGTGTTGGCCCGCTCACCGGCGACGACCTCGCGGTGCACGTTCTTCTGCAGCTCCAGCGCCGCACGGTAGTCCACGAGGTGGGGGGCGAAGCCGAGCCGTTCGAAGGAGAGGGACATGGCCCCCAGCCTATCGCGCGGCGACGACACGCGCGCCGGGCCCGGGCTGTGGACGGCCGCAGCGGCGCCCGCCCCCGGCCGGGCATGCTGGGCGCATGGACGACGCCACCCCCGCCCCGGGCGGCCGGCCCCCGGGGTCCCGGCCGGTACCCGCCACCGCGCGGGAGCGGCTCGCGGCGGCCGTGCGCGACGACGCCCGGGAGCCCGGGCCGCGTCCCGCGGAGGAACCGCTTCCGCAGCTGCCGCCGGAGGAGGGGCTCGAGCCGGTCCGGCGCCTCGGCGACGGCGCGTGGCTGGTGCGCGAGACCCGCTCCCGCGAGGTCTTCGTCCTGCGGCCGTGCACGGGGGCGGACGACGCGGAGCGTGCCGCCTCCCGCCGGGCCCTGCTGGCGCTCGCCGTCGACCTGGCGGGCCGCGAGGACCCCCGCCTGGTGGCCGTGCGCGGGCTGCTCGGACCCGCCGCGGAGCCCGTGGGCCTCGTCGAGGAGTACCTGCCGGACGGGTCCCTGGCGCAGCGTCTGGCCGAGCGCGGCCCGCTGGCCGCGGACGAGGCCGCCGCGGTGCTGCGCGACGCGGCGGCCGGGCTGGCGGCGCTGCACGGCCTGGGGCGGTGCCACGGGGAGCTCACCGCCCGGCAGATCCTCTTCCGCCGCGCCGCGACCGGCGGCGGGCCCGGGAGCGCTGCCGGGCCCGTGGCCGGGCCGGAGGGCGGAGCCGGCGGGTCCGGCGGCACCGCCCGGGCCGTGGTGCGGCCGGGCACCGGGGACGGGAGCCCGCCCGAGGACGTGCGGGCCCTCGGGGTGGTCGGCTGGACGGCGCTCACGGGGCGGGCCCCGGCCGCCGGCCGGCACCGGGCCCCTCTGGCCCGGCTGCGCCCGGACGTCCCGGCCCCGCTCCGCCGGGCCGTGGAGTCGGCCCTCGCGGAGCACCCGGCCGACCGGCCCGGCGCCGCCCAGCTGGCCGCCGCCCGCGAGCTCCTCCCGGCCCCGGGACCGGCCGCGGCCGGCCGGTCGTCCCGCCCGGCGGGGCCCGGCCCCCCGCCTGCCCCGTCGACGCGGCGGACCGCCCGCGGGCCCG
>NZ_JBSJYX010000034.1:0-19145 GCF_053711175.1 Kocuria sp. KH4
GTCCTCGGTGTCGGTCTCCAGGGTGAGGTCCTCGATCTCGATCCGCCCGGCCAGGAAGTCCTTCGACAGCGGCGGACGGTCGTAGGGGCGCTGGACCTCATCCCCGATGATCACCACCCGCCCGGCGAAGCCGTAGTTCCGTGCCGCTCGGGCGGCCGACAGACCGGCCAGGGACGCTCCGACAATGACGAGGGACTCCATACAGGGACCCCTTTCGAGGGACAGGCTGTGGACGAGCGGCCACCCGGGTGACGGCGGAAGGACCGGCCCGGAATTGACCGCGCAAGTCCTGCAACACGGTTCGTAATGTGAAATTCAGAGTGAGCCCCGTCCAGGGCTTCGTCAAGGGATCCCGGCATTGCGTCGCGAGAAATTTACACTGCGTCGCCCTGTGGGGTGGGTCACAGACCGTCCGGCGGGCAGCTCTTGACATCGCCCGTTCCCAGTCCCCACCCTTGTTGCACAATGCAACGCCTGTTGCTCATGGTGAGCCTGTTCGACCCGAGTGGCAACGCTCGGCACGGCCGGCCCGACCTCCTCAGGAAAGGATCTGACCCGATGCACAAGGCCTGTCCCCTCAAGGACCTCGCACCCGGTGACGCCCTGCGCCTCGACACCGTCCCCCCCATCGCCGTCTTCCACACGGAGGAGGGCGAGCTGTTCGCCCTCGACGACACCTGCACCCACCAGGACGCCTCCCTCGCCGACGGCTGGGTGGAGGACTGCGAGGTGGAGTGCCCGCTGCACGCGTCCAAGTTCAACCTCCGCACCGGTGCGGTGGACGCGCCGCCGGCCAAGCTGCCGGTCCGGACCCACGTGGTGACCGTCGTGGACGGCGACATCATGGTCGAGGAGTCGACCGAGGCGCCGAACCTGCCGCCCGGGCTCACCGCCCACGGCCACGAGTCCCAGTCGGGCTGAACCCGGCCGATCCCCGCACGACACCCGCAGGTCAGGAGAACCGCCCATGAGCACCACCCCTCGCGTCGTCATCATCGGAGCCGGCATCGTCGGCACCAACCTTGCCGACGAGCTCGTCCAGCGCGGCTGGACGGACGTCACCGTCCTCGAGCAGGGCCCGCTGCCCCTGCCCGGGGGCTCGACGTCGCACGCGCCCGGACTCGTCTTCCAGACGAACCCGTCCCGGACGATGACCCACTTCGCGCAGTACACGGTGGAGAAGCTCGTGTCCCTGGGCTGCTTCAACCAGGTCGGCGGTCTCGAGGTGGCCACCACCCCGGAGCGGCTGGAGGAGCTCCAGCGCAAGATGGGCTACGCGACGTCGTGGGGTCTCCAGGGCCGGCTGCTCACCCCCGAGGAGGTGCTCGAGCACCACCCCATGGTCAACCCCGAGATGGTCCTGGGCGGCTACCACGTGGCGACGGACGGGCTCGCCCTGGCGGCCAAGGCGGTGCAGGTGCTCATCGACCGCACCACCCGCGCCGGCGTGACGTACTGCCCGGAGACCACCGTCACCGGCATCGAGCGCTCCAACGGCCGCGTGACCGGCGTGACCACGTCGGACGGAACCGTGCCGGCCGACGTCGTCGTCTCCTGCGCCGGGTTCTGGGGACCCGCGATCGGCGAGATGGCCGGCATGCCGTGCCCCATCCTCCCGCTGGCCCACCAGTACGTCTTCACCTCCGCGGTCCCGGAGCTGGTCGGCAAGCACGACGCCCCGAACGGCGCGACCCTGCCGATCCTCCGGCACCAGGACGCGGACCTCTACTACCGGGAGTGGGGGGACCGGATCGGCATCGGCTCCTACGCGCACCGCCCGATCCCGGTGGACCTCGACGACCTCCCGCACTACGCGCCCCGCGACATCGCCCACGACCGGATGCCCTCCCGCCTGGACTTCACGCCCGAGGACTTCGTCGAGCAGTGGGCCGAGAGCCAGCGGTTCCTTCCCGGCCTGCGCGGCAGCGAGGTGGCGGAGGGCTTCAACGGGATCTTCTCCTTCACCCCGGACGGTGGTCCGCTCATCGGTGAGTCCCCGGACCTCGCCGGCTTCTGGGTGGCCGAGGCGGTGTGGGTCACCCACTCCTCGGGCGTGGCCAAGGCCATGGCGGAACTCCTGGTGGACGGCACCTCGGAGACGGACCTGCACGGCTGCGAGGCCACCCGGTTCGACGACGTGCAGCTCTCCCGGGAGTACGTCGAGGAGACCGGCAAGCAGAACTTCGTGGAGATCTACGACGTCCTCCACCCCCTCCAGCCCCGGGAGTCGCCGCGCAACCTGCGCGTCAGCCCGTTCTACTCCCGCGAGCTGGAGCTCGGCGCGTTCTTCCTGGAGAGCCACGGGTGGGAGCGCCCGCACTGGTACGAGTCCAACGCCGCGCTCCTGGACCAGCTGCCCGAGCAGTGGCGGGAGCCGGAGCGGGAGCCGTGGGCGGCCCGGTTCCACTCGCCGATCGCGGCGGTCGAGGCGTGGAAGACCCGCACCGCCGTGGCGATGTACGACATGACCCCGCTCAAGCGCGTGGTGGTCGAGGGGCCGGGGGCCGCCGCGCTGCTGCAGCGGCTGAGCACCGGCAACGTCCTGCGCAAGCCGGGCGCCGTGACGTACTGCCTCCTGCTGGACGAGAAGGGCGGGATCCGCAGCGACATCACGGTGGCCAGGCTCGAGGACGAGCTCTTCCAGGCCGGCATCAACAGCAGCGTGGACGTGGCGTACCTGAGCGCCGAGGCGAACCGGCAGAGCGCCGAGGACCCCACCGCCTGGGTCCGGGTCCGGGACACCACGGCCGAGACCTGCTGCATCGGCCTCTGGGGCCCGCAGGCCCGGGAGGTCATGGCGAAGGTCTCCCGCGACGACCTCTCCAACGACGGCCTGAAGTACTTCCGCACCAAGCAGATCCGAGTGGGCGGCCTGCGGGTCACCGCGATGCGCCTGTCCTACGTGGGCGAGCTCGGCTGGGAGCTGTACACCACCGCCGACCAGGGCCTCAAGCTGTGGGACCTGCTCTTCGAGGCGGGCCAGGAGTTCGGCATCGTGCCGGCCGGCCGCGCGGCGTTCAACAGCCTGCGCGTGGAGAAGGGCTACCGCTCCTGGGGCACGGACATGACCACGGAGCACACCGCCCTGGAGGCCGGACTGGACTTCGCCGTCAAGAAGGACAAGGGCGAGTTCGTGGGGTCCGAGGCCGTCGCCGCCGACGGCCACGCCCGGCGACGGCTGCGCTGCCTGACCGTCGACGACGGCCGCTCCGTGGTCCTGGGCAAGGAGCCCGTGTACGTGGACGGCGCCGCCTCCGGCTACGTCACCAGCGCCGTCTTCGGCCACACCGTGGGCCGGCCGGTCGCCTACGCCTGGCTGCCGCCGGAGGTCTCCGAGGGGGACGGCGTGGAGATCGAGTACCTCGGCGAGCGGGTCCGGGCCACGGTCAGCGCCGAGCCGCTCGTGGATCCCGGCATGGAGCGCATCCGCGGCTGAGGCCTCCGCCACCGCGGCCGGGGCGCACGCCGCCCCGGCCGCGGACCTCCGTCCCCACCACGAAATTCCGGGTGCCGGGACGGCTCAGCACGAACCTGTGATCGAGCACCGTTCCCGGTGCCGACGACGACGACGAAAGGCAGTTCCAGCATGCACAAGGTCAAGGGCGTGGTGTCGAAGGGCAAGAACCAGCCCGTCAGCGTGGAGACCATCCTGGTCCCGGACCCGGGGCCCGGCGAGGCGCTGGTGGACGTGCTCACCTGCGGGGTGTGCCAGACGGACCACCACTACGTCGAGGGCGGCGTGGGCGACGACTACCCGTTCCTGCTGGGCCACGAGTCCTCGGGAGTGGTCTCGGCCGTCGGCGAGGGGGTGACGGAGGTCGCCGTGGGCGACCACGTCATCCTGAACTGGCGCGCCGTGTGCGGCGAGTGCCGGGCCTGCCGCAAGGGGGAGCCCTGGTACTGCTTCGCGACCCACAACGCCACCCAGAAGATGACGCTCGAGGACGGCACCCCGCTGACCCCGGCCCTGGGCATCGGCTCGTTCGCCGAGAAGACCCTGGTGGCGGCGGGGCAGTGCACCAAGATCGAGGGCGAGCTGGAGGACCACCAGTACGCGGCCGTGGGGCTGCTCGGCTGCGGGGTGATGGCCGGGATCGGCGCGGTGCTCAACACCGGCGCCGTCCAGCGCGGGGAGTCCGTGGCCGTGATCGGCTGCGGCGGGGTCGGTGCGGCCGCGATCGCCGGGGCCGCCCTGGCCGGGGCGACCACGATCATCGCCGTGGACCTCGACGACGAGAAGCTGGCCACGGCCGCGAAGTTCGGGGCCACCCACACCGTGAACTCACGGGAGCAGGACCCCGTCGAGGCGATCCGGGAGCTCACGGGCGGCTTCGGCGCCGACCTGGTGATCGACGCCGTGGGCATCGCCCCGACGTTCAAGCAGGCCTTCGAGGCCCGCGACCTGGCCGGGCGGATGGTGCTGGTGGGGGTCCCGGCCCCGGGGACGACCTGGGAGATCCCGCTGGACGAGGTCTTCGGGCGCGGCGGGTCCATCAAGTCCGCCTGGTACGGCGACACGCTGCCGTCGCGGGACTTCCCGATGCTGGTGGACCAGTACCGGCTGGGCCGGCTGGACCTGGACGGCTTCGTCACCGAGCGCATCGGTCTGGGCGACGTCGAGGAGGCCTTCGCGAAGATGAAGGCCGGCAAGGTGCTGCGCTCGGTCGTGGAGCTGGACCGGCCCGGGGCCGGCGCGCAGGAGCACGGCGCGGAGACCGGTGTGGCCGCACCGGCCGGAGCGGCCCGATGACCGCGCGGCAGGCCGCGCCGCAGCGGACCGACGCCTCCGGCCGGGTGCGGGTCGAGCACCTGGTGACCGCCGGGACGTTCTCCCTGGACGGGGGCACCTGGGAGGTCGAGAACAACGTGTGGATCGTCGGCGACGACGAGCGGTGCCTGGTGATCGACCCGGCCCACGACCCCTCGGCCGTGGTGGGGGCGGTGGCCGGACGCACCGTGGTGGCCGTGCTGCTCACCCACGGCCACGACGACCACATCCGCGCCGTGCGCGAGGTCGCCGAGGAGGTGGGGGCGCCGGTGTACCTGCACCCGGCCGACACGATGCTCTGGGAGCAGGTCTACCCGTCCGCGCTCTTCGACCGCTCCATCGCCGACGGGGACACCTTCGCGCTGGACGGGGTGCGCCTCACGGCCGTGCACACCCCCGGGCACTCCCCGGGCTCGGTGTGCTTCTACGCCCCGGAGCTGGGCGAGCACGGGGTCGTGTTCTCCGGCGACACCCTGTTCCAGGGCGGGCCCGGGGCCACCGGGCGCTCCTACAGCGACTTCCCCACGATCATCGACTCGATCCGTGACCGGCTGCTGAGCCTGCCCGAGGGCACCGAGGTGCTCACCGGCCACGGGGACCCCACCACGGTCGGGGCCGAGGCCCCGCACCTGCAGGAGTGGATCGACCGCGGCCACTGACGGCCCGCAGCCGGCCGGCCGCCGGCACCAGGACCACCGATCCCCCCGGAGGCACCCGCCCCCGGGGGGATCGGCCGTTCGCGGCCCGCCCGGCACCGGCCCCCGAGCAGGGCACCCACCTCTCCGGAACCGGCTCCCGTGGTCGCGGGCGGGCCGGCCCGGGGATCGGTGGAGCCTCTCTGCGGGGATCCCCGCAGGGGCGGACAGCACGAGAGCCTCCGTGGCGAGGGCGACCACCCCCGCCACGGAGGCTCTCCGGCGTCCGGCCCCGGTCTCCCGGGGCGGGCCGGCGGTCAGCGCAGGACGACGGTGCGGCTGCCGTGCAGGACGACCCGCCCCTCGCAGTGCCACCGGACGGCGTCGGAGAGCGCCTTGCACTCGGTGTCGCGGCCGGCGGCCACGAGGTCCTCGGGGCCGAAGGTGTGGTCCACGGTCACCACCTGCTGGGCGATGATCGGGCCCTCGTCCAGCTCGGCGTTGACGTAGTGCGCGGTGGCGCCCACGGTCTTCACCCCGCGCTCGTAGGCCTGGTGGTAGGGCTTGGCGCCCTTGAAGGACGGCAGGAACGAGTGGTGGATGTTGATGACCCGTCCTTCCATCCGGGTGGCCAGCGAGTCGCTGAGCACCTGCATGTAGCGGGCCAGGACCACGAGGTCCACCTCGAAGCGGTCCACCAGCTCCAGCAGGCGCGCCTCGGCCGCGGGCTTGGTGTCCCGGGTGACGGGCACGTGGAAGAAGGGGATGCCGTGCCACTCGACCAGGCGCTGGTGGTCCCGGTGGTTGGAGACCACCGCGACGATGTCCACGGGCAGCTCGCCCGTGCGGGCGCGGAAGAGCAGGTCGTTGAGGCAGTGGCCGAACTTGGAGACCATCACCAGGACCCGCCGCTTCGCCTGGTGCTCGTTGAGCTCCCAGCGCATGCCGAACCGCTCGGCCACCGGGGACAGGGCCTGCCGCAGGCTCTGCGCGTCGAGGGCCTCCCCCGTGGCCGGGGCCACGTGGACGCGCATGAAGAAGTGGCCGAGCCGGCGGTCGTCGAACTGGGTGAGTTCCACGATGTTGCAGCCGTGCTCCAGCAGCACGCCGCTCACGGCGTGCACGATGCCCGGCTTCTCGGGGCAGTCGAGGGTCAGCACCAGCTCGGTGGCGGAGGGTGCGGTGAGCACGGACTCCGGCTGCAGGTGCGGTTCAGCATTCGACGACGTTGACGGCCAAGCCACCACGGGAGGTCTCCTTGTACTTGATCTTCATGTCCTTGCCGGTCTCGCGCATGGTCTTGATGACCTGGTCCAGCGAGACCGTGTGCTCGCCGTCGCCCTGGAGGGCGAGGCGGGCCGCGTTGACCGCTTTCATGCTCGCGATCGCGTTGCGCTCGATGCAGGGGATCTGCACGAGCCCGCCCACCGGGTCGCAGGTGAGCCCGAGGTTGTGCTCGATGCCGACCTCGGCGGCGTTCTCGATCTGTTCCGGGGTGCCGCCCAGCACCGCGCACAGCCCCGCGGCGGCCATGGAGCAGGCGGAGCCCACCTCCCCCTGGCAGCCGACCTCGGCGCCGGAGATGGAGGCGTTCTCCTTGATGAGGATGCCGACGGCGGCGGCGGTGAGCAGGAACCGCACCACGCCGTCGTCGTCCGCGCCGGGCACGAACCGCGCCCAGTAGTGCAGCACGGCCGGGATGATCCCCGCGGCCCCGTTGGTGGGCGCCGTGACGATCCGCCCGCCCGAGGCGTTCTCCTCGTTGACCGCCAGCGCGAACAGGTTGACCCACTCCATGGCCCGCAGCGCGTCCGGCGCCCGGTCCGGGTCGAGCGCGGCGGCCGCCTCGGCCTCCACCAGCCGGGCCCGCAGCGCGGGCGCCCGGCGGCGCACCTTCAGCCCCCCGGGCAGGGTCGCCTCGGTCCGGCTGCAGCCGTTCTCCACGCACTCCTGCATCACCGCCCAGATGCCCAGCAGCGCCTCCCGGGTCTGCGCGTCGGACCGCCGGCACCGTTCGTTGGCGAGCATCACCTCGGCGATGCTCAGCCGCTCGCGCCGGCAGGTCTCCAGCAGCTGCCGCCCGGTGGTGAACGGGTACGGCACCGGCGTGGCGTCGGCCACGATCCGGTCCGCCCCGGCGGCGTCGCCGTCGACGACGAAGCCCCCGCCCACCGAGTAGTAGGTCCGCTCGCGCACGAGCCCGCCGTCGGCGCCGAGCGCCAGGAAGGTCATCCCGTTGGGGTGCGCCGGCAGGGACCTCCGCCGGTGCATCACCACGTCCTCGGAGCGGTCGAAGGCCACCGGGTGGGTGCCGGCGAGCCGGAGGACGCCCCGTTCGGCGGTCCGGCGCACCTGCTCGTCGGCGGTGCCGGTGTCCACCGTCTCCGGGTCCTCGCCCTGCAGCCCGAGCACCACGGCCTTGTCCGAGCCGTGGCCGTGCCCCGTGGCGCCGAGGGAGCCGTAGAGCTCCGCGCGCACCCGACCCACGCTCTCCAGAACGCCGTCGGCGCGCAGGCCCTCGGCGAAGAGCCGGGCGGCTCGCATCGGGCCCACCGTGTGGGACGAGGAGGGCCCGATGCCCACGGAGAACAGGTCGAGCACGCTGAGCGTCATGTCAGGGCACCTCGGGGGCGGCGTACTCGGCCATGGCGTCCAGCAGCCAGCGCGCCGTGTAGTCGGCGAAGGAGGCCCGCGGCAGGAGCCGGTAGACCTGCTCGGCGGTCTGCCACAGCAGCACCTGCACCGGACCCAGGGTCGTGGCCACCGCGGTCCCCGGCCCGAAGACCCGCGGGTGCAGGTCGATCGGGCAGCCCTTCTCGAGCACGGCCCGGGCCGAGGGCCCGGACAGCTCCAGCGTGGTGCGGTTGGCGGACAGGTCCACGGCCTGCCCGGGCTCGGTGCCCAGGGCGCGGGCGAGCCCGGCGGCGGTGCCCGCGTCGTCGGCGGCCTCGTGGTGCGCGCCGCCGGCGGGGCCGACCGCCGCGGGGCCGGCGCCCTCCGGGCCGACGAGCAGGAACTCGTCGGGACCCAGCCACAGCACGGCCGTGCCGTCCGCGGAGCCGGTGACCTGTCCGTGGCCGCCGGGCAGGGGGACCCCCGCCGCGGCGGTCACGGACTCGGCCGCCGCGGTGCCGGGGACCACGCGCAGGCCCACCATGGTCAGGTAGGGGATCTCGCGCAGGGCCACGCCCCGCTCACCCGGCACCGTCCGCTCGTGCATCTGCGGCCGGAGGTGCGCCAGCGGGCTGCGGCGCAGCGCCGTGGTGTCGGTGACGTCGTCGGTCAGGAGCTGATCAGCCATCTCGGCGCTTCCCTTCGGGGTCGTAGAGCACGGGTTCGGCGAGCACGACGTCCACCAGTTCCCCGTCGAGCGGGGCCTGGAGCGTCTCGCCGATGCGGTTGCGGCCGTTCTTCACCAGCGCCAGGCCGAAGGTGCGTCCCAGGGCGGCGCTGCGGTAGCTGGAGGTCACGTGGCCCTCCATGGGCACGGGGCCCTCCTGCGGCGTGACGGGGGTGCCGTGCACGATCAGCTGGGCGCCCTCCGGCAGGCGGCGGTCCGGGTCCACGGGCAGCACGGCCACGAGCTGCTTGCGGTCGTCGCTGGTGGCACTGGGCCGGTCGTAGGAGCGCCTGCCGATGAAGTCCTTGGTCTTGGACACCACCCAGTCCATGCCGAGGTCCTGCGGGGTGACGGTGCCGTCGGTGTCCTGGCCCACGATGGGGAAGGCCTTCTCCGCGCGCAGCACGTGCATCGTCTCGGTGCCGTAGGGGGTGATGCCGAACTCCTCGCCGGCCGCGGCCACGGCCTCCCACACGGCCAGCCCGTACCAGCCGGCCACGTTGATCTCGAAGGCCAGCTCCCCGGAGAAGGAGATGCGGCAGACCCGCGCCGGGATCCCGGAGGCCAGGGTGGTCTCGCGGAAGGCCATGAACGGGAACGCGTCCTGGGAGACGTCCAGCTCCGGGGCCAGCTTCGCGATCACGTCCCGGGAGCGCGGGCCGACGACGGCGACGGTCGCCCACTGCTCGGTCACGGAGGTGCACACCACGTCGAGCTCGGGCCACTCGGTCTGGGACCACTCCTCGAGCCACTCCAGGACCTTGGCGGCCCCACCGGTGGTCGTGGTCATCAGGTAGCGGTCCTCGTCCAGGCGCAGCGTGACGCCGTCGTCGAACACCATGCCGTCCGGCGTGCACATCACGCCGTAGCGGCCCATGCCGGCCTTGAGCTTCTTGAACGCGTTCGTGTAGACCCGGTTCAGGAACTCCCCGGCGTCCTTGCCCCGGATCTCGATCTTGCCCAGGGTGGTGGCGTCCATGAAGCCGACGCTCTCGCGCACGGCGGCGCACTCGCGCAGCACGGCGGTGTCCATGTCCTCCCCGGCGTGCGGGTAGTACCAGGGCCGCTTCCACTGCCCCACGTCCTCGAACAGCGCCCCGTGCGCCTCGTGCCACTCGTGGATCGGGGTGCGGCGGGCGGGGTCGAACAGCTCGCCGCGCTGCCGCCCCGCGAGCGCGGCGAAGGCCACCGGGGTGTAGGGGGCGCGGTAGGTGGTGGTGCCGATCCCGCCGACGTCCTCGGTGTTCAGCGCCGAGGCGATCACGCCAATGGCGTTGACCCCCGAGGTCTTGCCCTGGTCGTTGGCGGTGGAGATGGAGGTGTAGCGCTTCACGTGCTCCACGGAGCGCATCCCGGCCCCGACCGAGCGCAGCACGTCGGCCACGGTCTGGTCCCGCTGGAGGTCCACGAAGTGGCGCCGCCACTCGGCGGGCTCCCCGTCGCGGCCGGGCACGAGCCACAGCGGGCGCACGGGCGCGGACTCCGTGCTCTCCGCCTGCGGGGTCTCGGGGGTGCTCTCGAAGCCGGCCCGGAGGGCCGCCTCGGCCCCGGCGGCGGCGCCCTCGGTGAGGCACCAGGCCAGGTCGGTCGTGCCGTTGAGGGCCCCCGCGGTCTGCTGGCCCCGCACCGGGGCGGCAGGGACGAAGGCGGCGAGCCGCTCGTTCCAGGTGAGCTTGCCCTGGCGCTGGCTGTGCAGGTGCACCACGGGGGTCCACCCGCCGGAGACGGCCAGCAGGTCGGCCGGGACGGTCTGCGGCGTCCCGGTCAGGCGGCCGTCGTCGTCGATGGCGCTGACGACGACGCCGCTGACGCGCCCGCCCTCGCCCTCGCCGAGGGTGTCGACCACGGCGCTGCCGCTGAACAGCGGCACCCCGGTGGCGGCCACGACCGCGGCGGGGGTCCCCTGGACCTCCCCGCGGGAGTCGACCACGGCGGCGACGTCCACGCCCGCGGCCACGAGGTCCGCGACCACGGCGTAGGCGGAGTCGTTGGTGGTGGCCACCACCACCCGGGAGCCCGCGGCCACGGCGTACCGGTTGAGATAGGTGCGCACGGCGCCGGCGAGCATGACCCCGGGGCGGTCGTTGTTCTCGAAGACGATCGGCCGCTCGTGGGCCCCGGTGGCCAGCACCACCTGGCGGGCGCGCACGTGCCAGATCCGCTCCCGGGAGACCGCCGGGGAGGGCGGACCGCCGAGGTGGTCGGTGCGGCGCTGGACGGCCACGACGTAGTTGGCGTCGTAGCTGCCGATCACCGTGGTGCGCTGCAGGACCGTGACCTCCGGGGCGCCGGCCAGCGCCGCGGCGGTCTCGGACACCCAGGTGCGGGCCGGCACGCCGTCGACGACCTCGTCCCGCCCGGACAGCAGGGAGCCGCCGGCCTCGGGCTGGTCGTCCAGCAGCATCACCCGGGCGCCGGAGCGGGCGGCCTCCCGGGCCGCGGTCAGCCCGGCGGGCCCGGCCCCGACGACCAGCACGTCCGTGTGGACGTACTTGCGGTCGTACACGGCCCGGTCCTTGCGCGGGTCCAGCCGGCCCAGTCCGCGGAGGTAGCCGGCGGCGAGCCCGTCGTTGAGCTCCACGGACGTGGCGGGCAGCATGGACTCGTCGACGTCCACGCCCGACCGGGCGTCGACCTTCACGAGCGCGTTGGGCTCCTCGACGCCCGCGGCCAGGATCCCGCGGGGGCGGCCCAGGTACATCGAGTCCCCGCAGGTGATCCTGCCCGCGGCGAGCAGGGCCGAGGCGAGGGTGTCCCCGGCGTAGCCGGAGAGCTGCTCCCCGTCGAAGGTGAAGCTCAACGGCCTCGTGCGGTCGATGCCGCTCGCGGTGCTGCGCTCCGGGGGCAGGCGGTAGGTCTGGTCGGTCACCGGACTCCTCCGATCTGCGGGGCGGTCTCGCCCATGCGGTAGACGGCTGCGATCTCGTAGGTCACGGTGTCGCGCACCACGTTGAACCAGCGGCGGCACCCGGCGGAGTGGGCCCAGCGCTCGGCGAGCAGGCCCTTGGGGTTGTTGCGGTAGAAGAGGTACTCGGCCCACTCCTGGTCGGAGAGCCGGGAGGGGTCCTCGGGATAGGGCACGTGCGCCTCCCCGCCGTACTGGTACTCGGTCTCGTCGCGCGGCCCGCAGTAGGGGCACTCGATCAGCAGCATGGTGTTCCTGCCTCCTGGTGGGCGGGTCAGTGGGCCACGGCGGCGGCGCCGTGCTCGTCGATGAGGATCCCGGTCTCGAACCGGTCCAGGGAGAACGGTGCGTTGAGCGGGTGGGCTTCGTCCGTGGCGATGGTGTGGGCGAAGGAGTAGCCGGCGCCCGGGGTGCCCTTGAAGCCGCCCGTGCCCCACCCGCAGTTGACGTAGAGCTGGTCCACCGGCGTCTTGGACACGATCGGGGAGGCGTCCAGGGTGACGTCCACGATCCCGCCCCAGGTGCGCAGCACGTGCGCCCGGGCGAAGATGGGGAACAGCTCCACGGCGGCGGCCATCTGCTCCTCGATCACGTGGAAGGCCCCGCGCTGGCCGTAGCCGGTGTAGGCGTCCACGCCCGCGCCCATCACCAGCTCGCCCTTGTGGGCCTGGGAGACGTAGACGTGCACGTGGTTGGACATCACCACCGTCGGGTGGACCGGCTCGTGCAGCTCCGAGACGAGGGCCTGCAGCGGGTGGGACTGGATGGGCAGGCGGAACCCGGCCAGCTCGGCCAGCACCGAGGAGTGCCCGGCCCCGCAGAGCCCGACCTTGCCCGCGTGGATGGTGCCCCGCGAGGTCTCCACCCCGACCACCCGGTCCCCGTCCTTCAGGAAGCCGGTGACCTCGCAGTTCTGGATGATGTCCACCCCGAGCTCGTCGCACTTGCGCGCGAAGGCCCACGCGACGTGGTCGTGCTTGGCGATCCCGGCCCGGGGCTGGTAGGTCGCCCCCATCACGGGATAGCGCAGGTCCTCGTCGACGTTGATGATCGGGCACAGTTCCTTGACCTGGTCCGGGGTGATCCACTCCGCGTCGATGCCGTTGAGCTTGTTCGCGTTGACCCGGCGCACGGACTCGCGCACGTCGCCCAGGGTGTGGGCGAGGTTCATCACCCCGCGCTGGGAGAACAGGAAGTCGTACTCCAGCTCCTCCGGCAGCTGCTCCCACAGCTTCAGGGAGTGCTCGTACATCGCCGCCGACTCGTCCCACAGGTAGTTGGAGCGGATGATGGTGGTGTTGCGGGCCATGTTGCCGCCGGCCAGCCAGCCGCGCTCGAGCACCGCGATGTTGGTCATCCCGTGGTTCTTGGCCAGGTAGTAGGCCGTGGCCAGGCCGTGACCGCCGCCGCCGACGATGACGGCGTCGTAGGAGGACTTCGGGTCCGGGTTGTGCCAGAGGAAGTCCGGGTGCTCCGGGAGCAGATCAGCCATTACGACACTCCGTTCAGGACGGAGGAGGTCCGCTCCGCGGCGGACAGCTCCTCGGGGGAGGCCTCGGCGGCCGGTTCCTCCGCCCGGGCCCCGGCGATCGGGGGCAGCTCCGGGTACAGGGGGAAGGCCTCGGCCAGGGCGGTGACGCGGCCGCGCAGCCGGTCGGTGAGCTCCTCGGTCAGCGGCTGGATCAGCGCCTGGGCGATGATGTCCGCGACCTCGGTGAACTCGGAGGCGCCGAACCCGCGCGTGGCCAGGGCCGGGGTGCCGATCCGCAGCCCCGAGGAGACCATCGGCGGGCGCGGGTCGAAGGGCACCGCGTTGCGGTTGACCGTGATCCCGATGCGGTGCAGGCGGTCCTCGGCCTGCTGGCCGTCGAGCTCGGAGTCGCGCAGGTCCACGAGCACCAGGTGCACGTCGGTGCCGCCGCTGACCAGGCTGATCCCGGTGGCCGCCACGTCGGGGGAGAGCAGCCGGAGGGCGAGGATCTCGGCGCCCTCCAGGGTGCGGGCCTGGCGCTCCCGGAACTCCTCGCCGGCGGCGTACTTGAAGGCGACCGCCTTGGCCGCGACCACGTGCTCCAGCGGGCCGCCCTGCTGGCCGGGGAACACCGCGGAGTTGATCTTCTTCGCGAGCTCCTGCTTGCACAGGATCACCCCGCCCCGCGGGCCGCCGAGGGTCTTGTGGGTGGTGGTGGTCACCACGTCGGCGTACGGCACGGGGGAGGGGTGCAGCCCCGCGGCGACCAGGCCGGCGAAGTGGGCCATGTCCACCATCAGGTAGGCCCCGACCGCGTCGGCGATGCGGCGGAACTCGGCGAAGTCCAGCTGCCGCGGGTAGGCGGACCAGCCGGCCACGATGAGCTGGGGGCGGTGCTCGAGCGCGAGCCGCTCGACCTCGGCCATGTCGATGAGGTGGTCGTCCGACGAGACGCCGTAGGCGGCCACGTTGTAGAGCCGGCCGGAGAAGTTGAGCTTCATGCCGTGGGTCAGGTGCCCGCCGTGGGCCAGGTCCAGCCCCAGGATCGTGTCCCCGGGGGTGAGCAGGGCGTGCATCACCGCGGCGTTGGCCTGGGCCCCGGAGTGGGGCTGGACGTTGGCGTGCTCGGCGCCGAAGAGGTCCTTGATCCGGTCGATGGCCAGCTGCTCGATCACGTCCACGTGCTCGCAGCCGCCGTAGTAGCGGCGGCCGGGGTAGCCCTCGGCGTACTTGTTGGTGAGCACCGACCCCTGGGCCTCCATGACCGCGGTCGGGGCGAAGTTCTCCGAGGCGATCATCTCCAGCGTGGACTGCTGACGGATCAGCTCCTGGTCGATGGCCGCCGCCACCTCCGGGTCGGCGTCGGCCAGGCGAGTGTTCAGATCGGGCATCCCTGAGCTCCTATGCGGGTCGCGTTCAGCGGCTGATACGAGTTTGATATATCAGCTGTTGCTCAAAGGTATGCTAGGGCTGAAGGGGTGTCAATGGATGGCGGTCCGCGTCCCGCGACTCCCGCACCGGTCCCCAGCGAGGAGTGACATCATGAGCGTCGCCACCACCACCGAGTACGGCCCGGAGGCCCCCGGATCGATGGCCGAGCAGGCCTACCTGCTGCTGCGCGACCGCCTGACCGTGCTGGAGATCCGTCCCGGGGCCATGATCCAGGACGCCCACCTGGCCGCGGAGCTGGGCATCGGCCGGACGCCGGTCCGGGAGGCGCTCAAGCGGCTGGAGACGGACCACCTGGTGGTCTCCTATCCCCGGCGGGGCACCTTCGCCACGCAGGTGGACATCACCGCCCTGTCCGACGTCTCCGAGCTCCGCCGCAACCTCGAGCCGCTCGCCGCCCGGAAGGCCGCATTGGCGGCCGCTCCCCCCGCGCGGCAGCAGATGCAGGACCTGGCCCGCGACCTCGCCGGCGGTGCACCCACGAACCAGGGCTTCATGCGGGCGGACCTGCAGGTCCACCGGTTGATCTACCGGGCCACGGGCAACGCGCACCTCGAGGAGGCCCTGGTGCGGCTGGACAACCTCGCCACGCGCATCTGGTGCCTGGTCCTGGACCGGGTGCCCACGGTCGGCGGGCACGTGCACGAGCACGTGGCCCTGCTGGAGGCGATCGCCGGCGGGCGCGCCGAGGAGGCCGCCGAGCTCGCCCTCGAGCACGTGACCAGCTTCGAGCACACGATGCGCGGCATCCTGTGATCCCGGTGGGGCCGGCCCCGTCGCGGCGGCCGGCTCCACCGGAGCGCCCGCGGGGGACCGGGCCGGACGGCGGGAGGGCTGCGGTCCGCTCCGGCCGGCGCGGGGGCTACGGTAGGGGCAAGGCCCTTCCGGGGAGAGCCCGCCCGCCCGCGGCGGCTCCCCGGCCACGAACGGAAAGTGCGCATCACGTCATGTCCATCACCCCCGCCTCCGTCCAGGACGAGCCGCTCTCCCTGGCCGACCGGGCGTTCCTCCAGCTGCAGGACCGCCTGATCTTCCTGGACATCCCGCCGGGAGCCCCGCTCAACGAGGGGCGGCTCTCCCAGGAGCTCCACCTCGGGCGGACCCCGCTGCGCGAGGCGCTCAAGCGGCTGGAGTCCGAGCACCTGGTGGTCACCTACTCCCGGCGCGGGACGTTCGCCACCACCGTGGACATCACCGCGCTCTCGGAGATCTCCCAGGTGCGCGAGGTGCTGGAGCCCCTGGCCTCCCGGCTGGCGTCCGAGCGGCGCGGCGGCAGCGTCCGGTCCCAGCTGGAGGAGCTGCGCGACCGGCTCGCGGACCCGGAGAACGAGCGGCCGGACCGGGACGAGGCGCTGCGCTGGGACGTGCGGATCCACCGGGCGATCTACGCGGCGGCCGGCAACTCCCACCTGCAGGCCACGCTGGAGCGCTACAGCAACCTGGCCACCCGGATCTGGTGCGTGGTGGCCGACCGCATTCCCGAGCTCCAGGAGCACATCACGGTCCACAGCGCTCTGCTGACGGCCGTGCTGGACGGCGACGCCGAGGAGGCGGGCACCATCATGCTGACCCACGTCAGGGACTTCGAGACGCAGATCCGCCAGGTCCTCTGAACCGCCCGGGCAGGACGCACCGTGCCGGTGCGCCCTGCCCGGGCGGGCGCGCACGGCGCCCGTCGTCTCCGCCCGGCCGTCCGCGGCCCCGCGGTCAGGACCGGGTGCCGGACTCCAGCGGCCGCGCGGCGGACGGCTCCTCGCTCAGCCGCAGCGCCGCCTGCGTGGTGTGCAGGACGAGGAGGGCGGTGGTCACCGTGCCCACGCCCCCGGGCACCGGGGTGAGGGCCGAGGCGACCCCGGCCGCCGACAGGGGCTCCACGTCGCCGACGAGATCACCGTTCTCCAGGACGTTGGTGCCCACGTCGACGACCACGGCGCCGGGCCGGAGCTGCGCACCGGTGAGCAGGCCGGGCCGTCCCACCGCGGCGACCACGATCTCGGCCTCCGCCGTGTACCGCTCCAGGGGGCGTGAGCGGGAGTGGCAGGCCGTGACGGTGGCGTCCCGCTGGAGCAGCAGCTGCAGCAGCGGCTTGCCGACGACCGCCGAGCGGCCCACCACCGCCACGTGCCGGCCGGCGAGGGGGATCTCGTGGTGCTCCAGGATCTCCACCACCGCCCGCGCCGTGGCGGGGGCGAAGGCCTGCTGCCCCACGGTCAGGCGGCCCAGGCTGAGGGGGTTGGCGCCGTCCACGTCCTTGTCCGCGCTGATCCGGGCCACCAGCTCGTCCCCGGCCACGCCCGGCGGCAGGGGGGTCTGCAGGATGATGCCGTGGACGTCGTCGTCGGCGCTGAGCAGCGTGAGCGCCGAGGCGATCTCCTCGGCCCCGGCGCCGGCGCCGAGGTCGACGACCGTGCAGCGCACGCCGGCCCGGTCCGCGGCCCGCGCGATGGAGCGCACATACCACAGGGTGGCCTCGTGGTCGGTGGCGACCACGACGGCGAGGCCGGGGAGCACCCCGCGGTCGCGCAGGGCGGCGACGTTGGCGTCGGTCTCGGCCCGCAGCCGCTGCGCGACGGGCTTGCCGAACAGCTGGCGGGCGGTCATGCCATCACCTTCTCCCGCACGCGGTCCGTCACGACCTGGGCCGCCAGGATGGCGTTGTGCGCGTGGCGCAGCTCGTCCCGGAACTCCGCCCGGGTCCGCTCGTCCGTGATCGCGTTGATGTTCATGTCCAGCGTGATCAGGGCCGTGGCGATCGCGGCCCGGGCCGCCTCGGAAGCGGCCGCCACGTCGCTGATCACGTTGGGGTTGCTGAACTCGGCCAGCTGCCGCCCCAGGTCCACGATCTCCGTCGCGAGCCCGATCAGCGCACGCGGCGGGGCGGCCGCCGCCACCGTGGCCTCCTGGACGGCCCGGCTGCGGGCGGCACGGTCCTCGTCCGAGGCCGAGGGCAGGCGGTAGGCGGCGATCACGGCCGCGAACGCCTTCTCGTCGTCGTCGGCCAGCTGCAGCGCCGCCGGGATCATGTCGTCGGCGCGGGCGGCGATCCGCAGGGACTCCTCCTCGTGCTCGGCGTAGCGCTTCCCGGTGGTGTAGCGCGCCACCATGGCGATCAGGGCGGCGCCCTGGGCCGCGTGCAGGGCGCCGGCCGCGCCTCCCCCGGGCGTGGGTTCCCGGGACGCCAGGCGCTCCAGGTAGTCGTTGAGGGTCTCCGAACCGATCATGATCTCTTTCCTCCGGTGGGCGTTGGCGGGTGGCGGCGGGCGTGGACGACGCCCGCCGGTGCGGCATGGGGCTGCGGCCCCGATCCCGGTGGCGGAGCCGGATCGGGGCCGCGGGGCCTCAGCGGAAGACGACGGTGCTGGAGCCCTCCAGGAGCACGCGGTGCTCGCAGTGCCAGCGGACCGCCCGGGAGAGGGCCAGCGCCTCGGCGTCCTGTCCCACGGTGGAGAGGGCCCGGGGGTCATGGGTGTGGTCCACCCGGATGACCTCCTGCTCGATGATCGGACCCTCGTCCAGGTCGGCCGTGACGTAGTGGGCGGTGGCGCCGACCAGCTTCACGCCTCGCTCGTAGGCCTGGTGGTAGGGCCGGGCGCCCTTGAAGCCGGGCAGGAAGGAGTGGTGGATGTTGATGGCCCGCCCCTTCAGCGCCCGGCACAGGTCGTCCGAGAGGATCTGCATGTAGCGGGCCAGCACCACGAGGTCGATGTCGTGCTCCTCGACCAGGTCCAGCAGCCGCTGCTCCGCCTCCTCCTTGGTGGCGGGAGTCACGGGGATGTGGATGTACGGCAGGCCGGCCGCCTCGGCCATGGGGCGGAGGTCCTCGTGGTTGGAGACCACCAGGGCGATCTCTCCCCCGAGCCCGCCGGCCCGCCAGCGGAAGATCAGGTCGTTGAGGCAGTGGCCGCCCTTGGACACCATGACCAGCAGCCGCGGCGGCGTCCGGTCGTGGATGCTGTAGCGCATGCCGAACCGGTCGGCGGTGGCGGCGAAGTTCGTCTCCAGCGTCTCCAGGCGCAGCTCGGGCGGACCGGTGAAGGCGGTGCGCAGGTGGACGACGCCGTGCACCGTGTCGTCGAACTGCTGGTGCTCCTTGATGTTCGCCCCGTGGGCGAGAAGGAACTCGGTGATGGCGTGGACGATCCCCACCTGGTCCTGACAGGTGATCGTCAGCACGAACTGAGGCGGCGTCTGCCCGTCGGGCGAGCCCGCGGGCGCGCCGGCCGGTTGCGCGGAGGAGGAAGCGGAGGAGGACAGAGTGTCGACGACGGTCATGGAGGACTCCTGCCTGGAGGGGCGGCTGCTGGGGACGACTGACGTACCGGCATGGGTGACCCGGCCGGCCCGGTGCGGCGCCGAGGAGATCGGCGTGGCGCACCGGGCCGGCCGGTGGGTGCCCGGCGGATCCGGCTCACCGGCCGGCCGGGGCGGCGGCGCCTAGGCGCCGGCGGTGGGGACGGTGTCGCCGATTTTTTCGGTGATCCAGTCGTGGAAGGCGCCGATGTGGTGTTCGGAGGGGACGAGGACGCCGCCGGTGGCGTAGATCTTGGAGCTCATGGCGGGCTGGCAGCGTTCGCAGG
>NZ_JBSJYX010000035.1:0-19143 GCF_053711175.1 Kocuria sp. KH4
GTGGGACGGCTGCCGGATGTCGGACCCCGGTGAGAGAATGGAGCGTCTGTTGGGAGGACCATGAGCAACCGCTATCTGACGACCGGCGAGACCGCCGGTCAGGACGACGTCCACTCCATCACGTCCACGGCCGGGCCGCACACGCAGGACATGAACCACCGGATGAAGGTGTACAGCATCCAGATGGCCCTGCGCATCCTGTGCCTGCTCGTGTTCGTGGCGGTGGACAACATCTGGGTCCGCGGCGTCGCGATCATCGGCGTCGCCGTCCTGCCCTGGATGGCGGTGCTGCTGGCGAACAGCAACGACCGCTCCACGCGGACCAGCCGCCACTACGAGCCCCCGGCGGCCCCGGCGCTGGCGGCCGCCCCCGAACCGGCGCCGCCGGCGGCGCCGCCGGCCATCGACTTCGTCCTGGAGGGCGAGTTCACCGCCGGCCACGCGGAGGACGAGGAGCAGGACGGCACGCGGAGCCCGGGGGCCGGCAGCACCGGGACGGGGCGCACCGCCGCTCCCAGCGGGGACCCGGCTTCCTCCGCTACTGTCGAGGACGACACCTCCCGGCGCCGCGGCGCGGCCTGAGCCCCGCGCGGGCTGCGCCGGGCCCCCGCCGCAGACCCTGAGGAGCACGACCGTCGTGGAGTTCGACCTGCTCGGATCGCTGTCCCCGCGAGGGTCCGAGGCTCCCCCGGCCGGGCCCGAGACCCCCCAGTGCTCCCGCAGGGGCTGCCGCGCGGACGCCGCCTGGCAGATCCGCTGGAACAACCCCCGCATCCACACTCCCGAACGCCGCAAGACCTGGCTGGCGTGCCCGGAGCACCGGGTGGATCTCGAGCAGTTCTTGGGCGCGCGCGGCTTCTGGAAGGACACCGTCCCCCTCGGGCCCGGAGGACCGGCCGAGGAGGGCCGGCCGTGAGCGGCTACCGGTTCCTGCTGAGCGGGAAGTGGCTCCTCTGGTTCCTGCTGGCCTGCGCGGCCGCCGCCGTGGCCGTGTACCTGGGCGGATGGCAGATGGACCGCAACGACCACCTGGTCGGGGAGAACGCCAAGATCACGCAGAACTACCGGGCCGATCCGCTCACCGGGGACGAGGCGGCCGCTCAGTTCAGTGCCCTCGACGAGCGGCTCACCTGGCACCCGGTGACGCTCACCGGGGAGTACCTCGCCGAGGAGCAGGTCCTCGTGCGCAACCGATCCCAGGACGGGCGGGTGGGCTACGAGGTCCTCGTCCCCTTCCGCACCCAGGACGGCGACGTGGTCGTGCTGGACCGCGGCTGGATCCCCACCGGTTCGGCCGCCAACGGGATGCCCGACGAGGTCCCGAGCCCGCCCGCCGGTGCGGTGACCGTCACGGCGCGGCTGCAGCCCGGGGAGCCTACCGTGGACCGTGGGGCCCCCGAGGGCCAGATCGCCAGCATCGACCTCCCGGAGCTCCGCGAGCGGTGGGGCCTGCCGATCGGCACGGCCGCCTTCGCCGAGGTCTTCGCCGAGGACCCGGCCCCGGCCGTGGCCCCGGTGCCGCCGCCGGAGCCGGAGATCGACTCCGGGCCGCACCTGTCCTACTCCCTGCAGTGGTACGCGTTCGCGGCCCTGTTCTTCGTGGCCTACGGCTACGCCGCCCGGCAGCAGGCCCGCAACGACGAGCGGGACCGCCAGTACGCCGCGGAGATGGAGCGGCACCTGTCCCGGTTCTACGACGAGGACGGCACCTACATCGGCGAGGGCGACGAGGAGCTCGTCATCCGTCAGATGGAGATGGCCGACGACATGCCCCCGCACCTGAAGTCCCTGATGCGCCCCAAGCCGCAGCGCCGGCGCGCCCGCCCCAGCTGGGAGGACGAGGAGGACGCCCTGCTGGACGCCCTCGAGCGCGACGCGGCCGGCTCGGACCGCGAGGGCCACTGACCGGGGTGCGCGCCGTCGGAGCCCGGCACGGCGGCGGCGACGAGGAAGGTCGCGACCGGACCGGAGGCGTCGACGAACGTGGTGCTGCACGGGTGGGAGGGCACCGCGGGATCGACCCGGGGGCCCGTGCCACGAGCGGCGTGACCTCGCCCGCGGTCGCGGCGAGCACGCACACCGACCGCAGCGTCGGGCGGCGGTCCCCGCCGGTCGCCCGCGGGACGTCCCGGGTCAGGCCAGGGAGATGAGGTCCTGGTACTCCTGGCTCCACAGGTCCTCCGTGCCGTCGGGCAGGATCACCACGCGCTCGGGGTCCAGCGCCTCCACGGCGCCCTCGTCGTGGGAGACGAGCACGACCGCGCCCTCGTAGGTGCGCAGCGCGTTGAGGATCTCCCGGCGGGAGGCCGGGTCCAGGTTGTTGGTGGGCTCGTCGAGCAGCAGCACGTTGGCGGAGGACGCCACGAGCGTGGCCAGCGCCAGACGGGTCTTCTCGCCGCCGGAGAGCACCCCGGCGGGCTTGGAGACGTCGTCGCCCTGGAAGAGGAACGAGCCCAGGACGTTGCGGACCTCCGTGTCGGCGAGGTCGGGTGCGGCGGAGCGCATGTTCTCCAGGACCGTGCGCTGCGGGTCCAGGGTGTCGTGCTCCTGGGCGAAGTAGCCCAGCTTGAGCCCGTGGCCGGGGATCACCTCCCCGGTGTCGGGCTGCGCCTCCCCGGCGAGCATCCGCAGCAGCGTGGTCTTGCCGGCGCCGTTGAAGCCCAGGATGACCACCCGGGAGCCCTTGTCGATGGCGAGGTCCACGTCGTTGAAGATCTCCAGGGACCCGTAGGACTTCGACAGGTCGCGGGCGGTGAGCGGGGTCTTGCCGCAGTCGGCGGGCTTGGGGAAGCGGATGTTGGCGACCTTGTCGGCCTGCCGCTCGCCCTCCAGGCCCTGCATGAGCCGCTCGGCGCGCTTGATCATCTGCTGGGCCGCCACGGCCTTGCTGGCCTTGGCGCGCATCTTGTTCGCCTGGTCCATCAGCGCGGTGGCCTTCTTCTCCGCGTTGGCGTACTCGCGCTTGCGGCGGTGGGCGTCCTGCTCGCGCTGGAGCAGGTAGTTCTTCCAGCCCATGTTGTACAGGTCGATGACGCAGCGGTTGGCGTCCAGGTACAGGACCTTGTTGACCACCATCTCCATGAGCTCGACGTCATGGGAGATCACCAGCAGCCCGCCCTGGAAGTTCTTCAGGAACTCCCGCAGCCAGACCACCGAGTCGGCGTCCAGGTGGTTGGTGGGCTCGTCCAGGAGCATGATGTCGGCGTCCGAGAACAGGATCCGCGCCAGCTCCACGCGGCGGCGCTGACCGCCGGAGAGGGTGCGCAGCGGCTGGCCCAGGATGCGCTCCGGCAGGTCGAGGTTGGAGGTGATCGTCGCGGCCTCGGACTCGGCCGCGTAGCCGCCGCCGGCGAGGAACTCCGCCTCGAGCCGGTCGTAGCTGCGCATGGCCCTGTCCCGCACGGCGTCGTCCTCCGAGGCCATGTCCTGCTCGGCCGCGCGCAGCCGGGCCACGACGCCGGCGAGGTTGCGGGCGGAGAGGATCCGGTCCCGGGCGAGCTGCTCCATGTCCTCGACCTTGGGATCCTGGGGGAGGTAGCCGATCGCCCCCGTGCGCGTGACGCTCCCGGCCGCGGGCAGGGTCTCCCCGGCGAGGACCTTCGTCATCGTGGTCTTGCCGGCGCCGTTACGGCCGACGAGACCGATCTTGTCCCCCTTGTCCACGCGGAAGTTGACCTCGTCCATGAGCAGCCGCGCACCGGCGCGCAGTTCGAGGTTCTGGACAGTGATCACGGAGGAGACCTTTCGGCAGGGTGCGGGGCGGGGTCAGCGCCCGGGCGGGCAACCCAGCTATCCTACCGGCCCCCGTTGCCCGGCGGCACCCCGCTCAGCCGGGCGGATCCGCGTTCTTGCTCACGTGCTGGGCCGGCATCTCGTCGGCCAGCGCCGAGGACTCCCCCGTCAGGGTGCGGGCGTTGTAGTCGGCGACCTGCCAGCCCCGGTGCGGGTGCTCCTGCAGCACGGTCCAGGCGCAGTTGGCCATCCCGGCGAACATGTCCCGGAGCTCGGGCGGGACCCCCAGGAACGCCGGCACCCCGCTGCGCAGGGCCGCGCCGTGGCCGACGAGCACACCGGTGCGGCCCTCCCCGAGCGCGGCCGCGGCGTCGCCGAGCACCGCCGTCATCCGCGCGTCGACCTCCGAGGGCAGCTCCGCCCCGGGCACCCGGTAGTCCTCCTGGGTGAAGAACCGCTCGTAGACGTCCGGGTGGCTCGCGCGGAACTCGGCGAACGTGGTGCCCTGCCGGATGCCCACGTCGTACTCGCGCAGCCGGGCGTCGAGCCGGACCTCGAGACCCGTCAGGGCCGCGAGCTCCTGGGCGGTGTGCCGGGCCCGCTGCAGGTCGCTGGACCACACGAACACGGGCTCGAACGCCGCGAGCACCGGGGCCGCCCTCCGGGCCTGCCGGCGCCCCACCGGGTCGAGCGGGATGTCGGCCTGTCCCTGGGCGCGCTTCTCGACGTTCCAGGCGGTGCGCCCGTGACGCCACAGCACCAGGCGCCGGCGCGCCGGTCCCGGCACGATTGCCTCCTGGTCCATCCCTGCCTCTCGTCGGCGGCCCCGCCCTCGTCCCCACTTCCGGGGCCGAGACATTTTCGTGAGGGTCTTCCCGGCGGGCGGGGACGCTCTGTATCGTCCGACGGCAACTGGTCCGTCATGTGCCAGTATCCTCCTCCCCCGGAAGTGGGCAGCATGCGACAGGACGTCCAGCAGTGGTTCGGCTCCCGGAGCTACCACGCCCGGCAGTGGTCCCCGGAGCAGCTCTGCGCCCGGAAGGCCGGCACGAGGGTCAGCGTGGTGCTGCCGGCCCGCGACGAGGCCGCGACGGTCGGGCGGATCGTCGCGGCGCTGCGGCAGGAGCTCGTGGAGGACGTGCCGCTGATCGACGAGCTGGTCGTCATCGACTCGGACTCGACGGACGACACGGCGGCGGTCGCCGCGGCGGCCGGGGCCCGCGTGCACCGGCAGGACGAGATCCTGCCCGCCCACGGCAACGTCCCCGGCAAGGGCGAGGCGCTGTGGAAGTCCCTGGCGGTCACCACCGGGGACGTGCTCGCGTTCGTGGACGCGGACCTGCGGGAGTTCGACACGCGCTTCGTCGTGGGGCTGCTCGGCCCGCTGCTGACGGAGCCCGGGGTGCAGTTCGTCAAGAGCTGCTACGACCGCCCGCTGCACGACGGCACCACCATCCTGCCCGCCGGCGGCGGGCGGGTCACGGAGCTGGTGGCCCGTCCCCTGCTCAACCTGTTCTGGCCGCAGCTGGCCGGGCTCGTCCAGCCGCTGGCCGGTGAGTACGCCGGACGCCGGGAGCTGCTGGAGCGGGTGCCCTTCGTCTCCGGGTACGGGGTGGAGATCGCGATGCTCATCGACGTCCTGGAGGCCGTGGGCCTGGACGCGATGGCCCAGGTGGACCTGGGGGTGCGCTCGCACCGCAACTCCTCGGACGCGGCCCTGGCGCGGATGGCCGCCCAGATCCAGCTGACCGTCCAGGCGCGGCTGCGCTGCGAGTCCCCGGCGGCCGGCGAGAACGGGCAGCTCACGCAGTTCCTGCGCCAGGGCGAGCGGTTCCTCGCCGAGACCCACGACGTCGGCGTCCGCGAGCGCCCGCCCATGGCGGGCATCCCCGAGTACCGCGCCCAGTTCGTCGGCCGCGTCGCATGAGCGGACTGCGGGTGCTCGTGAACGCGGGCCCCTGGCTGCCCGTGCCCCCCTCCGGCTACGGCGGGATCGAGACGGTGGTCGCCACCCTGGTCCCGGAGCTGCGGCGGGCGGGGGCGCACGTCACGCTGGCCTCCGTGGGGCCCAGCACGCTCGAGGCGGACGACCACCTGCGGCCGCTGCCGGAGCCGGCGTTCCGGTCCATCGCGATGCCGTACAACCGGGTCTCCGGCATCGCCCACGCCCACATGCAGGGTGTGGTGGACGCCCTGCGGGACCGGGACCGCTGGGACGTGGTGCACGACCACCTGGAGGTCGTGGGACCCTCCGTGCTCGCCGCCATGGGCACGGCCGCCCCGCCGACCCTGCAGACCCTGCACTGGGACCTGCGCAAGCACTCCGAGTTCTACTCCGCCTTCGACGGCCGCGGGCGGGTGCGCTTCGCCGCGGTGTCCGCCTCCCAGCTCGACCGGGCCCCGGCGAACCTGCGCCGGCAGACGCTGGGGGTGGTGCCGCTGGCGGCGCCGCCGCCGCTCGAGGTGGCGGCGGACCCCGGCGAGCACGCGCTGGTCCTGGCGCGCATCACCGCGGACAAGGCCCAGGACGTGGCGGCCCGGATCTGCCGACGGGCCGGGGTGCCCCTGATCCTGGCCGGACCCGTGGCCGGCATCGACGACCCGGAGGAGCTGGCGCGCCGGCTCGCCGACGGCGACGAGGCGCTGCGCGCCCACCCCGACGTCCGCTACTGGCTCGACGAGGTGCGGCCCCTGGTCGACGGCACGACGGTGACGTGGGTGGGCGGCGTGGCCGGTGAGCGCAAGGAGCGGCTGCTGCGCTCCGCCCGGGCCCTGCTGAGCCCCATCCGCTGGGCCGAGCCCGGCGCCACCGGCGTCGTCGAGGCGCTGGCCCGGGGCGTGCCCGTCGTCGGGACGCCGCGCGGGGTGCTGCCCTCGCTCGTCGAGCACGGGCGGACCGGCTTCCTCGCCGCCGAGGAGGACGACCTCGTCCGGCACCTGCACGAGCTGGACTCCCTGGACCCGCAGGCGTGCCGGGAGGCCGCCGAGCAGTGGACGCCGGCGGGGATGGCCCGGCGCTACCTGGACCTGTACCACCGGCTGCTGGAGGAGAACCCCGCATGACGCTCAGGATCGCCCTCGTGGGGGCCGGCTCCGTGGCCCGCCGCCACGTCGGGGTGCTGCACGGGCTGGGCGGCGCCCGGGTGGTGAGCGTGACCGACGCGCACCGGCCCGCGGCCGAGGCGCTCGCCGCCGAGCTCGACGTCCCCTGCTTCACCGACCCCGGCCAGGCGCTCGACGCGGTGGACGCCGACGCCGTGTACGTCTGCGTGCCGCCCTTCGCCCACGGGCCGGCGGAGCTCGCCGCCCTGGAGCGCGGGAAGGCGCTGTTCGTGGAGAAGCCCGTGGGGCTCGGCCTGGACGTCGCGGAGCGGATCGGCCGGCAGGTCGAGGAGACCGGGGTCGTCACGGGCACCGGCTACCACTGGCGCTGCCTGGACACCGCCGTGCTGGCCCGTGACCTGCTCGCCGAGGCCCCGCCGCTGCTGGCCAACGGCTACTGGCTCGACAAGCGCCCGCCGGTGCCCTGGTGGGGCCGGACGGACCGGTCGGGCGGGCAGGTCGTGGAGCAGCTGACGCACGTGCTGGACACGGCCCGGTTCCTGCTCGGCGAGGCCGTGGAGGTCTACGCCGCCGGGGTCCGCGGCACCCCGGACGGCACGGGCCCGGACGACGGGGACGTCGACGACGCGACCGCCGCCACCGTCCGCTTCCGCTCCGGGGCGGTGGCCACCCTCGCGGCGTCCTCCGCGCTGGCCGTCAAGCACCGGGCCGCGCTGCACACGGTCAGCCGCGGCTTGGTCCTGGAGCTGGCCGAGGACGGGCTCACGGCCTTCTGGCCGGCCGAGCGCACCCGGCACGCCCCGGCCGAGGACCCGCGGGTCGCGGTGGACCGGGAGTTCCTCGAGGCCGTGCGCGGTGAGCGCGAGGCCACCCGGGTGCCCTACGGCGAGGCGCTGCGCACCCACCGGCTCGCCTGCGCCATCGCGCAGTCGGCCCGGACGGGACGGGCGGTCGCCCTGGAGGAGCTCGGATGAGCGCCCGGCGCCGGCTCGAGGTGCCCGCGCGGGGCCGGATCGAGATCGCCGAGGAGGAGCTGCCGGAGGTGCCGGAGGGCGGGCTGCTCCTGGAGACCCTGGTCACCGGGCTCTCGGCCGGCACGGAGCTGGCCTTCGTCAAGGGCGACCACCCCGGGCTGCACTCCCGGCACGACACCGAGCTGGGCCTGTTCCGCCCGGGCGTGCCCGAGCAGGGCTACCCGGTGCGCCGGCTGGGCTACATGGAGGTCGCACGGGTGGCCGAGTCCCGCACCCCGGCCTTCCGGGCGGGGGACGTCCTGGCCTCCTCCTACGGCCACGCCACGGCCCACGTCGCCGACCAGCTGAGCGAGCACCTGGTGCCCCTGCCGGCCGCGCTCGACCCGCTGCTGGGCGTGTTCGTGGCCCACTTCGGCCCGATCTGCGCCAACGGGCTGTTGCACGCGGCCGCCGACGCCGGGCCGGTGCGCGGCCTCGGGGACGGCGTGGCGGGGCGGCTGGTGCTCGTCACGGGCGCCGGGCCGGTGGGCCTGGTCACCGCCCTGTTCGCCCGGGCGCTCGGGGCCCGGGAGGTGGCCGTGGCCGACGCCGACCCGCGCCGGCGGGCGGTCGCGGAGCGGCTGGGCTTCCTCCCCCTGGACCTCGACGACGACCCGGGGCGGGTGCTCAAGACCCGGTGGCGCCACGGCCCGGGCGAGCACGGGGCCGACGTCGTGTTCCAGTGCCGCGGCAAGCCCGGCGCGCTGCACGCCGCGCTGCGGGCCGTCCGGCCCCAGGGCAGCGTGATCGACCTGGCGTTCTACACCGAGGGCGCCGACGCGGTGCGGCTGGGCGAGGAGTTCCACCACAACGGGCTGAGCCTGCGCTGCGCCCAGATCGGGCGGGTGCCCCGCGGTCTCGCCCACGCCTGGGACCGGGCCCGGCTCTCCGCGGAGACGATCCGGCTGCTGGGCGAGCACGCCGCGGACGTCCGCGAGCACCTGATCAGCGACGTCGTGGACTTCGACGACGCACCGGCGCTGATGCGCGACGTCGCCGCCCGCCGCCGGCACGTGCTGACGGCGGTGTTCCAGGTCGACGGTCGCGCCTGACCGGCGCGTTCGCCCCGCCGCGGCGGCCCCGCCGGCCCCCCGGCCGGTGGACACCCTTCCGTCAGCCGCCTTAGGGTTGAGCCGAGCGCCGTCGTCGTCGCACGACCGCACCCCGACCGCCGCCTTCCCCGAGGAGCCCCGCATGGCCACGTCGTCCCACCCGGACCAACCACCCCGCCGCTCCGGCGGCGGGTCGTCGACCGCCCCGCTGCACGCCGAGAAGGTCCTGGGCGGCCAGGCCGACCCCGGCACCACCGGGGTCCCCGCCACGGGCCCGGGGGTCGAGCCCGCCGGCTTCGAGGAGACCACGCAGGCGCTCGCCCCCGCGGTCAGCCCCTGGGCGGACTCCCTCGGCCGGGCCGGGTCCCGCGCCGCCCAGATGCTGCTCGTCGCCGCCGTGGTGGTCGGGGTGATCTGGGTCCTGCTGCGGGTCAAGGTCGTGCTGATCGCGGTGCTCGTGGCGCTCATCCTCGCCTCCGCCGTGGGGCCGGCCGTGAAGTGGCTCGAGCGGCGGGGCTGGTCCAACCTGCTGGCCACCCTCGCGGCGTTCCTCGGCATCCTGGCCCTCGTGGGGGGCGTGCTCACCGGCATCGTGTTCGCGGTGCGCAGCGAGTGGGACACGCTCACCGCCTCCGCGCTGGAGGGCTGGAACGAGCTGCAGCGCCTCGTGCAGTCCGGCCCGATACCGGTCGACACGGCCGCGATCGACTCCGCCGTCCAGCAGGCCGGGGACTTCGTCACCAGCGGCTCCTTCGCGGGCGGGGCCATCAGCGGCCTGGGTGCGGCCACGGAGTTCGTCACCGGCGTGGTGCTGATGATCGTCGTGCTCTTCTTCTGCCTCAAGGACGGCGAGAAGATGTGGAACTTCACGCTGCGCTGGTTCCGCGGCGAGCGCCGGGCCAAGCTGGCCGAGTCCGTGGACCGCAGCGCGCAGGTGCTCGGCGGCTACGTCCGCGGCACGGCCTTCGTGGCCGCGGTGGACGCCGTGCTCATCGGTGCCTTCTTGTTGCTGTTCGGTGTGCCGCTGGCGATCCCGCTCGCCGTCCTCGTGTTCGTCACCGCGTTCATCCCGGTGGTCGGTGCCACCATCGCCGGCATCATCGCGGCTCTTGTGGCCCTGGTGACCAACGGACCGCTCATCGCCCTGTTCGTGATCGGGTGGATCATCGTGGTCAATCAGATCGAGGGCAACATCCTGCAGCCGATCATCATGGGCCGCACCCTCAGCCTGCACGCGCTCATGGTCCTGCTCGCCCTCACCGTCGGCACGCTGGTCGGCGGGATCTTCGGCGCCATCCTCGCCGTGCCCTACACCGCCGTGGCATGGGCCGTCATCCAGGTGTGGTCCAGCCGCTACCAGGTCGGCGACGACCCGGTGCTGGGGCCGGACCCGGTCAACCCCAAGGACCGCGTCGAGTCCAAGGCCACCATGGCCGAGCGGTGGAAGTACCAGCGGATGCGCTACCAGCAGGCGCTGGGCAGCCGCTTCGGCGCCACGGAGCGCGACGCCGTCCGGCAGGACGACACCGCCGAGGACACCGCCCCGACGTCGCCCGGCCGGGGCACCGGTTCCGGCGAGGACGGGCGCAAGCCCTAGTCTGGGACCCATGACCAACACCGAACGCCGCCGGTCCGTCACCGCCGAGGACCTCGCGAACATCGCCGTCTTCGCGGCGCTCACCGCGGCCCTGTCCGTCCTGCCCGGCATCCCGCTGGGCGGGGCGGGCGTGCCGCTGACCCTGCAGACCCTCGCCGTGTTCCTCACGGGCCTGGTCCTGGGCGGGACCCGCGGTCTCCTGGCGGTGGCGCTCTACGTCCTGGTCGGGCTGATCGGCGTGCCGATCTTCGCCGGCTTCCGCGGCGGCCTCGGCGTGCTCGCGGGTCCCTCCGCCGGCTACGTCCTGGCCTTCCCCTTCGCCGCGGCCGCCGCGGGCTACGCCGCGCAGTGGCTGATCCCGGCCCGCCGGGCCGGCGACGGCGGGGCCACCAACGCCCGCTACGAGCGCACCGGCACCTACACCGTGCGGCTGGTGCTCGCCGCCCTCGCCGGGTTCGTGGTGATCCGGCTCGGCGGCGTCGTCGGCCTCGTGCTCAACGCGCAGCTGCCGCTCCAGGACGCCGTCCTCGCCGACCTCGTGTTCTGGCCCGGGGACCTGGTCAAGTGCGTGCTCGCCGCGGTCATCGCCGTGGGCGTGCACAAGGCGTTCCCCCGGATCGCGGGCACGCGCTGACCCGTGACCGGCTCCCCCGGGGCCGCGGCCCTCGTGTGCTCCGACGTCACGGTCACCGCCCCCACCGCCTCCGGTGAGCTGACGTTGCTGCGCGGGGTCGACGTGACCCTGTCCGAGCGGCGGGTGGCCGTGGTCGGGCTCAACGGCTCCGGCAAGTCCACCTTCCTGCGGCTGTTCAACGGCCTCGCCCGGCCCGCCTCGGGCGCCGTTGCCGTGCACGGCATCGACGTGGCCCGCGACGTGCGCGCCGCCCGCCGGCACGTGGGCTTCGTCTTCACCGACCCGCTCTCCCAGCTGGTCATGCCCACCCCCGTGGAGGACGTCGAGCTGTCCCTGCGCGGAACCGGCGTCCCCCGGGCCCGACGACGCGCCGCGGCCCTCGCGCTGCTCGAGCGCGTGGGGATCGCCCACCGGGCCGAGCACAGCATCTACGACCTCTCCGGCGGGGAGCGCCAGCTCGCGGCCTTCGCGGCCGTGCTGGCCGTGGAGCCCGAGGTCCTCGTGCTCGACGAGCCCACGACCCTGCTGGACCTGCGCAACCGGGGACGGCTGATCGACCTGCTCGACCGCCTGCCGCACCAGCTGCTGATCTCCACGCACGACCTCGGGCTCGCCGCGACCGCGCCCCGCGTCCTGGTCCTGCACGAGGGGCGCCTGGTGGCGGACGGCCGCCCCGAGCAGGTCCTGCCCGCCTACGAGCGCTGGTGCGCGGGGGGCTTCCCGCAGGAGCCCGCCCCGTGAGCCGCGGCCCGGACCTGTTCGGCAGCTACACGCCCGGCACGAGCCTGCTGCACCGGGCCCCGCTGTGGGGCAAGGCCGTGGGCGTCCTCGCCGTGACCGCGGCCGTGGTCCTCGCCCCGTCGTGGCCGGTCCCGGCCGCACTGACCGCGGGCCTGCTGGCGGCGGGCACCGCCGCCGGCGTGCGGGCCCGCGAATGGTGGCACGGGCTGGCTCCCGCGCTGCCCGTGCTGGTCCTGCTGGGCGTCTACCACGTCCTCACCGCCGGCCCGGGCCAGGCGGCCGACGTCCTGGTCACCATCGTGGTCTTCCTCGTGGTCACCCGGGTGCTCATGCACACCACTCCCCTGCCCGAGCTGCTCGACGGCGTGGTGTGGCTGTGCGCCCCGGTGCGCCTCGTCGGCGCCGACCCCGAGCGGATCGGCCTGGCCGTGTCCCTGATGCTGCGCTCGATCCCGTTCGTCGTCGGCGCCGTGGGCGAGCTGCGGGACGCGGTGCGCGCCCGCGGGCTGCGCCCCCATCCGGTGCGGCTCGTCACGCCGGCGGTGATCTCCACGGTCGCCTACGCCCAGCGCACCGGCCAGGCCCTCGCCGCCCGCGGATTCGACTGAGCCGCACCGTACGACCGTCAGTGCGCTTATGCTTTGCCCATGACTTTCAGCAACGACTCCCAGCTGGACCCCGGGCGGGTCGGCGGCGGTGGCGGCCGCGGCATCGCCGTGGGCGGCGGGATCGGCGGCACGCTGCTGCTGCTCGTCGTCGGCCTGTTCTTCGGCCAGGACGGCATCGACGCCCTCACCGGCGGCGGACAGGACACCGGCGGCTCCTCCGGGCAGGAGGAGTTCGCGCACTGCGAGACCGGCGCCGACGCCAACCAGTACAGCGACTGCCGCATGATCGCCACCGCGCAGAGCCTCGACCAGTTCTGGGAGGGCTACCTCCCGGAGGCCACCGGCGAGCGCTACGTGCTGCCCGGGCTGGAGCTGTACCAGGGCCGGGACTCCACCGCCTGCGGCACCGCGTCCTCGGCCGTGGGCCCCTTCTACTGCCCGGCCGACCAGACCGTGTGGCTCGACGTGGCGTTCTTCGACGAGCTGCAGACCCAGTTCGGGGCCGAGGGCGGGCCCCTGGCGGAGGAGTACGTGCTGGCCCACGAGTTCGGCCACCACATCCAGCACCAGATCGGCACCCTCGGCTACGCCCAGCAGGATCCGCAGGGCCCGGAGTCCGGCGCCGTGCGGGTGGAGCTGCAGGCCGACTGCCTGGCCGGGCTCTGGGCCCGCGGGGCGTCCGGCGACGCCTCCGGGGCGGTGGACCTGCAGGAGGTGACGCCCGAGCAGCTCGAGCAGGCCCTCAACGCCGCCTCGGTCATCGGCGACGACCGCATCCAGGCCACCACCCAGGGCCGGGTGAACCCCGAGGCGTTCACGCACGGCACCTCCCGCCAGCGCCAGCTGTGGTTCTGGGCCGGGTACCGCACCGGCGACCTGGACCAGTGCGACACCTTCGCCGCACGCGACCTCGACAACCCGCCGGCGTTCTGACCCCCGGCCCACGCCGCACCTCCCCCACCCCCTCACGCGCCGAGTCCCCCATCCCCCACCCCCTCATGCGCCGAGTCCCCCATGGGCTCGTAATTCCCCCGGATTGATCCAGGGAATTTGCGACATCATGGGGGACTCGGCGTGGGTGGGGCAGTCCAGTGGTGGACTGCATCACAGTGCACCCAGCCCGGGTTGGCGACTATTGGCCAATCTGCCCCCATGACCAAGACGCGCAGCGCGGTGGCGATCTACGCCCGTATCTCTCAAGACCGGACCGGCGACGAGCTGGGAGTGACGCGCCAACTGGAGGACTGCCGAGCCGAAGCAGAGCGGCGCGGCTGGAGTGTGGCTCAGGAATACGTGGACGATGACATCAGCGCCTACTCCGGACGCGCGCGCCCTGCGTACCAGCGCATGGTTGCTGACATCAAGGACGGTCGGCGGGACGCTGTGCTGGTGTGGCACCAAGACCGGCTGCACCGTGACCCGAGAGAGCTCGAAGAGTTCATGGACATCTGTCTTCGAGCAGGGCTTCACGATCTGGCCTCACTGTCCGGAGACATTGACCTGTCCAAGCCGGACAGCGTGCTCATGATCCGCGTGGTGGGGGCCTTCGCCGCCAACGAGTCAGCGTCCAAGCGCCGCCGGGGTGCGCGCAAGGCGTTAGAAATTGCCCAGTCCGGCAAACCCATGATGGGGGGGCCGCGCCCGTTCGGCTTCCTGGATGACCGGGTGACACACCACCCCGCAGAAGCGCCTGTAATCCGAGAGCTGACACGCCGGGCGCTGGCCGGTGAGACGCTCACTTCGCTGGCGACCTGGTTGCAGGATCAGGGCGTCAAGACCTCGCAGGGCAATGAGTGGCGGACCAACACTTTGCGGACGCTCTTGACCAACCCGCGAATGTGGGGCATGCGCGTGCACCAGCGCCAAGTAATCGGTAAGGGTGTGTGGGAACCGATCATCACCGAAGACGAAGGCGAGCGGCTGCGCCGAAAGCTGCTCGACCCAGCCCGGCGGACCAACCGCAGCGCCCGCAGCTACGCGCTGAGCGGGATGCTGGAGTGCGGCAAGTGCGGCAACCGCCTGTACTCGCACCCCCGAGGGCAATACCGCCGCTATGCCTGCCTGAAAGGCCCTGATTTGCGCGGTTGCGGTGGCATCTTCATCTACGCCGAAAAGCTCGAGGAGTTCATCGCCGAGGCCGTGCTATACCGGCTCGACTCCCGGGAGCTGCACCAAGCACTCACCGAGGACGCGTCCACCCCGGACGAAGTGCGCGAGCTTGGAGCCGTCATCGAGGCGGCTACTGCGAAGCTGACCGAGTTGGCGGAGATGTGGGCGGACGGGGACATGACCCGCGAGCAGTTCAAGAACGCCCAGGATCGCCTGACCAAGCGGCTGGAAAAGCACCGTCGCGATTACTCCAGGCTGACCCACCCGACGGACGCTGCCGAGTACATCGGCCACGGGGCCGAGCTACGGGAGAAGTGGCAGACCCTGAGTCTGTCCCAGCAGGTGGCCATCATCAAAGCCGTGCTGAGTAAAGCCACGATCCTGCCCGCCACCAAGTCAGGGCGGCACGGATTGGACCCGGCCCGAGTCGTGCCCGAGTGGCGGCTGTAGGGGCCGGGGCGCTCGGTTGCGTGCTCGGCGCCGGGGCGCCGTGCGCGCGCTACCGCTGCGCCCCTGCCCCAAACAGCGTGCCAATCTGGCGCAGCGCCGCAGTATCGGTCACCTTCTCCGGAACCCCCTGAGCTTCACAGGACGCGCGCACCCACGCGGCCAGCACCTGCGGATCGACCCCGCTCACAGGTCACCGTCCCACCGGACGAAAATGGCCGGCGGGCCTTCCCAATAGTCCTCCTGATCGGAGTTCCAAGTGTGCGCCGGCGCAGCCCCGAACAGTACGGAGGCTTGGGCGATTACCGAGTCGGCAGTGCGCCCATAAAGCTTCAGTTTTCGAGGCTGAAACCCCTGGGCCACGTCATAGCGGTGCATGCCCATTGCGCGCAGACCCGCCTCGTCAAAGGACTTGCCCACGTACTTGGACAGATAGCGGGCCGCGATCCGGGCCTCGCCCAGCTTGCCCGAACCGATCGGGCCACCGCCGAGCTGCTTGATGCTCACAAAGCCCCGGCCCCACGCTGACTTGATTAGACGCTGGGGAACATAGCGGCCCACCGCGAAGTGCACGTGGAAGTGCACCCCGTCCTTATGCAGCTCCGGCACCCACAAGTACGGCAGCGGCTCCCCGCCCAACAGGGTCCGCAACTCACGGAAGAATAAGCCCACGTGCTGCCGCACCTCTGCCGGATCGGAGCACCGAGGCTCTCCATAGGTGAGGGTGCCCAAGCGATTAAGACGGTTCGCCGCGCAGTAGCGGCGGACCATGCCCCGCGCCCGACGCCCGGCTGACTCGTCGGAACGCTGTGGATTTTTGGCCTCCCCACGGGGCACGTAAAACCGATTCGGTCGATGGGTAGGGACAAAGCAGCCGCCGCCCTCCCCGGCTTCGGGGTACAGGGACAACGCCCACCCGGCGCGGGAAGCGGACAGAACGCTGTGGGATGCAAGAAGGTCGGACACGGAAACTCCAGGAGCGGAAACCTACAAAGGACCGCTGAAGTCCGTGGACCGTGGGACACGCTACAGAAGACAGACCTCAGCACCCGGTCTCGCTCCGGATGGGCCTCTTCTGTATGCCTTTGAGCGCTTGTGGATGCTGGCCTACCGGCACCGCCCGACCTCCCCCGAAAGAGGCCACCTTCTTAGTCATTTTCTCTGTCAGGGTTCGGGACTGGCTGTTCCCCTGCGCGACATTGCTTAAGTGATACCACGGCCTTAGGTGCCCCGCGGCACCTCCCAGCCCCTCCGGGGCTGGGAGGCTGCCCACAGTCGCCTGAGAGGCTGCCGCGGAACCGTTCGTCCTCGCCCGCGGGGCGGGCTGCGGGCGCTGCGTCCCTTGCCCACGGGGCACCGCGGCCGCCTCCCAGCCCCGCCAGAACCCGCACGAGTTATGTTGCTAGTTCAAGTCAAGTGCGCCGCTACGCGGCGCCCTCCTCCCGCAGCTTTCGAACCCCCTCGAGCACCTTGTCCGTAAACTGCTGCGTCCTGACCGTATCGCGGTTCAGCGAACCGTCCTCTGAGTACACATCGACAGCGGCCTTGATCGCGGGAAGCACCGACGAAACCAACTCCGGGCCGGCCTGCGGATCCCAAAGGAGCGTCGTGATTTCCTTACAGTAACTTTCCAACTTGCGAGGAACCGAAGGCGGTCGACCATCTCCGTGCACCTTATGCCGGATTGCCGTAAGTATTTGATACCGAGCCGGCCTGTACCAGCTGTCCAGATAGCCATTCCGAAAAAAGAAATCAAGCCGGTATCCCGCGACCGCGCTCGCGTAATATGGGTCTGCCTGGTGACCGGGCTGGAAGATTTCATCCTTCCGAAGTTTTTGAAGCTCCTTATAATACCGGCCAGCACGCCAGGGCTCATCAAGGAACATGGACGCGTACGACCGCACAAGCTGGCTTGGGGCAATAATCCGAGTCTTCTCTGGCACCGCAATGGCACTGTACTGCTTAGATCTCCGCTCGTAATAGAGTCGCTGCTCGATGGGTTGCGCCTTGAAATAGTCCTCCAAATGCTTCTGAAATGTATCCAAAGCACGCAGATCATCTTCGGTCACATTTGTCTGCCTATTGGTAGCCGACGTGATGCTGCTAACAACATCGTCATCCTGCGTTACCACGACCTTTACGGGGACAAACAAGCCTTCGTCGATGTGTTCACGCTCGTCAAAGAGGACATGGCTAGTTTGGCATCCGTTGACGATTTGGTAATCCCGCAGCGTCAGCCGCGAACTCGTCGGCATAATTTCGCGCGCCACGATGGTGACCCCGTTGTTTAGGACAACGAAACGGTCACGAACTCGACCATCCTGCAAGGTCGCGCGGATCTCCCGATTCACGGAGTTGTAATCTTGGAAATCCCGCACATTGTCATAGAACAGCGACTTCCGAATGTTTCCTGATGAATCCGTGATTAGCTTAAGATACTCCGAGGCCTTCGCTACTCCGATGTACGCTTCTGAAACGCCGGCCAGTTCTGGAAGCGCAACCCTGTCCCGAAACTCGAAAGTTGCCTCGACGCTGTTTTTTGTCTGCCGGTAGAGGTCCTGGATTTCTCGAGCGCCCAGGCATGCAAAGTCTACGTCGAAGAGATTGAGTGACTCCAGGCGAGTCGCAGCAGCGTCCCGCTTCGCTGCCAGATGCGGGTCCTCCGTCCACGTCCCCGTCGTGATGTACCGATAGATCAACTCGGGCCGGCCCTTGCGGAAGGCCGGGCTGTTCGCATACAGGGCATCGAGCAAAGCCTTGAAATTCTTCAGCCCCTCCGAAATTGGAAGCTGAGGGTCATCGGAGAAAAAGTCACACATATTGTCGGCGAAATCACTCATCACCGAGCTAGCGAATCCACTAGATGTCTTACTCTGCACCAAGACGATCGACGCCTGTAGGTAGTTGTTGCGCTGGCGCAGATCTGGGATCTCTTCGGGGGACGTAACTAAATGACCATTCACGATCAGCGCCGCGGCATCAATTCCGAGATCGTTCGAGCCCCCCACCCTAATATCCCCAGGGTCAAACTCTTCATCGTACTGCCGACTGACCACGCAGTAGCCAGTGAAAGCCTCGAACTTCTCGTCCTTTCCCAGACGATTGAGATCGTGCTCAGCGATGAACTCGTCAACGAGGCTTTGAGTAATCACATCCATATGTATCCCTTTCTAGGCAATCTTGATCGCGTTATCAGACTCAACTAATCGACCTCTCCACTGTGCCGGTTGCAGGTCAACGCCCTTGGTAGAGAGCGCCCCACGGTGCACCAGGATATTCACGTGAGACTGCCGCTCAATCGAAATCCCGGTAACCACGACGAGGCGGTATCCATCAGCGTGCGTCTCGGAAAAGACTCGTTCACCTTCCGACAGCCAAAACTGCGGTTCGCGTGACTGTGTGCCCTTTACCTCCACATAGCACAACACACTGTCAACGCCGCCAACTCGTATGTCGTATCCAGGGTTGTTGTGCGACATCCGCAAGACTGGAGCATTTGGCCACTCCGCGCGACACCATTCAAGCGCCGCGCTCATCGCGTACTTATCAACCGCCATGGCTGTCTCCGGATTCGCATACGCGCCTAGAGACGGCGGGATCGCGTTGGTGACAACTGGCGGCGCACCTACAATTTCCAGGAACTGATCTGGTCCAAGCGGCCGCACACCTTGAGCCCAATATACATTTCCCGTCTTCCAGAACCGCCTATCTGCCTCGAAGTAGGAGCCGTCTTGCCTCTTGATGCTCACCGGCACCGAAAACGGGCGGTAGTCCAAAACTTGGCAGACCAACCGGCCGGCGGACGCACTGGGCGAAATCCTTCCAATAACGCCGGTACCCACGTACCCAACGCCTGGCTTGTGGTATATAAATGGTTCACCTTCAAAAATGTAGTTCTCGTACTTGCCGGACGGGTATTCGTACGAAGCGCCGGTGTGGTCGTCGTAGGTGTACCCCGCCTGTTCGCGGCCCTCGGCGGTTGTAAGAACAACTGGCATGAATGTAACCATCGCACGGGGCGGTCAAGCCCCGAGAAGTGGTGTAGCGATCTTTCGTAGGGGTCAGGCGGTGAGGGCGGTCAGGGGGTCGGGGATCACCTCGCTTCCGGTGCGGGCCACGGGGGTGAGCCGGCAACGGGTGAGGACCT
>NZ_JBSJYX010000036.1:0-18245 GCF_053711175.1 Kocuria sp. KH4
GGGCGACCGGCCGGTCGCCCGGGCGGCCCGGTCGGATCGGAGGGAGCCTTCCCGGGCCCCGCCGCCGGCGCCCGCGGTCGCCGGGCCTACCACCGGTGGGCGACGTCCACCACGAGCCGGGAGCCCTTCCCCGGGCCGTCGAGCACGAACACGCGGAACGGCAGCCGGGCGCGCACCCCCAGGCCGACGGACGTCCGGGCCTCGTAGCTGCCGCCCCACGCCACCTGGCGGAAGGTGCGGTAGCCGCCCACGTCCACGAGCTCCGAGCCGTTGCGGAACCTGTACGTGGCCTTGCCCTTGCCGTCGTAGGCGGGGGCGTTGACGGTGATCACCAGGTCCCGTCCGCGCAGGGCGATGGGGTCCCCGGAGCCGATGCCCGTGAACGCCTGGTAGCGGACGTCGTAGCCCCGCAGCCGGCCGTCCAGGTCGATCACCAGCCGGTCGAAGCAGGCGTGCTCCCCCGCCCGGACGTCGGTGACGTGGGGATAGCGCGGCGTGCCGGCCTCGCCGCTGCGGGCCTTCGCCCCCGATCCCCAGGTGATGCCGCAGTACGGGGCCGCGGCGCTCGCGCTGCCGGGGACGATGAGCCCCAGCCCCATGGCCAGCACCAGTGCCGCCAGCCATGAGATCAGCTTCTTCATGACACACCTTCTCGGTCGTCCGCCCGCCGGCCGTCGGCTGCTGCCGCGGTTGTCGCAGCGGCCACGGACGCCTCCAGGATAGTCTTCGCAGATGCCAACGACCCTGGTGGGACAGGGATCGACGCCCGAACCGTTACGATCGACAGCCTCAGCGACCGGGCCGGGTCTCCCAGAACGCCACGGCGGAGGCCGCGGCGACGTTGAGGGAGTCCACGCCGTGGGACATCGGGATCCGCACCGTGAGGTCCGCGTGGTGGACGGCGGCCGCGCTCAGCCCGTCCCCCTCCGTGCCGAGGACCAGGGCGAGCCTGCGGTCGCGGCGGGCCGAGAGCTCCTGCAGGGTGATGGAGTCGTCGCTCAGCGCGAGCGCCGCAGTGGTGAAGCCCGCGTCCTTGATCCGCTGCAGGTCGGCGGTCCAGTGCTCCAGGCGCGCCCAGGGCACCTGGAACACGGTGCCCATGGACACCCGGATGGCCCGCCGGTAGAGGGGGTCGGCGCAGCGGGGGGTCACCAGCACGGCGTCGACGTCGAGCGCGGCGGCCGAGCGGAAGATCGCGCCCACGTTGGTGTGGTCCACGACGTCCTCCAGGACGGCCACCCGCGACGCCGTGGCCAGCAGCTGCTCCAGCGGCACCGGCGCGGGGCGCTGCATGGCCGCGAGGGCGCCGCGGTGCAGGTGGAAGCCGGTGATCTGCTCCAGCACGGCGTCGGGTCCGACGTACAGGGGCACGTCCGGGTGCTCGGCGAGCACGTCGGCGAGGTCCTCCAGCCACTTCTCCGCCATGAAGAAGGAGCGGGGCCGGTGCCCGGCGGCCAGCGCCCGGCGCAGCACCTTGGAGGACTCGGCGATGTACATGCCCCGCTCCGGCTCGAGCCTGCGCCGGAGCCTGACGTCGGTCAGCCGGGCGTAGTCCTCCACCCGGGGGTCGTCGGCGGAGTCGAGGCGCAGGAGCTGGGGGAGGTCGGTCACGGTGTCTCTCGGGGGCGGCGGCGGGGGTCGTTCCGATGGTAGCCGGTGCCCCGGTCCGGTTCCGCCCGGGGGCTCAGAGCAGCTCGGAGACCATGCTGACCAGGGCGACCACGCCCAGCACCACGATGACCGTGCGCAGGGCGACCGCGGAGAGGCGACGGCCGATCTTGGCGCCGGCCCACGCCCCCGCCGTGGAGCTGAGCGCGATGAGCAGGACCGCCCACCAGTTGATCCGGTCCAGGGCGAAGAGGATGTAGGAGGTCGCGGCCACGATGTTGACGACGGCCACGAGCACGACCTTCACCGCGTTGGCCGCCTGCAGCGAGGCCAGCAGGAACACCCCGAGGATGCCCAGCAGCAGCACGCCCTGGGCGGCCACGAAGTACCCGCCGTAGATCCCGGCGAGGAACACGAGCACGTACAGGGAGGCCGGCTGCGCGGCGCGGTCCGGGTCGATGGGCCGCGGGGTCTCCCCCCGGGCCTCGGCGGCCGCCCGGGCCTCGGCCGCCTGCGCGTCCTTGCGGCGGCGGACTACCGCCTGCAGGCGCGGCTGGAGCACCACGAAGCCCAGGGCGACGACGATCAGCACGGGCGCGGCGTAGCCGAAGACCTCCTCGGGCAGGTGCAGCAGCAGCCACGCCCCGATCACCCCGCCCAGGGCCGAGGCCGGCACGAGCTTGAGCAGGGTCCGCTCCACGCCCCGCAGCTCGGCGCGGTAGTGCCAGGCGCCCGTGAGGTTGCCGGCGATCAGGCCCATGGCGTTGGACATGGAGGCGGTCACGGGCGGGACGCCCATGGTCACCAGCACGGGGAAGGTCACCAGGGTGCCCGAGCCCACGATCGTGTTGATCAGCCCGGCGGCGACCCCGGCGAGCAGGATGAGGGCGGCCTGCCACCACGCGAACGGGAAGCCGGCGGCGAGGTCGGCGAGCGTCTCCAGCACGGGCGCGGTCAGGACCGGCCGAAGGCGGCGTAGCGGTCGCCCACCTTCACCAGCTTCAGCGGCAGGCCGAAGGTCTCGGAGAGGTTCTTCTGGGTCATCACCGTCCGGACCGGGCCCGCGGCCACCACCCGGCCCTCGCGCAGCAGCAGCGCGTGGGTGAAGGCGTCGGGCACCTCCTCGAGGTGGTGGGTGACCATGACGACGGCCGGGGAGGCCTCGTCCCGGGCGAGCTCGTCGAGCCGGGACACGAGGTCCTCGCGCCCGCCGACGTCCAGGCCCGCCGCCGGCTCGTCGAGCAGCAGCAGCTCCGGGTCGGTCATCAGGGCCCGGGCGATGAGCACGCGCTTGCGCTCCCCCTCGGAGAGCGAGCCGAAGCGGCGCCCGGCCAGCGCCTCGAGCCCCCACGCGGCCATGAGTTCCCGGGCCTGGGCCTCGTCGGCGTCGTCGTAGCTCTCGGTCCACCGCCCGGTCACGCCGTAGGCGGCGGTGACCACGCAGTTGAGCACGGTCTCGCCCTCGGGGATCTGGGTGGCGAGCACGGCGGAGCTCAGGCCGATCCGCGGGCGCAGCTCGAAGACGTCGACGGCCCCGAGGATCTCGTCGAGGATGTCGACCATGCCGCGGGTGGGGTGCAGGCGGGCCGCGGCGATGGACAGCAGCGTGGTCTTGCCGGCGCCGTTGGGGCCCAGGATGACCCACCGCTCGCCCTCGTTGACGACCCAGTCCACGGAATCCAGCAGGGTCTTCTGCCCGCGGACGACGCTGACGTCCGCCATCTCCACCACAGCACTCATACCGGCCACTCTAGGACACGCGGTGGACCGCCCCGGCGCACCGGCCCGGCGGGACCGGCGTCAGGGGCGGGCGGCACGGCGCGGCCACCGCCCCCGCACGATCGAGGCCCGGTGCTCCTTGCCCGGGCGCTCCGCGCTGCGGCGGGCGGCCCAGAACCGCTCCCCCGACCAGGCGAAGCGGGGCGGCTCCTTGGCCAGGAAGGCCTGCTGCCCGATGCGGGCGTCGGGCCCGTCGAGCACCTGCCGGAAGAGGGCCTCCGAGGTCTCGTCCGCGCCGAGGGTGCCGGGCACGGCGTCGGCGGTGCGCCGGACGAGGTGCTTGTGGGCCTGCGTACTCAGCTGCGAGCGCTGCGCGAGGCCCGTGACGACCTCCGCGAGGACCGTGTCGAAGTCGTCCTCCGCGACCACGCGCGTGAGCATGCCCCACCGCGCGGCGTCCGCGGCGGTCACCGTGTCGCCGGTGAGCAGCAGGTAGGAGGCCGTTCCGGGGCCCACCAGCCGGACCAGGGCCTCGACGCCGGAGGCGGGGAAGACGATGCCGATGCGGGCCGGGGTCAGCCCGATGCGCAGCGAGGCGGAGGCGATGCGCAGGTCGCAGGCCCCGGCCAGCATCCAGGCCCCGCCCATGCAGTAGCCCTCCAGGGCGGCCACGGTGGGCTTGTGCACCGCCGCCAGGGCGGTCTCCGCCGCGGTGAGCAGCCCGCCGCGGGGCAGTCCGGTGCCGGGCTCGCCCAGGCACTCGAAGACCTCGGCGATGTCGGCCCCGGCGGAGAAGACGCCGCCGGTGCCGCGGATCCCGATCACGCGCACGTCCGGGTCGGCGTCGAGCTCCGCCAGCAGGCCGGGCAGGGCGGCCCACATGGCCGGGGAGAGGGCGTTGCGCCGGTCCGGGCGGTCGAGGACCAGCCAGGCCACGGGGCCGTCGCGCCGCACCGCCACGGTGCCGGTCGGGACGTCGCGCACGGGCTGGGCGGTCATCGCCGGGACTCCTTCGGCTGGGGGGTGGTATCAGCGCCGGTGGCCTCGAGCCAGGCCCGGACGGTCCGGCCGTGCTGGTCGAGGACCGGCGGGGCGTCGTGGGCCCGCCGCGTGGTCTCGTCCGTGTCGCCGGGGGCGAAGAACCGCACCGCGGGCCCGGGCAGCTCCACGGGCCCGAGGACCTCGTGGTCGACGCCCACCACCAGGCCCTGCGAGCGGACCTGCTCCCAGGCGTACACCTCGTCCAGGGTGCGGACCTTCCCGGCGGGGATGCCGATCCCGGCCAGCCGCTCCAGCAGCTCCTCGGGCCCGTGCGCGGCGAAGGCCTCCTCGACCGCTTCGATCACGGCCCGGCGGTTACGGACGCGGTCGGCGTTGGTGGCGAACTCCGCCCGCTGCGGGTCGATCCCGAAGGCCTGCGCGAAGGTGCGCCACAGCTTCTCGCTGCCCACGCTGATCTGCACCTTCCCGCCGCGGCAGGAGAACAGGCCGTAGGGGGCGATGGAGGGGTGGTGGTTGCCCTGGGCGAGCGGCACCTCGTGGGCGACGGTGGCCCGGGTGCCCTGGAAGGCGTGCACCCCGACCACGGAGGAGAGCAGGGAGGTCCGGACCACCTTGCCCGCCCCGGTGCGCTCACGCTCGTACAGGGCGGCCAGGGCGCCGTAGGCGCCGTTCATCCCGGCCAGCAGGTCGGCGATGGGCACGCCCACCCGCTGGGGGTCCTCGGGCCCGGAGCCGGTCAGCGACATCAGCCCCGCCTCGCCCTGGACGATCTGGTCGTAGCCGGAGCGCCGGGACTCCGGGCCGTCGTGGCCGAAGCCGGTGATGGACAGGATCACCAGGCGGGGGTTGAGCCGGTGCAGCTCTTCGACGGAGAAGCCGAGCCGGTCCAGCACCCCGGGGCGGAAGTTCTCCACCAGGACGTCCGCGCGCGCCACGAGGGCCCGGAGCACCCGGACGCCGTCGTCGGACTTGAGGTCCAGGGCGACCGACTCCTTGTTGCGGTTGCAGGACAGGAAGTAGGTGGCCTGCGGGTTCTCGGCGGGGCCCACGAAGGGCGGTCCCCAGCCGCGGGTGTCGTCGCCGGCGCCGGGGTTCTCGATCTTGATCACGCGGGCGCCGAGGTCGCCGAGCATCATGGCCGCGTGCGGGCCGGCGAGGGCGCGGGAGAGGTCGACGACGAGGGTGCCGGCCAGCGGCCCCTCGGGGGTGGTGTTCGTGGTCTCGGTCATGGGGTGGTCCTCCGGGTCGGTCGGGGCGGGGTCGGTCGGGGCGGGAGCGGGGGCGGGCGGGCTACAGCCAGCCGGGGGCGACCATCACGCCCCAGGCGAGGAGGGGCCCGAGGACGACGACACCCGCGGCGTAGACGAGGATCCGCTTGTAGAAGGCGTCGCGGTCCACGCCGGCGGGGGCGTTGGCGAGCACCAGGGCGCCGTTGGTGGAGAAGGGCGAGACGTCCACGATGGTCGAGGAGACCGCCAGGGCGCAGATCAGCCCGGTGGCCCCCACGTCCCCGGCGAGCAGGAAGGGCACGGCCAGCGGGATGAGGGCGGCCAGGATGGCGGTCGAGGACGCGAAGGCGGAGACGACGGCGCCGATGTAGCAGATCAGCAGCGCGGCCAGCAGCGGCATCCCCATGCCGGCCACCCCGTTGGAGACGTACTCGATGGTGCCGGCCTCCTGCAGCACTCCCACGAAGGTGAGCATGCCGCCGAGCAGCAGCACGGTGGACCAGTCGATCTTGTTCACCGCGCCCTTCTGCGCCTTCGGGGACACCAGGGCGAGGACGACGGCCACGGTGATCGCCACGAAGCCGACGTCCACGCCGAAGCCGAGGGCGACGACGGCCAGCACGACCAGGCCGATGATGGTGGCGACCTGCGGCACGAGGCCTCCCCGGCCCTCCTCGCGCGCCGGCGGCGGCGTGGAGGAGCCGGCCGGGTCGCGGGGGCCGTACATGCCGGAGCCGAAGCCCTTGAAGGCGACGTCCTTGTCCCCGGCGTGACCGGCGGCGACCCTGCTGCGGGACAGGCGGGCCTCGGCGGCGCGCTCCACGAAGTCCTCGGCGCGGGCCGAGACGAGTCCCCGGCCGCCGAGGGCGACGAACAGCACGACCGCGATGAGCAGGTTGAAGACCAGGCTGGAGAGGAACACCGCGGTGGGGCTGACGTCCAGGCCGGCCTGGGCGACGATGCCGTTGACGGTTACGCCGTACACGGCGATCGGCGAGAAGCCGCCGCCCTGGGCGCCGTGGATGACCATCATGCCCATCATCAGCGGATTGATCTTGTACTTGGCCGCGAAGCTCAGCGCGATGGGGGCGATGATCGCCACCGCCGCCGGGGAGAGGGCGCCCACGGCGGTGATCACGGCGGTGATGAAGAACATGATCCACGGGATCAGCGCCACCCGGCTGCCCACGAGCTTCACGGCGCCCTGGACCAGCAGGTCCACGGTGCCGTTCTTCTGGGCGATCGCGAAGAGGTAGGTGACCCCCACGATGGTGAGGAACAGCCCCCCGGGGAACGCCTCGAGGATCTGGTCGGTGTCCATGCCCAGCACGAGGACGCCGAGGACGAAGGCGCCCACGAAGGCCAGCGCCCCCATGTTGACGGGCAGGACGGTCGCCACGACGAACATCGCGGCGAGGATGAGGATGGAGAGCACTTCAGGGCCCATGGGTCTGCTTTCTGACGGTGGCGGGAAGTCCGCGGGTCGATCCGGAGCCGGGATGTGATCCGGCCCACAGGTTTTGGACTAGCCAATAGGACACCTGTCCGCTTGTCAACAGGGCGGGTAGCATGAGGGCCAACCACGCGGGGCAGCGGCACCGCACGACGACGACCCGGGCGCTGCGCCCGGCGCAGAGCACGGGGAGGCCGGCGATGGCAGGGGCCCGGGGGCTGGACCGCGTGGAGCGGCCACGGCTGTACGAGCAGGTGGTCGAGCGGCTGCTGGACCACGTCATCGAGCAGCGGCTCCGGCCCGGCGACCGTCTGCCGCCCGAGCGCGACCTCGCCGAGCGGCTGGGGGTCTCGCGCGCCACCGTCGCGCAGGCTCTCGTTGCCCTCGAGGTGCTGGGGGTGATCGACGTCCAGCACGGCAACGGGGCGGTGCTGCTCTACCGGCCCAGCAGCGCGGCGGTGCTGCGCGGGCTGCGCGAGCACACCGACCGGCTGCCCGACATCGTCGACGCCCGCAGCGCCGTGGAGACCAAGATCGCGGAGTTGGCGGCGCTGCGGCGCACCCCCGAGGACCTGGCCGCCGTCGAGGACGCCCTGGAGGTCATGGACCGCGACATCGCCCGGGGCGGGCGCGGCCTGCTCGGGGACGAGCTGTTCCACGCCGCCGTCACCGCGGCCGCCCACTCGGCCGTGCTGGCCCGCCTCATGACGTTCATCTCCGACCTGGTGCGGGAGACCCGCATCGAGTCGCTGAGCCAGGAGGGCCGGCCCGAGCGGTCCCTCGAGTCGCACCGGGCCATCGCCCGGGCCATCCGCGAGCAGGACCCCGAGGCGGCCGCGCGGACGATGGTCGAGCACATCCGGCTCGTCTCCGACGTCGCGGTGCTCCGGCCGGAGTGAGCGGCCGGCCCGGACGGGGACCCGGTGCGGCGGGGGACGGCCGGGCACCCGGATACACTGACGGCATGACCACCGACCTCGCCGTGATCGCGTTCGCCCAGAATCCGGACCCGGAGGCCCGCGAGCGCATCCTCACCCTCGTGCGGGACACCGGTGCCGAGATCGAGCGGTTCTCCACCGTGCGGGTGACCGGCCCCGGCTCCGCGGGCCCGGACGCGGAGGTGCCCGGCTACAACGCCTTCACCGCCCGCGTGCACGGCAGCGAGGCCTCCGCCCTGCTCGCCGCCCTGCGCCCGGACCCGCTGTCCCAGCTGCTGCCCGGCGTGGACGTCAACGTCGTGCCCGCCACGCTGCTCGACCCGGAGCGCCGGAAGCTGCTGGTCATGGACGTCGACTCCACGCTCATCCAGCAGGAGGTCGTCGAGATGCTCGCCGCCCACGCCGGCCCCGAGGCCGAGGCCGAGGTGACGGCCGTGACCGAGGCGGCCATGCGCGGTGAGGTGGACTTCGCCCAGTCCCTGCTCGCCCGGGTCGAGACCCTCGCCGGTCTGCCCGAGAGCGCGATCGACGAGGTCCGGGCCGCCGTGCGCCTGTCCCCCGGCGCCCACGTGCTGATCAAGGCGTTCCTGCGGGAGGGCCACGCCGTGGCGGCGGTCTCCGGAGGGTTCCTGGGCGTGCTCACGCCGCTCGCCGAGCAGCTGCAGCTCACCCGGCACGCCGCCAACCTCCTGGAGGTCGCTGACGGCCGGCTGACCGGCCGGGTCGTCGGGGACGTGGTCGACTGCACGGCCAAGGAGCGCTTCCTGCGCACCTGGGCCGCCGAGCTGGACGTGGCCCTCGAGGACGTGATCGCCGTGGGCGACGGCGCCAACGACATCGACATGGTCACCGCCGCCGGACTCGGCGTGGCCTACAACGCCAAGCCCGCCCTCCGCGCCGCCGCCGACGCACAGATCAACCTGCCCAACCTGGACGCGGTCCGCTTCTTCGCCGACCTGTGAGCCGGGCGGCGGGCCGGCCGGCCCACCCCCGGGCCACCCGCCCCCGGCGGCCCGCCGCGGACCGCCTCCCGCACCACCGCCCGGCCGGAGGAGGGACCGTGACGACACCCCGCACGCGGCCGGGCTTCCTGGCCCGGATGCTGCTGCTGCACCTGGCCGTGGTCGCGGCCGTCGTGCTGCTGTGCGGCGGGGTCTACGGCTGGCTGACCTACGAGCGGCTGGGCCGCGACGCCGAGCACCAGGCCCTGTCGATCGCCCGGTCGGTGGCGAGCGACGACGACGTGCGCGCGACCGTCGCCGGGCTGGTCGACGCCGGCCCGGCGGATCTCGATCCCGACGCGCTGGCCACGGGCGTCCTGCAGGCCGCCGCCGAGGACGTCCGCCGCCGCACGGACGCGCTGTTCGTGGTGGTCACCGACGACGAGGGGCTGCGGCTGTCCCACCCCAACCCGGCGCAACTGGGCCGGCCCGTCAGCACGGACCCCACCGAGGCGCTGGCCGGACGGGAGGTCACCAGCCAGGAGCGCGGCACCCTGGGCCACTCCGCCCGGGCGAAGGTGCCCGTCTACGCCCCCGGCACGGACACCGCCGTGGTCGGCGCGGTCAGCGTGGGCATCTCCCGCACGGACGTGCTCGCCACCCTGGAGGAGGACGTCGCCCCGGTGGTCGGCACCGCCCTCGGGGCCCTGGCCCTGGGTGCCGCGGCCTCCACGGCGATCGCCCGCCGGCTCAAGCGGCTCACCCTGGGCCTGGAGCCCGAGGAGATCACCGAGCTCGTCCAGGACCAGGAGGCCGTGCTGCGCGGGGTGGACGAGGGCGTGATCGGGATCTCCCCCGCGCACCGCATCACCGTGGTCAACGAGGAGGCGGGGCGGCTGCTCGGCATCGCCGACCCGGCCGGGCTCGTCGGCGCGCCCCTGGCCGAGGCGGGCCTGCCGGACTCCTTCCCCGCCCTGCTGGCCGCGGCCACCCCCGCGTCCCCGGCGGTGGAGCAGGTGGTGGGCGCCCACGTGCTCATCCTCTCGGCCCGCGCCGTGCGGCCCGCCGGCCCGGGTCTGCCCGGGCTGGGCTGGGTGGTGCTCGTGCGGGACCGCACCGAGCTGCAGTCCCTGACCCGGCAGCTGGACGCCGTGGGCGCCCTCAGCACCGCCCTGCGCGCCCAGCGCCACGAGTTCGCCAACCGGCTGCACACCATCTCCGGCCTGCTGGCCCTCGGCGACGCGGACGAGGCCCGCCGCTACGTCGCCGAGGTCACCGAGACCGGTCCGCTGAGCTATCCCGCCGAGCAGGCCGAGCTGCTGCGGGACCCGTACCTGCAGGCCTTCCTCGGCGCCAAGAGCGTCGAGGCCGCCGAGCGGGGCGTGGTCCTGCGCATCGGCGCGGACACCCTGGTCCGGGGCCAGATCACGGATCCCCAGGACGTCACCACCGTGATCGGCAACCTCGTGGACAACGCCGTGCGCGCCGCCGTCCAGGGCGGCGCCGAGGACCGGTGGGTCGAGGTGGAGCTGCTGGACGAGTGGGCCGGCGGCAGCGGCACGCTGCACCTCGTGGTCGCCGACTCCGGGGACGGCCTGCCGGTGGCGGACCCCGAGCCGGTCTTCGCCCAGGGCTGGTCGACCGCCGCTCCTCCCTCGGGTGCCGCCCCGGACGGGGCCGTCGCGGGGCTCGGACTGGCGGAGGCCCACGGGCAGGGCTTCGGCCTGCCCCTCAGCCGGGAACTGGCGCGGCGCCGCGGCGGGGACGTGTGGGTGGCCGACCCGGGCCGACCGGGCGGTCCCGGGGCCGTCTTCTGCGCCCGGCTGCCCGGCACCGTGGTGCCCGGCCACCGCCCCGGGGACCGGGTCCCGGCCGGGCCGCGGGAGGACGGGGCCCCGGCCGCCGGCACCCCGCGGACCGGGGCGGGCAGCGCCGCTGTCCCCGCCGCCGACGGGGCTGCAGGTGCAGGAGCCGACGCAGGAGGAGGAACGGGATGAGCGAGGACCTGGTGGTCCTGGTGGTCGACGACGACTTCCACGTGGGGCGGCTGCACGCGGGCTACGTCAACGCCGTACCGGGCTTCACGGCCCTGCCCCCGGTGGGCACCGCCGAGCAGGCCATGCGCACCGTGCACGCGCACCAGCCCGACCTGGTGCTGCTGGACGTGTACCTGCCCGACGCCCTGGGCCTGGACCTGCTGCGCGCCCTGGACGTGGACGTCATCATGCTCACCGCGGCGGCCGATCCCGTCTCGGTGCGCACCGCCGTGCGCCGCGGAGCGCTCGCCTACCTGATCAAGCCCTTCACCGGGCCCCGGCTCGCCCGGACCCTGCGCGCCTACGCCCGGTACCGTCGGCTGCTCGCCGACCGGGACGGACTCACCCAGGAGGGCGTGGACCGTGCCCTGCACGCGCTGCACCCGGCCGAGGCGGCCCCCGGGGAGCGTCCGCGCTCCGCGACGGAGGCCTCGGTGCTGGCGGCGCTCGAGCCGGGGGCCCCGCTCTCGGCGGCGGAGATCGCGCAGAAGGTCGGCATCTCCCGCGCCACTGCCCAGCGCTACCTCTCCGCGCTGGCCGAGGACGGCTCCGTGGAGATCCAGCTGCGCTACGGCAGCACCGGGCGCCCCGAGCACCGGTACGGGCCCGCCGCTCCCTGACCGCCCCGTGGCCGGGGCGCCCCGGCGCCCGTCACGGGGGGCGCCATGGGCGTCCCAGCGCATAGGATCCCGGTGGGGGCACCCGTGCCGGGCACCGGCCCCTCTCCTCCACCGACAAGGACCCCACCTCATGCGCCGTTCCCCCGCCGCCGCGCTCGCCGCGGCCGCTCTCGCCTCCGTGGTCCTCACCGGGTGCGGGCTCACCACCGACACGATCGCCGCCAGGATCCCCGCGGGCGGGGTCACCTTCGACGACGCCCTGGGACTGCGCGAGGCCGTGGTCGACGCCGGGGTGGAGTGCCCGGGCGACCAGCAGCTGCGCGACACCCAGGGGGGCACGGGCAGCACCGTGCTGCCCTGCGACTACAACCTGCTGCTCGCCGTGGCGGACGGTGAGCGGATGACGCAGCAGCTGACGGACAACCTCGAGGCGATCCCCGGGATCCACTACCTGCACGGGGGCAACTGGGTGGTCGCCTCGGACGACCGCGGCCGGCTCGAGCGGGTCCAGGAGGACCTCGGCGGGGAGATCGCCTCCACCGCCTCCTGAGCACGCGGCCGCGGCGGGGCGGGCTCAGGCCCGGCGCAGGTCCAGCCAGTAGACGTCGCGCTCCGTGTCGTGGCGCAGCAGCTTCACCACCGGCCCCTCGTAGACCTCGAACGCCCGGACGACCAGCTCCCGGACGTCCCGGGTGGCCACGGTGACCGTCCCGCCCAGGGCGTCGTCGGCGGTCTCGCGCACCACCACGACCCGGCCCGGGTCCACCCAGGAGGGCTCGTCGTCGGCGTCGCGCAGCACGTCCAGGGCGTACGTCAGCTCCTCCGCGCCGGTGTCCGCGAAGACGTCCAGGCGCGCGGCCTCGGGATGCCGTCGGGTGAGCTCCTCGGCGACCAGGCGCAGCAGCTTCCGGGCATAGCTGCGCCGGGCACGCTCCAGGGCGTCCTCGGCGGCCCGCAGCGTCTCCTCGGGGGTCAGGGTGGTCGTGCTCATCGGCAGACAGCCTATGCGCGCCGGCGCCCGAACCCGCGCAGGGACCCGCGAGCCGCCGGACGGGTCGGGCACAATGGCAGGATGATCGACGCCCACCTGCACATCGTCGACCCGCGCTTCCCGCTCGAGCCGAACCAGGGCTACGTGCCGGCGGCGTTCACGGTCGCCGACTACACCCGGCGCACCCGGTCCCTGGGCGTGCGGGGCGGCGCCGTGGTCGCCGGCTCCTTCCAGGGCCGGGACCAGGGCTGGCTGCAGGCGGCGCTGGCCGAGCTGGGGCCCGGCTTCGCCGGGGTCGCCCAGCTGCCGGCCTCGGTCCCGGACGAGCAGGTTCTGGCGCTGCACCGGATGGGGGTGCGCGCGGTCCGGTTCCCCCTGCGCCGGGGCGCGGACGCGGACCCGGCGCGCATCGAGCGGCTGGCCCGGCGCGTGCACGAGCTCGCCGGGTGGCACGCGGAGTTCTACCTGGACGGCTCCTCCCTGGAAGCGCTCGCCCCGGTGCTGCGGCGGCTGCCGCGGTTCTGCGTGGACCACCTGGGCATGACCGACGACGCCCGGCCGCAGCTGCTGCGGCTCGTGGAGCGGGGTCACAAGGTGAAGGCCACGGGCTTCGGCCGGGTGGAGCTGGACGTGCCCCGGGCGCTGCGGGAGATCCACGCCGCGGACCCCACCGCGCTGCTCTTCGGCACCGACCTGCCGAGCACCCGGGCACGGCGGGCCTTCCGCGACGACGACGTGGACCTCGTCGCCGCCGTGCTCGGCGAGGACGCCGCGGCCGCGGTGCTGCACGACAACGCGGCGGCCTGGTACGGGCTTCCCCGCCCCGCCGCATCGGCCTGAGCGTCCCGGTCCGGGGCGCCCGCGGCGCACCCGGCACGGACCGGGCCGGCTACGCGGGCCGACCCCGCCGCTCGGAGCCCGCCAGGACGTAGCGCAGCTCCACGGCCCCGCCCTCGAAGTGCGTGGTGCGCTGCAGCCGCAGGTCGTGGGCCGCCTCCGTCGGGAGCACCGGGTGCCCGGCCCCCAGCACGATCGGCATGCAGGTCAGCCACAGCTCGTCGAGCAGCCCCGCGTCCGCGAACTGTGCCGCCAGCCGGCCGCCGCCCACCACCCACAGGTTGCGCCCGCCCGCGGAGTCCGTCACGGCCCCGGCGTGCACCCCCACCGGTCCGCTGACGAAGCGCAGGTCCGCCCCCGCCGCCCGGGGCAGGTCCCGGTGGGTGAACACCCACACCGGCAGGTCGCCGTAGGCCCACCCGCCCTGCCCGAGGACGAACTCGTAGGTGCTCGCCCCCATCGCCAGCGCCCCGACCTCGGCCAGGAACGCGTCGTAGTGCTCCTGGTAGGCCTCGAAGCCGTACTGCAGCAACCAGTCCAGGTGGTTCTCGCGGTCGGCGATGTACCCGTCCGCGCTGGCCGCCACGTAGTACTGCGTCCTGCCCATGCGCCCAGGATACGCGCGCCCCGATCGGCCCGTGCTCCGCCGGGTCGTCACGGACCCGGCGGCAGCCGCCCCGGTGTTCCGCTCCCGCCGGCGGGAGGTCATCATGGAGACATCGACCCTTTCGACGCGGAGGACGGCCCATGCCCGTGCAGCTCAGCCCTTATCTCACGTTCCGGGACACGGCGGAGGAGGCCATGACCCACTACCGCTCCGTGTTCGGCGGGCAGCTCACGATCAGCAGGTTCGCCGAGTACGGCGCCGGTGACGGCCCGGCCGAGCAGAACAAGGTCATGCACGCCATGCTCACCACCGGCGAGGGCCTGGTGCTCATGGCCTCCGACACCCCCGACAGCATGGACCTGACCGTCGGGGACAACGTCTCGGTCTCCGTGAGCGGCGACGACGAGGCCGTGCTGCGCCGCTGGTGGGACGGCCTCGGCGACGGCGGGACCGTCACGATGCCCCTCGAGCCGGCGCCGTGGGGCGGACTGTTCGGCATGTGCACGGACCGCTTCGGCGTGCACTGGATGGTCAGCGTCGACGGCGGCGCCTGACCCGCCCCGTCCCCCGCTGATCCGCCTCGCACCCTTCCGCCTCGTCCTGTTCCGCCTCGTCCCGTTCCGCCGCACCGAGGAGGGCCGTCCCCATGCGGATCACCCACACCAGGGTCTTCGTCGACGACCAGCAGCAGGCCCTGCTGTTCTACACCGGCAAGCTCGGGTTCCTGGTCAAGCACGACGCGCACACCGGGACCGGCCGCCGGCTCACCGTCGTCTCCCCCCAGGCCCCGGAGGGCGTCGAGCTCGAGCTGGCGCCCGCCGGACACCCCGCGGTCGGCCCGTTCCGGGCCGCGCTCGTGGCCGACGGCATTCCCGTCACGAGCTTCACCGTGCGGGACGTGCCGGCGGAGTACGACCGGCTCGTGGAGCGCGGCGTGCGCTTCGTCCAGCCGCCCACCACCACGGCCGGCACCACGACCGCCGTGCTCGACGACACGTGCGGCAACCTGGTCCGGATCGTGAGCGGCGCACCCGCCTGACCGCCGTGCCGCCCGCCCCGTCCGGCCGCCCGTCCGGACGGGGCGCCGGTCAGTCCCGGGCGTGCAGCACGTCGGCCAGGGCCCGGTAGTGCCCGGCCATGGCCGGGTGGTAGTCCCGGGCGAAGTCCAGCGCGTCCGGGTCCCGGCCGCTCTCGGCGGCGACGAGCCGGTCCAGGTAGTACTCCCAGCCCGGACCGACGGAGTCGAGCTCCCCGGCGGCGGGGTAGCGGTGCGTCAGCCGCACCACGGCGGTTCCGCCGCCGTCCTCGAGGTCCAGGTCGACCCGCCATGCGTCGGCCGTCGAGCCGAGGGTGACGGCCAGGTGCCGCGGCGGCTCGCACCGGCGCAGGAGCACGGGCTCCGGCCGGTCCGCGCCCTCGGCGGTCATGAGCACCGCGACCCGCCCGGAGGAGGGGTCGCCGCTCCAGGTGCCGTACCAGCGGCCGAGCCGGCCGGGGTCGGTGACGGCGGCCCAGAGCTCCTCGACCGGTTCCGGCAGGGTGCGGCACAGGACGAGGTGCCCCTCGGGGTCGAGGCGTCCGGTGGGCTGTACGGTCATGGCTGCTCCTCGCTGGGCTCCGCCCCGGCCGGGGCGTCCGGGGCGGTCGGCGCACTGCCGGGTCCTCCATGGGTAGCACCCCCGGCCGGTGCGGGGCGTCACAGTGCCGTCACCTTCGCCGCGCGGGGGGCCCCGGAGCGGGCGGGTGCGGCGCGTAGCCGGTCGGGTTCCGCGCCCGGACCCCGCTCCCCCGGTCCTCGCGCAGCACGACCGGCGCCACGAATCCGTGCGCAGCCACCACGGACCGCACCCGCTCCAGCACGGCGTCCTGCCGCTCCGGGCGCGGTCCCGGCCCGTAGGCGACGAGCAGCGTGCCGCCCGGTGCCAGGGCCCGCCGCAGCACGGTGAGCTCGGGGTCCGCCGAGGTCGTCCAGAACAGGTTCATGTCCACGGCGAACGCCACGTCGAAGGACGCCGCCGGGACGGCCAGCTCGGCGAGGGCGGCCTGCCGGACGCTGAGCACGCCGGACCGCACGGCGCCGAGGTTGCGCTCGACGGTCCGGGCGACGGCGGTCGCGGAGCGGTCGACGGCCAGCACGCGTGCGCCGCCGGTGCGCGCGCACACCAGCTCGGCGGCCGCGCCGGATCCGCAGCCGATCTCGAGCACCCGGCACCCGGGCCGCAGCGGCAGCTGATCGAGGGCCCACCGGACGCGCTCCGGCACGGTGCGCGGGGCCACGGCTACCTCGAGCTCACGGTGGCGGACCGGCCCGGGCGGTGGGGCCGGCCCGCCGCCCGGAGGTCTCCGCTGCGCGGACGGGTCACGGTGCGGCTCCCTCCCGGGGCGCGGGGCCCCTGTCCCCGGCCGGTCCCGTCCTGCGCCCGGGGCCGGCCGTTCCGTCGGCGATGTGCGCAGGATCGCATCCGCCCCGGACAGCGTACGAGGACGGGGACGGAGCAGCGGCGCGGCTCCGGCCGGGACACCCGGGCGGAGCCGCGCCGCTGCTCCGTCGGACGCCGCGGTGGTCCCGGCCGGTCTACTCCCGGCCGGCCTGGGCGAGGAAGTCGTCAGCCCCGCCGACGAGCTCCACGTGCCCGGTGGGGACGTCGGCGGTGACCATGCGCGCGATCTCCTCGGCGAACTCCCGCACGGAGTAGAGCTTGCCCGCGGCCTCGCGGCGCTGCTCGAGCGCCCCCGGCCGGGCCCGGTTGAGCAGGGTGGCGGTCACCGTGCCCTCGATCATGTCCCCGGAGACCACCACGAACGTGATGCCCTTCTCCGTCAGCTCGGGGATGCGGGCGGTGAGCGTGTCCTCGCCGGCGCGCTTGGACTTCGCGACCTGCACGTACTCGGGCATGGTCTCGACGTCGTTGATGAAGTGCGCCTGGTGGCTGGTCACGAACACCACGCGCCCGCCCTCGGGCAGGTGCTCGAGGGCGGCGGTGAGGGTGTCGTCCTGGGCGTCCCGGTTGAGCCGCAGCGCGTAGTCCTCCCCCAGGTCCGTCTCCATGCCGCCGGAGGCGTTGAGCACCAGCACGTCCACCCCGCCGAAGGCCTCCACGGCCCGGGCGAAGAGGGCGCGGACGTCCTCGGGGGCGGTCATGTCCGCCTGCACCGCGATCGCGCGGCCGCCGGCCGCCTCGATCTCCTTGACGACCTTGGTGGCCCGGGGGGCCTTCTGCCGGTAGTTGACGACGACGTTGGCGCCCTGGGCGGCGAGCAGCTTGGCGGTGTCGGCGCCGACGCCGCGCGAGGACCCGGTGACGACCGCGGTCTTGCCTGCGAGTGAACTCATGGTGCTCCTTCGGTGGAACGTGTGCGTGGGACGTGCGCGCGCGAGGCGCGCCGGACGAGGGGTGCGGGGAACGGGGTGGGCGGGCTCAGTGGCCCATGCCCAGGCCGCCGTCGACGGGGATGACGGCGCCGGAGATGTACTTCGCCTCGTCGGAGGCGACCCAGCGCACGACCGCGGCGACCTCCTCGGGCTCGGCGAAGCGGCCGGCCGGGATGGAGGCGAGGTAGTTCTGCTGGGTCTCCTCGGGCAGGGCGGCGGTCATCTCCGTGTTGATGAAGCCCGGGGCCACGACGTTCGCGGTGACGTTGCGCCCGCCCAGCTCGCGCGTGATCGAGCGGGCCATGCCGACCAGCCCGGCCTTGGAGGCGGCGTAGTTGACCTGTCCGGGCGAGCCGTAGAGGCCCACCACGGAGGAGATGAGCACCACGCGGCCACGCTTGAGCCGCATGAAGCCCTTCGCGGCGCGCTGGACCACGCGGAAGGCGCCGGTGAGGTTGGTGTCCACGACGTCCTGGAAGTCCTGCTCCTTCATCCGCAGCAGCAGGGTGTCGCGGGTGATCCCGGCGTTGGCGACGACCACCTCGACGGGGCCGAACTCGGCCTCGACCGCCTTGTACGCCGCGTCGATCGACGCGGCGTCCGTGACGTCGGCCTGCACGGCGAAGAAGCCCTCGGGCGCCTCGCCCGAGCGGTAGGTGACGGCCACGTTATCCCCGCCGTCCCGGAAGGCCTGCGCGATGGCCCGTCCGATCCCGCGGTTGCCGCCGGTCACGAGGACGGTGCGGGGGGCCGGGCTGCGCTGCTCGTCTGCCATGGGGAAGGGTGCCTTTCGGTCAGGGGTCGCCGGGGCCCGCCGTCCGCGCAGGAGGCGGGGCCCGGGAAGGATCCCTCCGATCCTACCGGGCCGCCCGGGCGACCGGCCGGTAGCCT
>NZ_JBSJYX010000037.1:0-15211 GCF_053711175.1 Kocuria sp. KH4
CCCCCACCCGGACCATCGGACATCCCGACGAGAAGACAGCGGAGGCACCCGTGACCGACTCCTGCCCGGTGGCGTTCTTCGTCTCCGACAGCACCGGCATCACCGCCGAGACCCTCGGCAACACCCTCATCACCCAGTTCCCGGCCCAGCGCTTCGAACGCCACACCGTGCCCTTCCTCACCACCGCCGACCACGCCCACCAGGTTGCGGCCCGGATCACCACCGCTGCGGAAACCGGGCGCACCACCGTGGTGTTCTCCACCGTCGTGGACCCGCACCTGCGCGGCATCCTCGAGGCTGGCGCCGGGTACTTCGTGGACCTCTTCGGCTCCCACATCCACCAGCTCGAAGCCGCCCTGCACACCACCGCGAACCCTCAACCCGGCAGGGCCCACGGGCTTGGCGACGCCATCCGCTACCAGTCGCGGATGACAGCCGTCGAGTACGCCATGGAACACGACGACGGGCAATCCATCCGCGCCCTGGAACGGGCCGATCTGATCCTCATCGCCCCCTCACGCTGCGGCAAGACCCCCACCAGCATGTACCTGGCCCTGCAGCACGGCATCCGCACCGCGAACTTCCCCCTGGTCGACGAAGACTTCGCCCACCGGTCCCTGCCGGTACCCATCGCCGCCTACGCGACCAAGTGCTTCGGACTCACCTCCCAACCCCTGCGACTGAGCCAGGTCCGCCAGGAAAGACGCCCGGGCACCAGCTACGCCTCCCTGCCCCAATGCACCTGGGAACTGCGCAACGCCCAGCAGATGTACGCCCTCAACGACATCCCCCACCTCAACTCAGCCTTCATGTCCGTGGAAGAAATTTCCGCCACGATCCTCCAGAGAATGGATCTCCAAGAAACCGGCACCAGCTGAGGATTCTCGGATCCACCGGAGCTGTCGATGCGGGAGCAGATGGCCGCCCATGCCCTGGGGCTGAACCTCGCCTCCCTGGTGTTCGCCATCGTGTACGCGGCCGACCACGACACCTCGGAGGCCTTGGAGGACGCGGTGGCCACGGTCCCGCACATCATCCAGGCGCAGCGGCTGCTCGGGGATCCCGACCGTCTTCTGCACGTGGTGGCCGCGGAGCTGGCGGCCCTCCAGGGCCTCTACGACGACCACCTGACCACTTTGCCCAGAGTGCAGCGGTTGAGCTGGGACTATCGCAGTAACGGTGTAAGAACTCGTTTCATAATGCGGTGAGGTGTCGATGGCAGATCAGCACGCAGGCCAGCTGCAGCAGCCCGAGGTGGAGCTCAGCCCGGCGTTCCCACCGGGTGCGTAGTCGCTTGTAGGCGTGGAGCCACGCGAAGCCGCGTTCGACGACCCACCGGTGTCTGCCGAGGCCTGAACCGTGAGGAGTCCCGCGGCGGGTAACACGCGGGGTGATGCCCCGAGCTCGCAACTGCCGTCGGTACTTGTCGTGGTCATAGCCACGGTCAGCGAAGAGTTCCCGAGGCTTCCTCCGAGGCCGGCCTCGGAGTCCGCGGACCGGTGGAATGGAGTCCACCAGGGGCAGCAGTTGCGTGACGTCGTTGCGGTTGCCTCCGGTAAGAGTGACCTGCAACGGGATCCCGTGCGCCTCGACGATCAGGTGGTGCTTGGAACCGGGCCGGCCGCGGTCGACAGGGCTGGGACCGACATGGTCCCCCCCTTTGAGGGCGCGCACGTGGGAGCCGTCCACCGAGCACCGGTCCAGGTCCAGCGCGCCGCCGGCGCGCAGCTGGGCCAGGAGTAGCTCGTGCACGGCCGGCCAGACCCCGGCCTCGGTCCAGTCCCTCATGCGCCGCCAGCAGGTCACCCCTTCAGACGCCCAGCAGGTCCCGCGGCAGCTGATTCCAGCCGATGTCGGTCTCGAGCACGAACACCATCCCGGCCAGGGCGGCCCGGTCATCGGCCGGCCTGCTCATCCTGCTGATCTGGGCCGCACCACCCGCCCCGCAGACCGTGCTGGAGCGTTCCCGCTGGCGCCGCAAACACCAGCACCGCGCCAAGCAACACCACTACAGAACCCACGGCCATGCCTTACAAGCGCGACTGTAGTATTAGAAACGGTTTCAATAGTTATGGGTGAGGCATTGAGCGGTGCCTGCCTGACTGGTGATCATGGCTGCCATGACGAGTCAGAAGGCCTCCGGGCGGCTGGTCAGCGACCAGTTGTGGGAGTTGCTGAAACCCTTGATCCCACCGCCCCCGCCGGCGAAGAACGGGCGCACCGGGCGACCGCGCGTGGATGACCGAGCGGCCCTCAACGGCATCCTGTTCGTGGCCGAGAACGGCAACGCCAAAGAAGAAGCTGCCCGTGGAGCTGGGCTTCGGCTCCGGGATCACCTGCTGGCGCCGGCTACGGGCCTGGCAGGAAGCCGGGGTGTGGGAGAAGCTGCACCACGCCGTGCTCGAGCAGCTCGGGCACGATGGGGCGCTGGACTGGTCGAGAGCTTGCCTGGACTCGGTGAGCGTCCGGGCGAAAAGGGGGGGGGCGAGCTGACGGGGCCCAACCCCACGGATCGCGGCAAACTCGGCACGAAGTACCACCTGCTGGTGACAGCTGACGGACTGCCGCTGGCGGTGGCGTTTCCCCGGAGCCAACCGCCACGACTCCATGCTGGTCGAGCCGAACCTGGACAGTTGAGCCCGGTCAAGGGTCGAGGCCGCGGCCGTCCACGGCGCCGGCCGGTCAAGCTGCACGCGGACAAGGCCTACGACAACAAACGGGTGCGCCGCTACCTTTGCCGGCGCGGGATCACCGCCCGCATCGCCCGCATCGGCGTGGACTCCAGTGAACGCCTCGGCCGGCACCGCTGGGTCGTGGAACGCACCATGTCCTGGCTGCTGGCCTTCCGACGCCTGGCCGTGCGTTACGACCGCAGCGCCACCACGATCACCGCGGTGGCCACTTTGGCGATCACCATCATCTGCGCCCGGCGACTGCCCCGGAAGAACTACTGAAACCACTTCTGAATGCGCCCGTACCGCTCCAGGTACGTCAAGAATCCGCGCGCGCTGGGTGTGCGCTTCTTGCAAACGGTAAGGTGGCTTGGCATACGACGAGCGTAGGTGGGGAGATGGCAGCGTATGCGCAATGAGCTGAAGGCCTTCCGGGCGGCCCGGAAGATCTCCCAAGGACAGTTGGCCATCGCCGTGGGTGTCTCTCGACAGACGATTTATGCGCTGGAGAACGATCGGAGCGAGCCGTCGCTGGCGGTGGCTCTTGCCTTGGCCCGGTACTTCACCCGCCCGGTCGAAAGCGTTTTCCATGAAGACACCGGTGATTCACCCATCGGGGCGTCCTCCGGCCGGCGCGTCTGACGCCCCGGTACCGCCGGAGCCCGATCATCGCCACCGGCCCGGCATCTGGTTCGTAGCCCGGGCGTCCGGCAGGAGGTGGCGGTCTGTCGTCTGCCGGCAGCGGAAACTATCTTCCATGACGGTGCCCTTGACACCGGTTGGGTGACCGACCCCTCCATGCTGTGCCAATTGTTGCGAGTGCCGTCGGGGTCGCTGTGATACCGATACGCGTTGCTGTCGGTGGGTCATCGCGGGGTGATGTAGGCCATCAGCCGGGTGCCGCGCTCGATGGGCTTCCAGTCGCTGACTCGACGGTAACCGGCCCCACGGATGACACTGTCGGCTTCCCGCAGATCCCATCGGCCTACCGATGAGGATCCATCAGTGGTGTCTGAGGTGGTCTCGTCGAGGTGGGGGCCGGCGGTGGCACCGAGAAAGGTGGGTTTGCTGTACTCGATCCAGGCCACCGGGTGAGCCGTGCCGCTGGGGATGCCGGTGGTGCGGAGCTCCGGGTCCTCCAGGAACTCCACCCCCATCACGGGCATCGCCGGGGTGGGGTATTCGGCGGTGGAGGCCAGGTTCGCGGCGAACGTTGGTTGCATGTCGGGAATCCTGTTCTTTTGTGGCAAAGTCCGGCCGCTGGATATCCCGGAGTTTTTCCGTGTCGGCGCGGGCGCCTGACCGGTGCTATCTGGCACGTCGGGCCCGCACCGGCCGTAGGGTCAGTGGGCGTGGCGCCGGTTGCCCCAGAGGCCGGGGGCGCCGACCGGTCAGGGAGTCTCGACGGTGGCCGGGTCCGGGCCGAGTCGTTGGCCGCGGTCGAGCCCGGTGATGACATCGACGTCCTCGGCATCCAGCCGCACGTCGAGGGCCGCGAAGTTCTCGCGGATCCGCTCAGGGGTCACGGTCTTGGGGAAGACCACGTTCCCGATCGCCAGGTGCCAGGCGATGACGATCTGAGCTGGGGTGGCCTCGTAACGGTCGGCGATGCGACCCAGCACGGTGTCCTGCAACAGGTCCCCGCCCTGACCCAGGGGCGACCACGCCTCGGTGAGGATGCCGTGGGAGGCGTTGACCTCCCGCAGGACGGCCTGGTTGAAGTAGGGGTGCAGCTCCACCTGGTTCACCACCGGAACCACGCCGGTGGCGTCGATGATCTCCTGCAGCTCCTCCTGCGGGAAGTTGGAGACGCCGATCGAGCGGGCCTTGCCGCTGTCGCGGATCTGTCGGAAGGCCTTCCAGGTCTCCAGGTACTTCCCGCGCTTGGGCGTGGGCCAGTGGATGAGGTACAGGTCCACGTACTCCAGGCCGAGGCGCTCCAGGGAGGCGTCGATCGCCTTCAGCGCGGAGTCGTAGCCGTGGTCGTCGTTCCACAGCTTGGTGGTCACGAAGATCTCCTCGCGCGGGATGCCGCTGTTGGCGATGGCCCGGCCCACACCCTCCTCGTTGCCGTAGATCATGGCGGTGTCGATGTGCCGGTAGCCGGCCGCCAGGGCCTGGCCCACCACGTCCTCGGCGATGTCGGGGCCGACCTGCCAGACGCCGTAGCCCAGCTGCGGGATGGTGCGGCCGTCGTGCAGGTCCAAGGTGGGGGAGTGGGGCATGGACTGGGCCTTTCGTCGGGCGGGAACCGCTGCCGCTATCACCGTCGAGATCAGGGTGGTGGACCCACCCTCACTATAGTAAGCTAACTTACTATAGTGAGGGCCTGCACGCTAGAGCTTTGAATGGGCCGGTCTGGTGCGGGTTCGAATGTCTCCTCGAGGGTGGGGTGCATCGACGGCATCGAGTCGGTCGCGCGCTTTGCGGCGGGACGATTTGGCCGGAAGAGCAGTGGCCTTCCGGGAAGACGACAATGAGGAGTTGCATATGCGCGTTCCGCGGATTCTCGCTCTGGTGCTGGCCGGCGGAAAGGGCTCCCGGCTGGGTGTCCTGACGGAGAAGAAGGTGAAGCCGGCCCTGCCCGTGGCCGGCACCTACCGGCTGGTCGACGTGGCGCTGTCCAATCTGGTGCACTCCCACATCTCCGACGTGTGGGTGGTGCAGCAGTACCTGCCGCACAGCCTCAACGTGCACCTGGCCAACGGGCGGCCCTGGGATCTGGATCGCAGCCACGGCGGCCTGCAGGTCCTGCCACCGTATGAGGGCGCGGAGGGGGAGGGCTTTGCCGAGGGCAACGCGGACTCCCTCTACCGGCAGAAGGACCTGATCCGGGACTTCGCCCCGGACCTGGTCCTGGTGCTCAGCGCGGATCATCTCTACACGATCAACTTCCTCGATGTCGTGGACACCCACCTGCAGCGGGGCGCGGACCTGACCATGGTCACCACGGTCGTGGACGAGGACCCGTCCCGCTACGGCGTGGTGCAGGCCGACGACGAGGGGCGGGTGACCGGCTTCGACTACAAGCCCGAGCGGCCGGAGGGGCAGCTGGTGGCCGGGGAGATGTTCCTCTATGACGCGCAGCAGCTGCTGGCGGCTCTGGAGGAGCTGCACGAGCAGGAGGGGCAGCTCGAGGACTACGGCCACGACCTCGTGCCCTGGTTCGTGGCCCACCGCACCGTGGTGGAGCACCGCCTTCAGGGGTACTGGATGGACCTGGGCACCCTGCAGTCCTACTGGACCGCGCACCTGCAGGTGCTCGACGGCGAGGGGGTCACCCTCGACGACCCGGACTGGCCGATCCTCTCGGCCCAGCCGCAGCTGGTGCCCGCCCGGATCGAGGGCGGCGCCGACGTGCGCCGGTCCATGGTCGCGGCGGGCGCCACCGTGCACGGGACCGTGGAGCACTCCGTGCTGGGCCCCGGGGTGGTGGTCGAGGAGGGCGCCACGGTGCGCCACTCGGTGCTGCTGGACGGGGTGCGGGTGGGCGCCGGGGCACGGCTGGAGAACGTCGTGGCCGACGTGGGTGCCGGGATCCCGGCGGGCGTGCACGGCGGTCCCGGCGCCGTCACCCTGCTCGACGGTTCCGGCGCCGTGTCCGTCACGGAGGAGTTCGACCGCTCCGCGCAGCTGCCCGCCGGGCACTGAAGAGCCCCCGGTCATGTCGCCTTCGCCTCCGGCCCGGCGGGACCGGCCCCGGGCCTATGTGGCCGGCCCGGCGGCCGCGAAAACAGGGTGGGGGCGGGCCCGGGAGTGGGCTGCCACCCAGACCGGTCGTCTCGGGTGGGCCTCGATCGGGATTCTGCTGCCGGAACCGGTGGCCCCGGACCAGTGCCGGTACCTGCGGCTGGCGAGCATCCGAGGAGCCACGGTGGGCTTTGCCGGGGACCCCGGGGGGCTGCGTCGATGGGTGGGTGCCCTGATCGTGGACCGCCCGACCGTGGCGAGCCTGATGGCGGCCGAGGCGATCCCCACCGCCACTTCCATTGTGGTGGTGGCCCCGGACATCGAGGTGCTCACCCCCTGGGTGGACGCCTTCGACCCCACACCGCTGGGGGCAACGGTGCTGAGCCCGGCCGAGGTGGTGCTGCCCGTGCCCGAGGTGCGCCGGGTGATGGTCTACTTCACCCACCGCCTTCAGCGCCGGGCGGCCCCCTCGCCGCGGCTGTGGCAGATGCTGCTGCGACGCCTGGAGCACCTGTATCATCACGGCGGGCACTTCAGTGCCGAGTCGCTGCTCGCCCTGGCCTGGCAACTGCAGTGGCCTCCTGACGCCGTCGGGCAGCTCCACCGGTGGGCTACCGCCCATCTGCCTTCCGATGGCCCACGACCCTGAGCGCAGGCATCGAGCACTTCCGTGTACCCCACCGGTGGGAGCCGGCCCGGGCGCCACCTGTGGCACCGGTACGCCCCCGATCGGCCCGGCGCATCGCTCGGGCAAGCCACCTGCTCGCCGACTTCTGCGTCCCCCGCGTATGGGACGGCGTGACAACTGAGCAGGACCGACTGAGGGTGATCTCGCCGTGGTCCCCTGGTGGCGATGGGAAACAGGCCGGCGGGGGGCTCCGAGACGGAACATCCCACCATTAGACAGTATACTTAGCAAGGTGCTTGAGGCCACGCATGCGCCATAGAACGGCGCAAGAGGAACAGTGAAAAGGAGCGGTGTCGGTGGATCCCTGGGGTGCCTTTGCCAATCCGCGGGCTTATACGGCTGCCCCCATGGCGGCGGGGGTGGGGGTGTTCCACGCCGCGACCTGGGTTTTCAGTCACGGTGTCGAGCTGACCTGGGCCTCGCTGGCCATCGTGGTCCCGCAGGCATCCCAGCTGCCGGTGATCGAGCAGCTGGGGCGGCTCAAGTCCCGGGGAGTGCGGATGGGCACCATCGCCCAGGCCGAGAGGGCCCGCCGTTTCGACTGGGTGCTGATCGCCTACACCCCTGATGCCGCCACCCTGGAGCGCGCCGAGGCCCTGGTCGCGGCCCGGGTGGTGGTGGCCGTCGGGGGTGACTCCCATCCGCTGCGCGCCTGGGTGAGAGAGCATCACCCGGTGCACCTGGGCGGGGCCGACCTGCTGGGCGCCTCCCCCGTGCACCCGCTGGACACCGGACCCGTGGCGGCCGCCTAGCACGGTCGCCCCAACCACCCCCGGATGGGCCTGCACGCCCCCCCCGGGGACTGCCGGGCGTGTTGGGTGGTACGCCCCGGTCCGACCATCTCAAGTGCCCTGTCGTCGGGGCGTTTTTCCCCGGGGTGGGTGTGCGGACCGGACCGAAGATCACCTGGTGGGACGACCGTTAGAGACCCGGTTGCGAGGGAAAAATTGTGACTGCTGCCGTGAGATGGAGGACAACGTGGTGCTGATGATCGCAGTGGTGATGCTGGTCCTCGCCGCCGTGCTGTTGATGGTGACCATCGGCCACGAGGCCCGCACCGGCGAGGACCCGACCGGTGCCGGGGCGACCCTGATCACCGCGGCGGTCGCGGTGGCGGTGATCGTGCTGGGCACCACCGGGGTGGGGCTGATCGGACTCACCTGGGTGCTCTCGGTAGCGGGCCAGGGGTAAGAGCTGATTGCCGGTTTGCTCAACCACAGGGTGCTCTCCTGGATCTGAGCGGTATCGGTGTGGATGAGCGAGGGACCGGGGGAGCTGCCTGGGCGCAGGTGCACCTGCCGGACTCCGCGGGCGGGCCCGGCGGTGGGGTAGCGGTAGTGCGGAGCGAGGCCGACGTCGTGACGCACCCGGCGGACTCCTCGGACCACCCGTGGATGGGCTGCAGTGCTGCGATAGCATCGCAGCACGTTGAACCACGGTTCAGCGGTCCGGGTCCGCCCTTTCCTTCCATTTCGGGGCAGGTCTCACCAGGGGCGGACCCTGACGACGCCGGCCCATCTCCGCGGAGTTGGGTCGGCGTCGTCATGACGGGGACCGCCCTGCCGTCCCCGAGGAGGGAACGGCCGGCGAAGCTTCAGGGTGAATCGGTCTTCCCGTCGGAGCCGTAACGAGGCTCAGCGGACGAGGCGGGAGGTGAACTCGATGCGCAGCTCGGCCATCCGGTCCAAGGTGATCGGGTGCGCCCCGTCCAAGGAAAGGTGCTCGTGGTCCAGCTGCCGGCAGATGCGGCTGTGCAGGATCTGCAGGTGCTCCACAGGCAGGTCCAGCAGCTCCTCGGGGAACGAATCGTCCGGGCCCAACCGGAGAACCCGCTCGAGCGGGGTCACCACCGGCAGGGCAGCGCGGCCGCCTCTGGCGAACCCGTTCACGCGGGCACCGCGGACGAAACCGTCCGGTGGACGAATCCTGCCATGCTGCGTCGCGGATGGCCGATGAGCCCCGCAGACGGGTTTGAGGCAGGCAACGTGAGGAAGCACAAAAGCATAGGAACGATCTTTCGCTGAGCATGATCATGGGATCGGTCAGCTACTCGACCAAGTAGGAGGATAATCACCGCCCACCGGACCCGCCAAACTCTGTCTCTGCCTGCTCTCCCGACCGGGGAAGGGAGCTCAGTCGGGGCGCTGCTGCGCCCACGGGGCGTTGGGGGTGTTGAAGTGGGTGGTGGGTGCTTCCCCGGTGATGGACTTGACCAGCTCGGCCGCCAGGTCCCGGACCTTCACCCCGCGCCGGGCCGCGGCGGCGGCCAGCAGCTCAAAAGCCTCGGCCTGGGTGCAGTGCTGCTGGGCGATGAGGATGCCCACCGCCACGTCGATGGCGGTGCGTGAGCTCATCGCCGCCACCAGGTCGGTCTCGGTGTCCTGGTGCCTGGCCAGCCGCAGGGCCAGCCGCAGCGCGGTGGAGGCGGCCACGACCTCCTGGGTGATCGCGGTGATCGCCTCCTCGTTGAAAGCGTCGACGGTGCCGGCGTAGACGTTCAGGGCGGCCTTGTCCGGGCCGGGCAGATCGAACGGGGCGGCCACGGCCGAGCGCACCCCCTGAGCGGCGGCGGCCTGCCCGTAGTCCGGCCACGGACCGGCCGCCAGGTCCGGGGCGTGCACGAGCAGCTGCTGACGGGCCGCCGTCAGACACGGCCCGTCACCGTAGTCGTACTGGATCTCGTCCAGCACCTCGGCCCGGGCGTTGGAGCTGGCCACCGTGCCCACCCTCCCGTCGCGCAGCACGGTCACCGCGCACCACACCGAGGTGCCCGCCGAGCTCAAATGGGCGGCCATCACCTGGGTGAACTCCTCCAGGAACTCCCGCAGATCCGCGCTGGCGGCCAGCACCTCGTGCAGGCGCAAACTCGTGGAAACCGAGGGGAAGGAAGGGATCGGCCGGTGGGCCACCGAGGAAGGATCGATCATCAACAACACCCTTTCATCAGGCACCAGTTCCGGCGCCACAGCACAGACATACCGCAGGAGGGGGGGAGGGTCACGGTCCCGACGCTCCGCCGGGCGGTCGGGTTCCGGACGGAGCCGGGAGACTCACCGGGGCGCCTGCGGAAATGCGCAGCGTCGCAACCGGACACCGGACTCATCCAGGTCGATCAGCAGCCGCATCCCGGTGCCGTGCTCCCGGATCCACACCACCCCCAAGGCCGGGGCGGACTCCTCCACGGCACCGCGATGACGGATCAGCCCGCCGATCCAGACCTCCACCGCATCCCCGACCCGCCACCGTGCCTGCCTCCGCCGGGGCGAAGTAGTGCGGCCGGTAGCCGCCTCCGGTGTCTGTTCCAGCCCCGCAGCGGGCGCCGGTGGCCTCACCGTCTCAGCAGACTCGGCGGCCGCGGTCAAGGACGACGGTACGGGGGCAGACATGGCAGCAGCATTCTTGGGTAAGCAGACGAAACGAAGCAGGCAGGGTACCAGCAGTACTTGGTGCGATCAGCGATTCAGCGCCACCGACTGCACCGCGCCGACCGGCCGCAGAATCCTTCCCGGCGCGGGGTCCTCGGGGGAGGGCGCCTTCGTGCGGTCACGCAGACCTCACGAAGGCGTTCACCACACCGGCGAGCATCGGCATGGCCCCCCGGGGCGCTGTCAGCACCGCTCACTGCAGCACAATCACCCCTGCCGCCGACCAGACAAGTCCACGGCTGGGCCCATCCTAAACAATAGGAAGCATGCTTGTCACTATGGTGGTGAAAGGCGATCGACGGACCAGTACCGGCGTTGCAGTCGCCCGTCAGATGCATCCCCGCCGCGGACGTCGGGGAGGTGGTGCTGATTCCGACGCGGTGGCTTGGAAGTAGCTTCCATGGTTCGAGCGCGGCGGAGGAAGGCCTACGAGCCGATGGTGATCATGGTCGCCCTGGCGAGGCAGAAGGTGCCCCAGGAACTGGTCGGCGATCAGGCGTAGGAAGTTGTTGGAACCGTTGATTCCGGGCCCGGCAAGAGGCCGGAGTGTGGAGCAAGGATCACCGCGCCGTCTTCGACCCGCCCGGTCCTGACCAGGCGCTCGGCTGGTCGAGGGGTCTCGGGGCTCGGTCCGCGTCCGGGGCGATGTGAGAGGGGTGGGGACTCAGCGGCGGCCGCGGCCTCGGCCGCCTGAGCGGCGTCGACGGGGCGAGGAGGGCTGGTGCCTGCGCCCGGTATGGCGGGTCCGACCAGCCGACTCCGGATCGAGCAGGTGCTCGGCTCCGGCCAGCAGCGTGGCGGCCGCCAGGAGCACCCCGCCGTCGTTGCCGAGCAGGAAGTCCGAATCGAGCACGAGCGTGGAGCGCCGGGCCGTCAGGTCGTTGGTGACTCCGACGGTGAACCCGGTGGCGGCCGCGGTCGCCGGGACGGTCTCGACGCGTTCCACTGCGGTGACCTCCACCTGGGGCAGCTGCTGATCGGTGAGCCGGTACTCCTCCAGCACTTGCCCACCCAGGGTCAGCAACGCGGAGATCAGGGTGTCCGGACTGATTGGTGTGTCTTGCGGCACGGCGATCGCCAGGCGCGCGCGGGTTACCCCGGCGGTCATGCGGATTTGCGCGGCAACGGCAAAGGAGTCGACGACCGGAAGGTGCTCAACGGCAGGAGAGGGCGCAGCAGCGTTCATGGGGGCTCCAGCGGGAGAGTGGTGGGGACAAGGCCAGACTCTCACATGCCCCGCTGTGGCACCCGCAACGGGGTGGAGCATGGCACGGGCGGGCGCATGACGTGGAGCAGCTGCCCGGGGTGTTTACCGGCCAGTTCCGGTGTCGCTGTGTCCAGGGCCAGGCAGGCGATCCGGCGGTGGAGCCGGATCTGGCCCGCCGCGCTGGTGGCCTTCATCGTGGGCGTTCGTCGCCGTTCTCACCTTCGACCAGATCACCCGGATCATAAGACCTCCCCCCGGAGGGATCCACTGGTCTTCGGCCACGTCCGGGTCGGAACCTGCCGTGCTACTGATCGTAGGCCTGGGATGGTTATGCCCTGAGCCCACCGCAAGCATGCCGAAGCCAGTAGACGAGAATCGGAGCGCAGGCACCGGGCGGCTGCGGTCCGTGAAGCCCGGCGACTGTGACCTTGCCGGCCGGTGCGGCTCAGCCCTCGCAGTCGGTGCAGTAGCTGGTGCCCGCGTTCGTGCGGGCGAGCTGGGAGCGGTGGCGGACCAGAAAGCAGGTCCCGCAGGTGAACTCATCGGCCTGCTTGGGGATGACGGCCACGGTGAGTTCTTCGTGCGAGAGGTCCGCCCCGGGCAGGTCGATGCCCTCGGCGGTGTCGAGGTCCTCGGCGTCGATCACCGCGGTCTGGGCGGCCGCACTGGCCTGGGCCTGGATCGCGTCCAGGGACTCGTTGGCCGGCTCGTCCTCGGGACGCGTACGGGGAGCGTCATAGTCAGTGGTCATAATCTGCTGAATCCTCCTGGATTAGGATCTTGTCGGGGGCAGGGGGTTCTTGCCCCGGGGTCCAGAGTGTAGACCCGGAGAGGAAGGTCCGTCGTGCGGCGGCCAGGGCCCAGCAACCCCGAAGGCGGTCGTGGAGCCAGTACCCGCCTCCGTGCAATCGACTATCACCACCGGGCGGGAAGACCCCCACCGGACCGAGAACCGGACGGTGCCGCCACCATTGCTCGCCCCGGTGACCGCTATCCCCAGCGCACCAGGAGCAACTGTGGCCGATCTGTTCGACTTCAACCACGGTGGTGCCACCCATCCCGGTGCCCGTGCGGTCGTCCACCCAGTGGCCGACCGCCGCAGACACACGGTGCGTTACCGCGTACTCACCGAGACCGACGAGCACATCATCCTCGACGACGGCTACCCCTACGACGAGCGCACCGGGACGGTGTGCGGACCCGCCGGGCGCTCGACACGGCACAACCGCAGGGTCGCCACCGAAGGCAGCGCGATGTTCGCCTCCCGGTCCCCAGCCGTCCGGGGACTCGACCGGCAACACGTCCAGGCCGGTCCGGCCTACGGTCGGGCGCAAATCCTTGAGCGCGCAGCCACGGCCCTGCGGCGGCTCCTGCAACGGGGCTGAGGCTCTCTGGACGCTGCGCGAGCAGCCCGGCGCGCCTCGGCCGGGCACAGGCACGGAGAACCCGGTTGGACCTTTGTAATGATTGCTTTACACATGGCCGGCTAGTAGCAGACCATGCTGCGGCACGGGGGTTGCCTTCCGCGCCCCGGAGAAGCCGCGACCGTGGGGGGCGTCACCTGCGCGGCAGGCGGTGACCTGGCCCTTTGCGCCAGATGCGCTTCTTGCGCCGATGGGCGGTCCCCGCCACAATGATCATTTATGAAGTACACTGATAAAAACGTTGTGTCCCTGAGCGCCCTGGCCCTATCCGCCCTCCTGCTGGCTGGTTGCGCCAACGGGGGCACCCCGGGCGGTGGTGAGGCGACCACCGGCGGGGCCGCCACGAGCGAGGCCACCACCGAGTCCACCGCCACCGCCGGCGAGAGCGCCGCCGCGGACGAGAGTGCCTCGGCCACCCCCTCGGGCACGGCGACCGAAGACGAAAGCGCCTCAGCGTCCCCCTCGGCCTCCGGGACGGCCGGGGTCGGGGCGGAGGCCGGCGCGGTGGCCGGGGCGATCGTAGCCGCGCAGGAGTCCGTGGCCGGCGGACAGGTCTTCGAGATCGACCGCAAGGACGCCGGCGACGGGTGGGAGGTGAAGCTGGCCGTGGAGGACCGGGAGCAGGAGGTGGAGGTCTCCGCCGACGGGCAGGAGGTCACCCCGCAGGAGAGCGATGACGAGCTGGACCAGCAGGACCGGGAGAACCTCGCCCAGGTCCAGATCCCACTGGAGGACGCCGTGCGCACCGCCCTGGAGGAGGTGGACGGCACCGTGGACGGTGCCCAGCTGGACACCGAGGACGGCACCACCGTGTGGGAGGTCGACATCGATGATGACCAGGGCACCTCCGTGGACGTGTACATCAACGTCGACAACGGCTCCGTGCTCAAGGTCGACCGCTGAGCTCACCGGACCGACCCCGGGACAACTGGCCCTGAGGGTGTTGCAGGAAATCCCCTGTGCAGGATCGACAGGTTCTGGCCGAGGCCCAGACCCCCTCGCCCCCCCCGGTGGGGACAGGACACTTCCTAGGATGCTGTCGGTGGGGAACGTGGCCTCCCAAAGCTCTGGTCAGCTTGCTGTCCATTGGGTAGCGTTCGCAGTGCTGCGGAACGGAGCGGTCTTGGGTGCCCTGTTGCCCTGTGCGCGGTGGTGAAGGTCAACCGGCGGGGCGGGTCACCCCCGCAGCACGAGCTATCCGAGTTCGCCACGATCGTGGCGTGATGAGAAGGAGAAGCAGATGCCGGCAGGACAGGGTAAGAACATCCGTCGGGTCACCAGTGTCGATGTGATCCGTAGCAACGCCGGGGAGGGCCAGCCCGGGTCGTACACCTTCGAGCTGACCCTTGATGAGGGAGTGGAGGAGTACCTGCTCGTAGTGCCCGACAGTGAGGCGTCCACGGTGGCGCGGCTGATCCAGCACAGCAGCGCCATGCAGCTGGACAAGAACACCGATGACTTGATCTTCGAGAACTACGGATCCTGACTCCTGCACCGCGGGCAAGCCCCGCCCGAGGAGCTTCTCGGGCGGGGCTTGCTTCTGAGGTGACCGGTGGAGCGCTCACCGGCTGTCACTGATCAGCTGCGGGAGGCGCGCACCTCGGGTTCTTTGGTGGGGTTTCGGGTCACAGACCGGGAGCCGAGCAGGCCCGTGATCGAGGCGATGATCGCCCCGATCAGCAGCCCGGCGAAGGTCCACAGGGAGCCGGCGGCAGCGGTATCAGCGGCCTGCTCGGCCTCCGGGGCGGCCTCTTCCGCGGCCTGGCCGGCTTCCTAGGGCCTGTCCTGCGAATCGGTAGGCCTGACTGGTAGACCAGTGGAATGGTCGGTCGTGGTGAACTGACGAACACAGCATGGGTGCAAATCGAGCCACTGTTGCCGGTCTCGGGCCGGGGTGGGCAGTGGCGCGACCACCGTCAGGTGCTCAACGGGATCCTGTGGAAGCTACGCACCGGAGCTCCGTGGCGGGATTTACCTAAGACCTGGTCTCATAACCCGGTCGGTCGTTGCTCGGAGCCCTCGACGTCATTGACTGTGGCGTGATGACGACGAGAACGCAGTCGTGGAAGGTCGATGACCGGCTGTGGGAACTGATCGCTCCGTTG
>NZ_JBSJYX010000038.1:0-14237 GCF_053711175.1 Kocuria sp. KH4
CCCCCGGAGATCCCCATGACCACACCGTCCGAAGCTCCCCCCGCCCGCACGGCGGCTGCCGCCCCCGCCGGCCCCGGCACGCCCGGTGCCGACCGGGCGCCTCGCGCCCCGGGGCGCCGACCCCGCCTCGTCGCCGTGGACGCGGCCCGCGGCCTGGCCCTGATCGGCATGATCGCCGTCCACATCCTGCCCGCCCACGACCCCGAGACCTTCGAGCCCACGCTGCAGTGGACCCTGTTCGGCGGCCGCGCCGCGGCGCTGTTCGCCCTGCTCGCCGGGCTCAGCCTGGCCTTCTCCTCCGGCGGGCGGACCCCGCACCGGGGGCGGGAGCTGACCGCCACGCGCGCCGGGCTCGTGGTCCGCGCCCTGCTCATCGCCGCCGTCGGGCTGGGCATCAACGAGCTCATGCCCTCCCCGGCGCCGGCCCTGGGCATCCTCGTCTACTACGGGGCGTTCTTCCTGCTGGCCCTCCCCCTGCTGGGCCTGCGGCGCCGCACCCTGGCCGCCGGCGCGCTCGTCCTCGCGGTCGCGGGCCCCCTGCTCGTGCACGTCCTGGGACCGGTCCTGCCGCAGCCCACGGCGGTCAACCCGACCCTGGGCAGCCTCGCGGCGGATCCCGGGGCGTTCCTGGCCCAGGTGCTGCTGACGGGCACCTACCCCGCCGTGCCGTACCTGAGCTACCTCTGCGCCGGCCTGCTCCTCGGCCGCCTGGACCTGCACGAGGTCCAGGTGCAGGTCCGGATCGTGCTGCTGGGCGTGCTCCTGGCGGTCGGCGCGTGGTTCGCCTACTGGCTGCTGATCCTCCAGGCCGGCGGCTACGGCCAGCTGGTGCGCCACACGCCGTGGCTGAGCGAGGACCAGATCGACGAGATCCTGATCTGGGGCCCCAGCCCGGACCTGCCCACCTCCACCTGGTGGTGGCTGCTGACGGCCGGCCCGCACAGCACCACCCCGGTGACGATGCTCATGGACCTGGGCACCGGCCTGGCCGTGCTGGGGGCGTTCCTCCTGCTCGCCCGGGCGAACCCGCTGTGGACCACCCTCGGCGCCATGGGCGGGCGCACCCTGACCCTGTACTCGGCCCACCTGCTCGCCCTGGCCACGACGCTGCACTACGACCGGCCCGTGCTCTGGTTCGCCGTGCACCTGGTGGTCGCCGCCGGCTTCGCCGTGCTGTGGCAGAGGTGGTTCGGCCAGGGCCCGCTCGAGCGGGCGGTCGCGGCCGCCGTGCGCGGCACCCGCGGCCTGGTCCTGGGCGGACGCCCCGGTCCGGCCGCGACGCCGGAGGCCCGGATCCCGCGCTGAGCACCCGGCGGAGGGCGACGAGGCCGGAGGCGCCGGGCGGGACGGGACGGCTCCGCCCGGCGTGGCCCGTGCCACAGTGCGGCCCGTCGGGTTATGCTCCTGCCATGGCACGGTTCAGTCCTTTGGAATGGCCGGTCGTCCGGCAGCTGCGCTCGGGCGACCTGCTCGGTCGCGGCCCGGCCGTGACCTCCGAGCGCACTCGCGAGAAGGCCCCGCGCACCAGCACCGCGGACCGCGTGGTGCAGAGCGTGTGCCCCTACTGCGCGGTGGGCTGCGGTCAGCGGGTGTACGTCAAGGACGAGAAGGTCGTCCAGATCGAGGGCGACCCGGACTCGCCGATCTCCCGCGGCCGTCTGTGCCCCAAGGGCTCGGCCAGCGAGCAGCTCGTCAATGCCCCCGGCCGTCAGACGCGGGTGCTCTACCGCGCGCCCCGGGCCACCGAGTGGCAGCACCTGGACCTCGAGACCGCCGTCGAGATGATCACCGACCGCGTCCTGGAGTCCCGCCGCAACGGGTGGCAGGACGCCGACGAGCAGGGCCGTCCGCTGCGCCGCACGATGGGCTTCGCCGCCCTGGGCGGGGCGACGCTGGACAACGAAGAGAACTACCTGATCAAGAAGCTCTTCACCGCCGCGGGAGCGATCCAGATCGAGAACCAGGCTCGTATTTGACACTCCGCCACGGTTCCCGGTCTGGGAGCCTCGTTCGGTCGCGGTGGCGCGACGCAGTCCCTGCAGGACATGGCCAATGCCGACTGCATCGTCATCCAGGGCTCCAACATGGCCGAGTGCCACCCCGTGGGCTACCAGTGGGTCACGGAGGCCAAGGCGCGCGGCGCCCGGATCATCCACGTCGATCCGCGCTTCACCCGCACCTCGGCCGTCGCTGACAAGCACGTCCCGATCCGGGCCGGCTCGGACATCGTCCTGCTCGGCGCGCTGATCAACCACGTCCTCACCCACGACCTGTGGTTCGAGGAGTACGTGCGGGCGTACACCAACGCGGCCACCATCGTGAACGAGGACTACCGCGACGCCGAGGACCTCGACGGCCTGTTCTCCGGGTTCGACCCCGGGACCGGCCAGTACGACATGTCCTCGTGGGCCTACGCGGAGAACGACGGCGACCGGGCGGACGCACGCCCGGGCGACGACGGCAAGGTGGGCGGACCCGCCGGCGACCCCGAGCACGCGGGCTCGGACGCCTCCGTGGCCGAGGCCGCCGGCCAGCAGCTCGGCAGCGGCGGGGCCCCGCTGGAGCACGCCCGGATGCAGCGCGACGACACCCTGCAGGACCCCCGGACGGTGTTCCAGATCCTCAAGCGGCACTTCGCGCGCTACACCCCCGAGATGGTGCAGGAGGTGTGCGGCATCTCCCCGGAGGACTTCGCGTACCTAGCCCGATCCGTCACCGAGAACTCCGGGCGCGAGCGGACCACCTGCTTCGCCTACGCCGTCGGCTGGACCCAGCACAGCCTGGGCGCGCAGTTCATCCGCACCGCCTCGATCCTGCAGCTGCTGCTGGGCAACATGGGCCGCCCCGGCGGGGGGATCATGGCCCTGCGCGGGCACGCCAGCATCCAGGGCTCGACCGACATCCCCACGCTGTTCAACCTGCTGCCCGGCTACCTGCCGATGCCGGTGGCCGGCACCCACGACACGTTCGCGGACTACCTGGCCGCGATCGCGTCGAAGAAGCAGAAGGGCTACTGGGCCGAGGCCGACGCCTACACGACCAGCCTGCTCAAGGCCTGGTGGGGGGACGCCGCCACCGCGGACAACGACTGGGCCTACGACTACCTCCCGCGCCTCACGGGCGCCCACGGCACCTTCCAGACGCTGACGAAGATGCTCGAGGACGAGGTGGATGGCTACTTCCTGCTCGGCCAGAACCCCGCGGTGGGCTCCTCCAACGGCCGGATGCAGCGCATGGCCATGTCCCACCTCAAGTGGCTGGTGGTGCGCGACCTCAACCTCATCGAGTCGGCGACCTGGTGGAAGGACGGCCCGGAGATCGCCTCGGGCGAGCTGCGCACCGAGGACATCGAGACCGAGGTGTTCTTCCTGCCCGCGGCCACGCACGTGGAGAAGTCGGGCACGTTCACCCAGACCCAGCGGCTGCTGCAGTGGCGCCACCAGGCCGTGGCGCCGCCGGGCGAGTGCCAGAGCGAGCTGCAATTCTTCTTCGAGCTGGGCCGGCGGATCCGGGAGCGGCTGGCCGGCTCCGACGACGAGCGCGACCGCCCGCTGCTCGACCTCACCTGGGACTACCCCGTGGACGAGCACGGCGAGCCCGACCCCGAGGCGGTGCTCGCCGAGATCAACGGCCGGCACCTGAGCGGGCCGGACGCCGGGAAGCCGCTGTCCTCCTACACCGAGATGCGCGCCGACGGCTCCACGTCCGGCGGCTGCTGGATCTACACCGGGGTCTACGCCGACGGCGTCAACCGGGCCGCCGCGCGGCGGCCGGCCCAGGAGCAGGGGGCCGCGGCTCTCGAGTGGGGCTGGGCCTGGCCGGCCAACCGCCGGCTGCTCTACAACCGCGCCTCGGCCGACCCCGAGGGCCGGCCGTGGAGCGAGCGCAAGAAGCACGTGTGGTGGGACGAGGAGCAGGAGCAGTGGGTCGGGGACGACGTGCCCGACTTCCCGCTCCACCTCGCCCCGGGCACCCGTCCGGACCCCGACGCCGGGGGCGCCGCCGCGCTGGCCGGCGACGACCCGTTCATCATGCAGGCCGACGGCAAGGGCTGGCTGTACGCGCCCAAGGGCGTGGTGGACGGTCCGCTGCCCACGCACTACGAGCCGCAGGAGTCGCCGATCGACAACGCCCTGTACACCCAGCAGCGCAACCCGTCCCGGGTGCTGTTCGCGCGCCCGGACAACCTCAGCGCCCCGAGCGCCGGGGAGCCGGGAGTGGACGTGTACCCCTACGTGTTCACCACCTACCGGCTCACCGAGCACCACACCGCCGGCGGCATGAGCCGGTGGTTGCCGTACCTCTCGGAGCTGCAGCCGGAGATGTTCTGCGAGGTCTCCCCCGAGCTCGCCGCCGAGTGCGGGCTGGAGCCCTACGGCTGGGCCACGATCGTCTCGCCCCGGGCGGCGATCGAGGCGCGGGTGCTCGTCACCGACCGCATGACCCCGCTGGTGGTGCGCGGGCGGACCGTGCACCAGATCGGGCTGCCCTACCACTGGGGCGTGGGCGACGACGCGGTGGTCAGCGGCGACTCGGCCAACGACCTGCTGGGGCTCACGCTCGAGCCGAACGTGCAGATCCAGGACTCCAAGGTCGGCTCCTGCCACATCCGGCCGGGCCGCCGCCCGCAGGGCGCCGCGCTGCTCCAGCTCGTCGCGGACTACCAGGTGCGCGCGGGCGCCACCGTGGCGACCGGCAACACCCGCATCGACCCGCCCGGCGCCGCCGGGACCGCCGCGGCGGGCACGGACCCGCACACCGATCCGAGCACCGATCCGAGCACCGAACCCCTGAGGGAGAACTGATGGGCCAGCTGGCCGGACCGACCGACCCCACCGCCGACGCGCACTGGGAGCACCAGCACCCGCGGAAGGGCTTCTTCACCGACACCTCGATCTGCATCGGCTGCAAGGCCTGCGAGGTGGCCTGCAAGGAGTGGAACCAGAACCCCCAGGACGGGGACCTCCGGCTGCTGGAGTCCTCCTACGACAACACGGGCTCCCTGGGCGCGAGCACCTGGCGGCACGTGGCGTTCGTCGAGCAGGACAGCGAGCGCATCGAGGAGGCCCGGGAGTCCGGGCGCAAGCTCGTGAGCCTCGGCATGCCCAAGGTCGGGCCCCCCGAGACGCGCCCGCGGACGGCGGCGGAGGACACCACCCCGCCGGACACCGAGGAGTTCCGCTGGCTGATGTCCTCCGACGTCTGCAAGCACTGCACGCACGCCGGGTGCCTCGACGTGTGCCCCACGGGAGCGCTGTTCCGCACCGAGCACGGCACCGTGGTGGTGCAGGACGACGTGTGCAACGGGTGCGGCACCTGCGTGGCCGGCTGCCCGTTCGGGGTGATCGAGCGGCGCACCGACGGCACGGCCGCGCCGCGCACGAAGCGGGGCGAGCAGCCCGGGACCCGGCCCGAGGTGCCGAAGGTGGGCATCGCCCAGAAGTGCACCCTGTGCTACGACCGCATGGTGGACGACCAGACGCCCGCCTGCGCGCAGACCTGCCCCACCACCTCCATCAAGTACGGCGAGCACGACGACATGGTGGACCAGGCCCGCGAGCGGGTCGCGGAGCTGCACGCCCAGGGGCGCACCGAGGCGAGGCTCTACGGCGCCAACGAGCTCGACGGCGTGGGCGGCACCGGGTCGGTGTTCCTGCTGCTCGACGAGCCGGAGGTGTACGGGCTGCCGCCGGACCCGCGGGTGCCGACCGCCGACCTGCCCCAGATGTACCGGCGGGCCGGCCTGGCCGCGGTGGGCATGCTCGCCGCCGCCGCCGTGGCCTTCGCGGGAGGCCGTTCGTGAGCCTCTCCGAGTTCGACAGCTACCGTCCCCCCGAGCAGCCGCGCCGGCGGCGGCGCAACGGCCCGCGCCGCCGGGGCCCTGGCCAGGGCGGCGGGGGCGACGGCTCGCGCGAGATGCCGATGGTCCCGGAGGCGGAGTTCACGTCCTACTACGGGCGGCCGGTGGTCAAGCCGGCGCCGTGGGGCCACGAGGTCGCCGCGTACCTGTTCCTCGGCGGCGTGGCCGGGGGCTCGGCGCTGCTCGCCCTCGGCGGTCAGCTCACCGGCCGGGACGAACTGCGCCGCAACGCCCGGCTGGGCTCGGTGGCCGCCCTCGGCGCCGGCGCGGTGGCCCTGGTCGCCGACCTCGGCCGGCCGGAGCGCTTCTTCAACATGCTGCGCACGTTCAAGGTGACGTCCCCCATGAGCGTGGGTTCCTGGATCCTCAGCGCGTTCGGCGCCGGCATGGGGACCGCGGCCGTGGCCGAGGTCGACCGGATGACCGGTGCGCGCCTGCCCCTGGGGCCGCTGCGCCCGGTGCTGCGCGCGGTGGAGGGACCGGCCGGGGTCGAGGCCGCCGTGTTCGCCGGGCCGCTGGCCGCCTACACCGCGGTCCTGCTCTCCGACACGGCGACCCCCACCTGGAACGCCGCCCGCGAGCACCTGGCGTTCGTCTTCGTGAGCTCGGCGAGCCTCGCCTCGGGCGGTCTGGGGATGGTCACCACGTCGGTCGGCCAGGCCGGCCCCGCCCGCCGGCTCGCCGTGCTCGGCGTGGCCGGGGAGCTGGTCGCCACGAAGCTGATGGAGCGCCGGATGCACCCCGTGGCGGCCGAGCCGCTGCACCACGGGCCGGCCGGGACCATGCTGGCGTGGAGCGAGCGGCTGGCGGTCGCCGGCGGTCTCGGCACGCTGCTGGGCGGACGGCACCGGGCGGTCGCCGCGGTGTCGGGGCTGGCACTGCTGGCCTCCTCCGCGCTGACGCGGTTCGGCGTGCTGGAGGCCGGGATCCACTCGGCCCAGGACCCCCGCTACACCATCGAGCCGCAGAAGGCGCGCTTGGCCGCCCGGCGGGCCGCCGGCGTCGTCGACGACTCGATCACCACGGCCGGCTGAGCCGCCGGCGCCGTCCCGGGACGGCGCTCAGCGCACCTCGATGCCGGACCCGGCCACGGTGTGGCCGACCACCGGGTACCCGGGCAGCTCGCCGACGACGAGCAGCCCGCCCGAGGTCTGCGCGTCGGCCAGCAGCAGCAGGTCCTCCTCCGGAACACCGGCCGCGGCGCGCAGGTGGGGGCGCACCCAGTCGAGGTTGCGGCGGGTCCCCCCGGAGACGAAGCCGTCCCGCAGCGCCTCCGGCGCCCCCTCGACCAGGGGCACCGCCGCCCGGTCGAGGACCGCGCCGACCCCTGAGGCCCGGCACATCTTGTGCAGGTGCCCGAGCAGCCCGAACCCGGTGACGTCCGTGGCCGCCCGGGCCCCGGCCGCCAGCGCGGCCTCGGCGCCGTCCCGGTTGAGCCGGGTCATCGTGGCCACGGCCTCGGCGAAGACCTCACCGGTCGCCTTGTGCCGGTTGTTGAGCAGCCCCACGCCGATCGGCTTGGTGAGGGTCAGGGGCAGCCCGGGCGCGGCGGCGTCGTTGCGCAGCAGCCGGGCGGGATCGGCCACGCCCGTCACGGCCATGCCGTACTTCGGCTCCGGGTCGTCGATGGAGTGACCCCCGATCACCGGGCACCCCGCCTCGGAGGCCACCGCCAGGCCGCCGCGCAGCACCTCGGTCAGCAGCTCCATCGGCAGCACCTCGCGCGGCCAGCCCACCAGGTTGATCGCCATCACCGGGCGCCCGCCCATGGCGTAGACGTCGGACAGGGCGTTCGCGGCGGCGATCCGGCCCCAGTCGTAGGCGTCGTCGACGACCGGGGTGAAGAAGTCCGCGGTGGAGAGCACCGCGAGGTCCTCGCGCACCAGGACGGCCGCGGCGTCGTCGCCGTCGTCGAGGCCGACCAGCACCCCGGCCCCCGTCTGCCCGGTGAGACCGCGGACCGCGTCCTCGAGCTCCCCGGGCGGGATCTTGCAGGCGCAGCCGCCGCCGTGGGCGAAGCCGGTCAGCCGGACCGCGCCGGTCTCGGGCAGGGGCGGGTGCGACGTGCGGGTCAGGTCCATGCCGTCAGCCTACTGGCGGCGGCGGTGCTAGGTTGGGCAGCGGAGGCGTCCGGGTCCTGGTGGGCCCCCCGGTCTTCAAAACCGGTGAGACCGAGCACCTCGGTCTGGCGGGTTCGATTCCCGTCCGCCTCCGCCAACGTCTGCTCCCGTCAACGTCCGCTTCCGTCAGCGTCTGCCTCCGCCGACTTCTGCCACGCGCCCGGCGCGCCGAGGAGGAACTGTGGCCCAGGACGACCCGCGTCGCCTGATCCCCCGCACCGACCAGCTCATGGGCCTGCCCGCCGTCCGCCGGGCCCGTGAGCGGCTGAGCGAGGAGATCGTGCGCACCCTGGTGCGCGAGACCCAGGAGCGGGCCCGGCGGGGCGAGCTCGCCCCCGAGCAGGTCGAACCGGCGGTGCTCGCCGCCCTCGCCGCCCGCTCCGCGTCGACCCTGACCCCGGTGCTCAACGCCACCGGGGTGGTGGTGCACACCAACCTGGGCCGCGCACCGTTGTCGGCGGCCGCGACCGAGGCGCTGGTGGCGGCGGCCGGGTACGTCGACGTGGAGCTGGACCTGCGCACCGGCACCCGGTCCCGCCGCGGCGCCGGGACCCGGGCGGCCCTGCTCGCCGCCTGCCCGCCCGCCGAGGACGCGCTGGTGGTCAACAACGGCGCGGCCGCGCTGGTGCTGGCCACCACGGCGCTGGCGGCCGGCCGCGAGGTGGTGATCAGCCGCGGCGAGCTCGTCGAGATCGGGGCCGGCTTCCGGCTGCCGGAGCTCATCGAGTCGACCGGCGCCCGGCTGCGCGAGGTGGGCACGACCAACCGGACGCACCTGCGCGACTACGCCGAGGCGATCGGCCCGGAGACCGGATGCCTGCTCAAGGTGCACCCGAGCAACTTCCGGGTGGAGGGCTTCACCTCGGGCGTCGGGCCGGAGGAGCTGGGGCCGCTGGCGCGCGCCCACGGCGTGCCCCTGGTGGCCGACCTGGGCAGCGGGCTGCTGACCCCGGACCCGCGCCTGCCGCAGGAGCCGGACGCCGCCTCCGCCCTGGCCGGCGGCGCGGACATCGTCATCGCCAGCGGCGACAAGCTGCTCGGCGGCCCGCAGGCCGGGGTGGTGCTCGGGCGCGCGGAGGTCGTCGCCCGGTTGGCCGGCCATCCCCTCGCCCGCGCGGTGCGCGCCGACAAGCTCGCGCTCGCCGCGCTGGAGGCCACGCTCGCCGGCGGGCCCACCCCCGTGGTGCAGGCGCTGCACGCGGACCCCGACCGGCTGCGCGCCCGCGCCGAGCGGCTCGCCGCGGCCGTCGGCGCGCCGGTGGTCCCGCACGACGGCCGGGTCGGCGGCGGCGGCGCTCCCGGGGTGCCGCTGCCGGGGTGGGCGGTCCGACTGCCCGAGGCGGCGGCGGCGCCGCTGCGCGCCGGCCGCCCCGCCGTGCTCCCCCGGGTCCACGACCACGCGTGCCTGCTCGACCTGCGCTGCGTCCCCGAGCCCCACGACGACCGCCTGCTCGCCGCGGTGCGCGCTGCCCTGACCGTCCTCGACGGGACGGCCGACGGGGCCGACGACAGGGCCGGCGACAGGGCCGATAACGGGACCGGGGGGACCCGGTGAGCGTGCACGTCGTCGCCACGGCCGGGCACGTCGACCACGGCAAGAGCACCCTGGTGCGGGCCCTCACCGGCATGGAGCCCGACCGCTGGGAGGAGGAGCGCCGCCGCGGGCTGACCATCGACCTGGGCTACGCCTGGACCACGCTGCCCTCCGGGCGGGACGTGGCCTTCGTGGACGTCCCCGGCCACGAGCGCTTCCTCGGCAACATGCTCGCCGGGCTCGGCCCGGCCCCGGTGGTGTGCTTCGTGGTCGCGGTCGACGAGGGCTGGCAGGCGCAGTCCGCGGACCATCGGGACGCGGTCGCGGCCCTGGGCATCGAGCGCGGCGTGGTGGTGCTCACCCGGGCCGACCGGGCGCCCGGGCGCGCCGAGGAGGTGCTCGCGCAGGTCCGGGCGGAGCTGGCCGGGACGGGCCTGCGCGACGCGCCCGCGGTCACCGTCTCTGCCCTCGAGGGCACGGGCCTGGACGAGCTGCGCGCCGCCCTCGACGACGTCCTCGCGCGGGCGCCCGCGCCCGCCGGCGGGCGGCTGCGGCTGTGGGTGGACCGCTCCTTCACGATCACCGGGTCCGGCACGGTGGTGACCGGCACCCTGACCGCGGGCACGCTCCGGCAGGACGACCGGCTGGAGCTGCTCGGCTCCGGCGGGGCCCGGCCGGTGGCGGTGCGCGGGCTGCACAGCCGCAACCGGCCGGCCGCGTCGCTGGAGCCCCACGCCCGGGTGGCCGTGAACCTGCGCGGGGTGCCGGCCGACGAGGTGCACCGCGGCGACGCCCTGGTCACTCCGGGCGCGTGGCCGGTCACCGACGTCCTCGACGTCCGCCGCACCACCGGGTCCGCGTTCCCGCTCGTGGCCGAGCACCTCGTGGTGCACGCCGGCGCCGCGGCGGTCCCGGCCCGGCTCAGCCCCTTCGACGACGACCACGCCCGGCTGGCCCTCGACCGCCCCCTGCCCCTGGTCCTCGGGGACCGGGTGGTGCTGCGCGACCCCGGCAGCCGCTCGGTGCTCGGCGGCGCCCAGGTCCTCGACGCCGACCCGCCCGCGCTGCGGCGGCGCGGCGACCGGACGCGCCGGGCCGAGCGCCTCGCCGGCCTGGACGCCCGCGGCGACGTGCTCGCCGAGGTGGCCCGCCGCGGCGCGGTGCCGGCCGAGCGCCTGCACCGACTCGGCCTGCTGCCCGCCGCGGACGCCGCTCCGCCCGCCGGGGTGCGCGCGGCCGGCGGCTGGTGGGTGCACGCCCCCGTGCTCGACGCCTGGCAGCAGCGGCTGCGCACCGCCGTGGAGGAGCTGCACACCCGTGACCCCCTGGCGGCCGGTCTGTCCCGGGGTGCTGCCCGGGACCTGCTCGCGCTGCCCGACGCGGCCCTGGTCGACCCCGTGGTCCGCGGCGCCGGCCTGGCGCAGGAGGGCGGGCACATCCGCTCCCCGCAGCACCGGGGCGGCCTCGGCGCGCACGAGCCCGCCGTGCGCCGGCTGGAGCACCGGCTCGCGGCCGAGCCCTTCCGCGCCCCGGAGGCCGAGGACCTGACGGCGCTGCGGCTGGGCGCCCGCGAGCTCGCCGCCGCCGAGCGCGCCGGGCGGCTGCTCCGCATCGGGGAGGGCGTGGTGCTGCTCCCCACGGCCCCCGCCCTGGCCATGCGCGAGCTGGCCCGGCTGCCGCAGCCCTTCACCACGAGCCAGGCCCGCCAGGCGCTGGGCACCACCCGGCGCGTGGCGATCCCGCTGCTGGAGCACCTGGACGCGCGCGGCTGGACCCGGCGGCTGGACGCCGGGCACCGGACCGTGGCGCGCTGAGCCCGCGGTCCGGCCGTCCGCGGCGGGGTCTCCTAGGATCGGGAGCGGGCCCGTGACCCCGCCGTCGCCGCGGCTCCGTGCCACAGTCCGTCCCGCCACAGTCCGTCCTGCCACCGTCCGTTCTGCAGAAGGGGAACCGTCATGAGAACCGTCCGTCTGGGGAGCTCCGGCCTCGAGCTGAGCGCCGTCGTGCTGGGCATGATGAGCTACGGGGACCCTGCCAAGGGCTCGCACGCGTGGAGCGTGGGCCTCGACGAGGCCCGCCCGTTCGTGCGCCGCGCCTACGAGGCCGGGATCACCACGTTCGACACGGCCAACGTGTACTCGCTGGGCTCCAGCGAGGAGATCACCGGCACGCTGCTCCGCGAGATCGCCCCGCGGGAGGAGCTCCAGATCGCCACCAAGGTGCACGGGCGGATGCGGGACGCGCGCAACGGCGGCGGCCTCGGCCGGGCGGCGATCATGCACGAGATCGACGCGTCGCTGCAGCGGTTGGGGACCGACTACGTCGACCTGTACCAGATCCACCGGTTCGACCCCCGCACCCCCGTCGAGGAGACCATGGAGGCCCTGCACGACGTCGTGAAGGCCGGCAAGGCCCGCTATCTCGGGGCCTCGAGCATGTGGGCCTGGCAGTTCGGGCAGCTGCAGCACGCCGCCGAGCTGCACGGCTGGACCACGTTCGTCTCCATGCAGGACCAGTACAACCTGCTCGAGCGCGAGGAGGAGCGGGAGATGCACCCGTTCTGCCGGGCGACCGGGGTGGGCGTGCTGCCGTGGAGCCCGCTCGCCCGCGGCCGGCTGGCCCGGCCCTGGGGCGCCGCCGGCTCCGGTTCCCGGGAGAGCACCGACGCGTTCGGCCAGGGCCTCTACACGCAGGACGTGGCGGCGAACCGGGCGATCGTCGACGCGGTCGCGGCCGTGGCCGGTGAGCGCGGCGCGCCGATGGCCCAGGTGGCCCTGGCGTGGGTCGCCGGCCGGGCCGCCGTGACGGCGCCGATCGTCGGCGCGACCCGGGAGCAGCACATCGACGACGCCGCGGCAGCCGTCGAGCTGGAGCTGACGGACGAGGAGGTCCGCCGCCTCGAGGAGGCCTACACCCCCCGGCACCCCTCGGGGTTCTGAGCCGCCCGGTCGGCGCGGCGGGTCGGCCCGCCGCGGGGCCGTCCGCCGCGGCGGCTATCCGCGCAGCGCCCGCAGGTGCTCGACCGCCTGCGGCAGCACCTTCCGGAGGTCGCCCACGATCCCGAGGTCGGCGATCTCGAGGACGGGCGCCTGCTCGTCCTTGTTGACCGCCACGATCACCCGGGCGGTCTGCATGCCCGCCCGCTGCTGCACGGCCCCGGAGATCCCGCACGAGACGTAGAGCTGCGGGGAGACGGTGCGGCCGGTCTGCCCCACCTGCGCCTCGGGGCCGATCCACCCGGCGTCCACCGCGGCGCGGGAGGCGCCGATCGCCCCGCCGAGGACGTCCGCGAGCTCCTCGAGCGGGCCGAAGTCCCCGCCCGTGCCGCGGCCGCCGGCCACGACCACGCGCGCCTCACCCAGGGCCGGCCGCCCGGAGGCGGGCAGCCCGGTGCGGCCGACCACGCGGGCGGCGGGGACGGTGTCCTCCACCTCGTGGACGTGCACCGCCGGACGGTCCGTCCCGGCCGGACGCTCCGCCGGGAGCCCGGCCGGGAGCTCCACCGCGTGGGGCCGGACGGTGGCGACCAGCACCGGGCTCGTGGCCCGGCACCGGGTGGTCCAGCCGCCGGCGAGGACGGACTTGGTGGCGACCAGGTCCCCGTCCAGCCCCACCACGTCGGTGATCACCCCCGCCGCGAGGCGCACGCCCAGGCGCGCGGCGGCGTCCTTGGCCTCCGGGGTGTTGGGCAGCAGCACCGCCCCGGCGCCGCTCGCCCGGGCCGCGGCCGCCGCGAGCGCGACCGCGGGGGTGCTCAGCCGGTCGTCCGGGCCGGCCGCGGGGACGTGCACGGCGGCCACCCCGTGGCCGGCCAGCTCGTCGAGCAGCCCGTCCCCGGGGGCCGCGGGGAGCGCGGCGTGCGCCTCGCCCAGGGTGCCCGCGAGCACGAGTAGCTCCCGGTCGCCGCGGCGCAGCTCCTCCGTGGTGTCCAGCACCACCAGGGTCGTGGTCATGGGGTCCTCCTTCTGCCCGAGGCCCGGGCGGGACGTGACGGGGTCGGACGTGGCGGGGTCGGACGGGACGGGCTCAGACGAGCTTCTGGGCCACGAGGAACTCGGCGAGGCGGATCCCGCCCTCGCCCTCGTCCACCACGACCTCCCCGGCGGTGCGCGGCGGGCGGGGCACCGCCTCGAGCACGCGGGTGAGGGAGCCGGCCAGGCCCACGTCGCCCGGGCCGAGCCCGAGGTCGGCGGCCGTCCAGGTGCGCACGGACTTCTTCCGGGCCGCCACGATCGCCTTGAAGTTCGGGTAGCGGGGGGTGTCGGCGCGGTCGGTGACGGCCACGAGCGCCGGCAGCGGCGCGACGAGCTCGAGGACCTCGGTCCCCGTGTGCCGGGTGGCGGTGAGCGAGGCGCCGCCCTCGGCGAGGGCCAGCGAGCTCGCGAAGCCGACGTGGGCCAGGCCGAGCCGCTCGGCCAGCTGCCCGGGGACCAGGGAGGTCTCCCCGTCCGTGGACGCCATGCCGGTGAGCACGAGGTCCACCGGCCGGGACTCCTCCTCGGCGATCCGCCCGACCGCGGCGGCGAGCACCCGGGCGGTGACCCAGGCGTCCGAGCCGGCGAGGGCGTCGTCGAGCACGTGCACGCCGGCGTCCGCGCCCAGCTGGAGGGCGCGCTTGAGGGCGGCCGCGGCGTCCGCCGGCCCCATGGTGAGGGCGAGGACCCGGTGGCCGGCCTCCGCCCCGCCGGAGGCCTCGACGAGCCGGAGGGCGGCCTCGAGGGCG
>NZ_JBSJYX010000039.1:0-12625 GCF_053711175.1 Kocuria sp. KH4
GTGCCCCCACGATGCCCCTGCCCTCCCGCCCCCACCGCGCGCCCCGCGCCGTCCCGGCCCGCCGCCTGCTCGCCCTGGGCGCGGTGACGGCCCTGCTCGCCACCGGCTGCGCGTACGCCGCCGGGGCCCCCTCCGGTGCACCCGCGCCCACCGTCACGGCCTCCACCGGGTCGCCGACGACCCCGGCGCCGAGCGCGACGCCGAGCGTGACGCCGACCGCCCCGGACCCGGCCGGCCCGCAGCCGGCCGGCGTAGTGGTGCTGCCCGACGACGCCGCCGTGGCGCACAACCCTGTGGACCCGGTGGTGGTGCGCACCGGCCGCGGCGAGCTGGGCGAGGTCGTGCTCGTGCCCGCCGCCGGCGGGGAGCCCGTGCCCGGCGAGCGCTCCGCGGACGGGCGCACCTGGACCAGCACGGACGTCCTGGCCTTCGACACCGCCTACGTGCTGCACTGGACCGCCGCGGCCGGCGGCACCACGAGCACGGGCACGAGCACGTTCAGCACCGTCCCGGCGGCCCAGGAGGTCGACGCCCGGGTCAACGTGGCGGAGGGCGGGGTCTACGGCACCGGCCAGATCCTGCAGTTCACCTTCTCGGAGCCCGTCCTGCACCGCGACGAGGTCGAGCGGGCCATCACCGTGCGCGGCGGCGGCGACCGGGCCGGGGCCTTCCGCTGGTACTCCGACACCGTGCTGCGCTACCGGCCCGCGCAGACCTGGGAACCGCACTCCGAGGTGACCGTCTCCCTCGACCTCCTGGGCCTGGACGTGGGCGGCGGGATGATCGGCAACCACGACGTGCGCCGCAGCTTCTCGATCGGGGCCGAGCACTACGCCCGCGTCGACGACGCGACGAAGACGCTGACGGCCTACGTCGACGGCGAGGTCGCCGGGACGTTCCCCGTCACGCTCGGCAACCCCGACTGGCCCTCCACCACGGGCCGGAAGGTCATCATGGAGCAGGCCCCCAGCTACCTGTTCAAGGCCTCCTCGCTGAGCCTGCAGCCCGGCGACCCGCACTGGTACGAGACGTTCTGGGCCTCCAACGTGTCCCGGCTGACGGCCAGCGGCGAGTTCGTGCACCAGGCCCTGCCCTCGGCGATGCCCGTCCTGGGCCGGGCCAACGTCTCGCACGGGTGCGTGGGCATGTCCGCCGAGGGCGCGAAGTTCATCCACGACGTCTTCCGCCCCGGGGACGTCGTGGAGATCGTCGGCACCGGGTACCCGCAGGCCGACCCCGACGACGGCTACGGCGACTGGAACATCCCGCTGGCGCACTACGCCGACGAGTCGTGGAAGGGCAACTGGTGAGCCGCCGCCGCTGAGGTCCCCGGTGGGTAGGATCGGGACCGACCGGCGCGGTCCCGCCCGCGCCGGGCCCCCGAGCACCCCCGACCGAAGGACCCGCCCGTGCCCTCCTCCAGCAACGACAAGGCTCCCTGGCAGCAGGCCGGCTCCGCCGCGGCGGACGCCCGGCGCGGCGAGGACCCGGTGTGGACGGGGCTGCTGCCCGCCGTCCCGCCCGCGGACCCCGCGCCGGGCGCCGCGCCGGAGCCCGGCCGCGACGGCGCGACCGGCCTCGAGGGCGGAGCCGGGACGGCGGGGAGCGCCGCCGGGGCGGACGGCTCCGGGCGGGCCCCGGGCGGCTCCCGCGCCGTCGGCGCCGCCGACGTCGGGCAGGACGACGAGCCGGACGAGGAGGCCCGCCGCCGGGCCGCGCTGCGCCGGGACGCGCTGGCCGACGAGCCCCGGTTCCCGCGCCTGCAGCAGGTCTTCCTGGCCCTGCTGCTGCCGCCGGTGCTGCTGGCGGCGGCGGTGCGCGCGGTGGCCACCCCGCTGTTCCTGTGGGCGGAGTACCACCGGCCCGGCTTCCCCGCGGACCGCTACGGCTTCTCCACCGGCGAGCGGACGGTCTACGGGTCCTACGGCCTGGACTACGTGCTGAACTGGGCTCCGCCCGAGTTCCTGGGCGATCTCGTGGGCCCGGGCGGGGACCGGCTGTTCCTGGCCTCGGAGGTCGCGCACATGACGGACGTGAAGATCGTGCTGCAGAGCGCGCTCGCCGCGGTCGCCGTCCTGGCCGTGCTCGGCCTCGTGTCCGCCCTGTACCTGCGGGCCAAGGCGCCGGGGGCGGCCTCCGGCGCCCTGTTCTTCGGGTCGTGGCTGACCGTGGTGCTGCTGGTGCTGCTGGCCGTGGCGGCGGTGCTGGGCTGGCAGCAGTTCTTCGCCCTGTTCCACTCGGTGTTCTTCGCGGAGGGCTCCTGGACCTTCCGGGTCTCCGACACCCTGATCCGGCTCTATCCCACCCAGTTCTGGATGGACGCCGCGATCGCGGTGGGCGCGCTGACCCTGCTCGGCGCCCTCGCGGTGATGGCCGCCACCTGGCCCACCGCCTTCCGCCGGCACCGGGCCCTCGACCGGGTGCGCCGGCGCCAGGAGCTCAAGCGGCGGCTCGCCGGGCGCTGACCGGGCGGCCGGGGTCCGGGCGGCCCGGGTCCGGGCGGCTCAGATCCAGGCGGTGAACCACATCCGCTGCCGCCACTGGTCGTAGGGCACCGTCTCGGCGTACCAGACGGGGGCGAAGTGGGCGCTCAGCAGCAGCACCGCGGCCGTGAACACCCCGGTCACCACGAGACCCGCCCGCCGCCGGCGCACGGAGTCCTCCGGCCGGCCCAGCACCAGTCCCAGCATCCCGGCCAGCATCAGCATCAGGACCGGCTGCACGGGCAGCGCGTAGAAGTAGTACATGGTGCGCTCCGGGTACAGGTACCAGGGCAGGTACCCGGCGGCGAACACGCCGAGCAGCGCCCCCCAGCGCCAGTCCCGGCGCACCGCCCACAGCCACGCCGCCACGAGCACGGCGGCGATCCCCGTCCACCACAGCAGCGGGTTGCCGATGTTGAGCACGGCCTGGGAGCAGTGCTCCACCGTGCACCCGGCCGCACCCTGCTCGGGGGCCTCGTAGAAGTAGGAGGTGGGCCGGCCCAGGGTCAGCCACAGCCACGGCAGCGCCTCGTAGGAGTGCTCGGTGCCCAGACCGCTGTGGAAGCCGTAGGCGGAGGAGTGGTAGGCCCACAGCGAGCGCAGGGGGGCGGGCAGCCACAGCACGCCCTCGCCCGGGTGCTCCTGCGCCCACCGGCGGTCGTAGGCGTCGGTCGAGGTGAGCCAGCCCGTCCACGTGAGCACGTAGACCACCGCTCCCGTGCCGACCACCGCCAGGAACGCCGGCACGCCGTCCTTGAGCACCGCGGCCGGGAACCAGCGCCGGATCCCGGCCGTGCGGCGGGCGTTGAGGTCCCAGAGCACCGTGAGCACCCCGAGGCCGGCGACGAGGAACAGGGCGCTCCACTTCACGCCGACCGCCAGCCCGCAGGCCACGCCCGCGGCGATCCGCCACCAGCGCACCCCCAGCCACGGCCCCCACACGAGGCGGCGGGCCAGCTCCGCCTCCGGCACCCGCTCGCCCGGGGGCACCGCCAGCCGGGCGACCAGGCGGCGGCGGCCGTCCCGCCGGTCCAGCAGGAGCAGGACGAACGCGAGCAGGACGAAGAACATCAGGAACACGTCCAGCATCGCCAGCCGCGACTGCACCAGGTGCAGCCCGTCCACGGCGGTGAACAGCCCCGCGAGCGTGGCCACCGTGAGCGAGCGGAAGAGCAGCCACCCGGCGGCGCACACCAGCGCGATCGACAGCGTGCCGAACAGCGCCGCGGAGACGCGCCACCCCACGGGGTCCTCGGCGCCGACCAGCCACATCCCCCCCGCGATGAGCCACTTGCCGACCGGCGGGTGGACCACGTAGGACGGGCCGCTCAGCGCCTCGGGCGGAGTGCCCGCCACGAACAGCGCGTCCGCGTCCTCCGGCCACTCCCGCTCGTAGCCGTAGCGCAGCAGGGAGTAGGAGTCCTTCACGTAGTAGGTCTCGTCGAAGACGATCGCGTCCGGGTGGGAGAGATTGTGGAAGCGCAGCACGCCGCCCAGCACCACCACGAGCAGCGGCGCCAGCCACGCCGGGAGGGGCACCGCCGCGGCGGGCGGCAGCAGCCGGGCCCGCAGGGCGTCCGGGGCGAGGGACCGGCGCAGCGTGGTCACCGGGTCCGCGGCCCGGGTCACCGGGCCGGGGGCTGGGGCGCGCACCGAGGAACTCACGGAAGTCATCGTAGGGGACGGCTCCGGCCCCGCCCCGGACGCCCGCGGGGCCGGGCGGGTGCCCCGGGGGCGGGCCGTAGAGTGGACGCGTGCACACCGAACCCCACGACGACGCCCCGACCGCCGCCCCCGCCGACCCGGCCGGCGGCGCCGCGGGTCCCGGGCGGGTCGTGCTGGCAGGCACCCCGATCGGCAACCTCGGGGACGCCCCGCCCCGTTTGCGGGAGGCCCTGGAGACCGCGGACGTGCTTGCCGTCGAGGACACCCGCCGGTTGCGCCGGCTCACCGCCGGCCTGGGCGTCACCACCCGCGGGCGGGTGCTGACCCACCACGAGCACAACGAGGCCGGGCGGGTCGGCGAGCTCCTCGACGCCGTGCGCGCCGGGGCCACCGTGCTGGTCCTGTCCGACGCCGGGATGCCCACCGTCTCCGACCCGGGCTACCGGCTGGCCGAGGCCGCGGCGGCGGAGGGCCTGACCGTGACCGCCGTGCCCGGCCCCTCCGCGGTGCTCACGGCCCTGGCCGTGTCCGGGCTGCCCACCGACCGGTTCACGTTCGAGGGCTTCCTGCCGCGCAAGTCCTCCGAGCGCTCCGCCCGCCTGGCCGAACTGCTCGGCGAGCGCCGCACCATGGTCTTCTACGAGGCCCCGCACCGGCTGGAGGTCATGCTGAGCGCGCTGCAGGAGGCGTTCGGGCCCGGGCGCCGGGCGGTCGTCGCCCGGGAGCTCACCAAGCTGCACGAGGAGGTCGTGCGCGGAACGCTCGCCGAGCTCCTCGGCTGGTGCGCCGAGGGCCAGGTGCGCGGGGAGATCGCCGTCGTCGTCGCCGGCGCCCCCGCCCCCGAGGCGGCCCGCCCGGAGGACCTCGTGGCCGAGGTCGAGGCCCTCGTGCGCGGGGGCACCCGCCTCAAGGACGCCGCCGGGGAGGTCGCCGCACGCTGCGGGGTCGGCAAGCGGGAGCTCTACGAGACGGTGCTGGCCGCCCGCAAGGGCTGAGGGCGGGGCCTCACCGCGGGGCCCGTCCCGGGTGCGCCCGAGTTGACCCTGTGGTGCCTGCACGGACACCGCGCGGAAACACGGCCCGCCGAGAATCGGGGGAGCCGGGTCCCCGGCACCTCCCGTTCCTCCCGCATCGGAGCCATGCCATATCCTACGTGCATCCCTCGGACTTCGTCACGAAGATGATCGACGCCGGCGAGGCGAAGGTCTTCATGTCCACCCGGGACACCCTGATCCGGGCGTTCATGGCCGGGGCCATCCTGGCCCTGGCCGCGGCGTTCGCCGTGACCGTCACCGTGCAGACCGGCCAGGCGGTGGTCGGGGCGCTGCTCTTCCCGGTCGGCTTCTGCCTGCTGTACCTGCTCGGCTTCGACCTGCTGACCGGGGTGTTCACCCTGGTGCCCCTGGCCCTGATCGACAAGCGCCCCGGCGTCACGGTGCGCTCGATGCTGCGCAACTGGGGCCTCGTCTTCCTCGGCAACTTCGCCGGGGCGTTCACCGTGGCCGTGATGATGGCGATCATCTTCACCTACGGGTTCTCCACCGCGCCCAACGAGATCGGCCAGGCCATCGGCTCGATCGGGGAGGGCCGCACGGTCGGCTACGCGGACTACGGCGCCGCGGGGATGCTGACCCTGTTCGTCCGGGCCGTGCTGTGCAACTGGATGGTCTCCACCGGTGTGGTCGCCGCGATGATGTCCACGAGCGTCTCCGGCAAGGTGATCGCCATGTGGATGCCCATCCTGCTGTTCTTCTACATGGGCTTCGAGCACTCGATCGTCAACATGTTCCTCTTCCCCTCCGGCCTGATCCTCGGCGGCGACTTCTCCGTCATGGACTACCTGGTGTGGAACGAGATCCCCACCGTGCTCGGCAACCTCGTGGGCGGCCTGACCTTCGTGGGGCTCACCCTCTACGCCACCCACGCCAGGACGGGCCTGACCCGTCCCCGCCCGGCGGCACCGGACCTGCCCGTCGCCGCGAAGTGATCCGCCGGCGGGCCCCGGGCCCTCCGCGCCGTTCCACCCGTCCGCCGTTCCGCCCGTCCGCCGTTCCGTCCGACCACCGTTCCGTCCGACCACCGTTCCGAGGAGCACCGATGACCCCCATCATGAGCAGATCCGACGCCGCCGAGCTGGTGGTCGCCGCCCGACTGCGGCGCGGCCTGTCCTGGCACGAGATCGCCGAGCAGATCGGCGCCGCACCGGTGTGGACCACCGCCGCGCTGCTCGGACAGCACCCGCTGAGCGCGGAACAGGCCGGGCGGGTCTGCGAGCTCCTCGGGCTGGACGGGACGGTGGCCGAGAGCCTGCAGCGGCAGCCGTCCCGGGGCGCCGACCCGGCGCGCATGGCCGACCCCACGATCTACCGCTTCGCCGAGGCCCTGGCCGTCTACGGGCCGGCCCTCAAGGAGCTCATCCACGAGGAGTTCGGGGACGGGATCATGAGCGCGATCAACTTCCGGGTCGACGTCTCCCGCCGCCCGGACCCGGACGGCGACCGCGTCGTGGTCACGTTCGACGGCAAGTTCCTCGACTACCGGTGGTGACCCCGTCCCGCTCCCACCGGTGAGGTCCCCGTGACCGCTGGGCGGCGGGGACCCGGCGGTCAGGGCCGGCCACGCCATGTGGGCGGCAGCCAGCGGGCGCGCCGGGCGCCCGGCCCTCCGCGCCCGGCCAGTGCGGTGCGCACCGCAGCGAGGTCCTCGGGGCCGGCCTCGGGGGTCCACTGCGCCGCGGCCGGCGCGTAGAGGGCGCGCTCCGCGTCCCGGCCCAGCCGGCCCAGCGCGGCCGCGGCCGCGGGCACGGTCGCCGCGAGCCGGTCCACGAAGGCCCGTGGGGTCTCCGCGGCGGCCCGGCCCAAGCCGTGGTCGGCCGCGAGGTCCTCGAGCTCCGCCCAGCCCGCCGCCGCACGGGCGGCCGCCGGGGCGCCGACGTCCCCGAGCAGGCGCACCCGCCGCCGGCGCCGCCGGTCCCGCAGCAGACGGGGGAGGGCGGCGAGCAGGGCGAGCAGCGCCGCGGCCACCCCGCCGGCGAGCCACAGCAGCCGGCCGTCCGGTCCGGGGTCGGCCCCGGGGGCGGGTGCCGGGGAGGGCTCGGGCGTCGGCACGGCCGTCGGCGCGGCCGAGGGCGCGCCGCTCTCCTCGGGCCCGGCCGTGCTCGCCGGGGTGGGACCGCCGGTGGGCGCGTCGGTGGGCTCGGTGGAGCCCTCGCCCTCCGCAGGCTGCTCGTCGTCGGCGGCGCCCTCGGCGGCGTAGCCGGGCACGTCACCGGTGCCGGGAGTCGGCTCGAAGCGCACCCACCCGGCGCCCTCGAACCACAGCTCCGGCCAGGCGTGGGCGTCGCGCGGGAGGACGGTGACGGCGCCCCCGCCGGTCGCGGCGCCGCCGAACGGGTCCGCCGCCGCGGTGGACGGGGGCAGGTAGCCCACCGCCACGCGGGCCGGGATGCCCAGCTCGCGGGCCATGACGGCCATCGCCGGGGCGAAGTGCCCGGCGTAGCCGGTGCGGGTGGCGAGGAACCGCTCGAGCGCGGCCATGCCGCCGGCGTCGTAGCCCTGGGCGGCCGGGGCGTCCACGTCGTAGCGGAACTCCTCCGAGCGCAGCCACTCCTGCAGGGCCAGCGCCCGGTCGAACGCAGTGGGGGCGTCCCCGGCCCGGTCCCGGGCCGCCTCGCGCAGGGCGGCCGGGGTGTCCTCGGGCAGGTCGAGGAACGGAGTGAGCTCCGGGGTCCGCGGCGCGGCTCGTGCTCCGCGCAGCTGCGCGGACGTGGGCTCGGCGGCCACTGCCCGCACCTCGTAGGCGGTGCCCTCGGGCGGGACGCGGTCCCCGTGCACCGTGCGGTGCTGGGGGCTCACCGCCCAGTCGCCCGCCTCGAGCCCCGTCACGCTCACGGGCGCCCAGGGCAGGGGCAGCCAGCGCCCGGACCCGTCCCGCAGCCGCACGGCCACGCTGCGCTCGCCGGCCCCCGGTGCGGCGAGGTCCGTGCCGAGGGCGTCGAGGCCGGGCTCCAAACCGGTGCTGTCCGGGAACCACTCGGTCCCGGTGAAGTCGTCCAGCACGAGCACCCGCAGCAGCTCGGGCTCACCGGTGCTCGTGCTGTACTCCAGGCGCGGCCGCTGCTCCGCCGAGCGCAGGTCCTGCCCCACGGCCCGCAGCGGTCCCACCCCGGCAGCCGGGCCCCCGCCCGGTCCGCTGCCCTCGGGGAACGCGCCGTTGACGAAGCCGGGCACCGCACCGGGCACGAGCAGGGTCACGGCCAGCGCCCCGGCCACCACCACCAGCACCCGGGCCCAGGTGCCCGGGGCGGCGGCGGTGCGGGCCCCGCGGTCCGCGCCGAAGCGGCGGCCCCCGGCGAGCAGGAGCAGGGCCGCGAGCACGGCCGCGGCGGTCCCGGCCGGGCCGACGCTCCCGGGCAGCACCAGGGCGGGCAGCACCAGCGGGGCCAGCACGCCCAGGGCACTGGCCCCGGGCAGGCGCAGCACCACCAGCACGGTGTCCACGAACAGGGTCAGGAGACCCGCGCCGAGGGCGGCGACGAACGCGAGCGCCGTCGTGTCCGGGTAGGGGGCGGGCCGCTCCGCCGCGATCCCGGCGGCCTCCCGCCCGAGCTCCCCGGCCAGGGCGAGGCTGCCGGGCGTCGGCACGAAGCCCAGCAGCGCGGGCTCGCGCAGGAACACCACCGTGAGCACCAGCGCCAGGGCGCCCGCCCCGAACAGGGGCGCGAGCACGGACAGGCCCAGCACCCGCGCGGTCGCCGTCGCGGCCAGCACCGCGACCGCGGCCAGCAGGGCGCCGGGCACCCAGCCCGCGCCGTCGAGGACCGCGGCCGGCCCCACGAAGGACAGCACGACGGCCGCCAGCACCGTGCCGGCCAGGCCGAGCACGGCGGCCACGGGGCGCCGGGGCACCGCTGATCCGGGGGCGTGCCCGGGGGCGGCGGTCACCGCAGCGCCCCGGCCGTGCGGGACCCGGTGCCCAGGTGCGCCCAGGCCTCTCCCGGGGCGGTGGCCGCGGTGACGACGACGACGGACCAGCCCGCCGCCTCGAGCACCGCCGCACCGCCCGGAACCCGGTCGACGGCGGGGGCCACCAGCACCGCGCTGCCGGCGCCCGCCCGATGCGTGCCGTGCAGGATCCGCTGCGCGCCGGTCCGGTCCAGCTCGCCCGAGACCAGCAGCACCGGGTGGACCAGGCCGTCGCGGTCGAACCGGTCGGCCAGACCGTCGTTGGGGCCGGCCGTGCGGCCGCTGCCCCCGGTGCCGGCGGTCTCCCCGGGCACCGGCAGCGGCCGGACCCGCGCCAGCCCGTGCCGGGCGTCCTCCGCGGCGTCGTCGTCGACCGCGGTGACGCGCCCGCGGTCCCCGGCGTCGTCGTCCTCCCCGCCCCGGGGGAGGGGGCGGCCGCGGGTGTCCAGGGCGTGCACGGCCGTCTCCCGCTGCGTCAGGTGCTCCAGCGCCGCGGCGGTGAAGGACACGGCCCACTCGAACTCCGCCGTGCTGGGCAGCACCCCGGCCCACTGCCGCGCACCGGACCAGGCGGTGTCGTCGAGGTCCAGGAGCAGGGTGAGCCGCCGGATGCTGCGGGGGTCCTCCTGGCGCACCATGAGCGTGCCCTGCCTCGCGGAGGCGGCCCAGTGCACCCGGCGCACCGGGTCCCCGTGCCGGTACTCGCGCACGGTCACGTTGTCGGGGCCGGGCTGGGGCTGCGCGGTGCGGGCGGGGTCGGTGCCGGACGCGCGCAGCCGGTCGGCGCGGATCTCGGGCAGCTCCACGGGATCCGGGGCCACGTGCAGGGAGGTGCGCTCGGAGGCGTCGAGCAGCTCGGTGGTCAGGCCGAACGGATCGGCGACCCGCACGGTGGCCGGGCCCAGCGCGTACACCCCGCGCCGGCGGGGCCGGACGGTGTAGGCGGCCGGCTCCCCACCGGCCTGCACGCTCAGCACCCGGTCCCCGCCCAGGGGCCCGGGGACCCGCTCGTGCACGGCCACGGCGCCCGCGGCGCCGCGCCGGGACCGGTGCCGGACCCGCAGCCGCACCACGGCCGGGTCCCCGGCGGTCACCAGCGCCGGGTCCACCCCGCGCTTGAGCAGCACCCGGGGCCTGACCAGGTACAGGGACAGGGCCGCGAGCAGCGGGGCCCCGCCCAGGAACAGCGCCAGCGCCAGCACGTCCTTGCGGCCCAGCCAGGTGGCCAGCAGCAGGCACAGCGCCCCCGCCCCCAGGAACGCCCAGCCGCGGCCGGTGAACCGCGCGCGGGAGTCCACGGGCTGCTCCGCTCGCTCGCCGTCCTCCGCCCGCACGGTCTCCGGCCGGCGGCTCATCGGGACCGGGAGGCCGGCTCGGCCGGGACGCGGACCTCCGCCAGGACCGCCCGCACCAGCTCCTCCGCGGAGTCGGTGCCGGCCCGGCGGTCCAGGATCAGCCGGTGCGCCAGGACGGGCACCGCGACCGCACGGACGTCGTCGGGCAGGACGTAGTCCCGGCCGGCGAGCGCGGCCTCCGCCCGGGCGGTGGCCTGCAGCTGGAGCAGCGCGCGGGGGCTCGCGCCCAGCCGGATCTGCGGGTGCGAGCGGGTGGCCTGGCCCAGCGCCACCACGTAGGCGCGCACGGCGTCCGAGACGTGGATCCCGCGCACGTGGGCGACCAGGCGGGCCGCGTCCTCGAGCGGGACCACCGGGCGCAGCCCCTCCAGCGGGGAGCCGCCGCCGTGGTCGGCGAGCATCGCCGTCTCCGCGGCGGTGTCCGGGTAGCCCATGGAGATCCGGGCGGTGAACCGGTCCCGCTGCGCCTCCGGCAGCGGGAAGGTCCCGTCCATCTCCACCGGGTTCTGCGTGGCGACCACCATGAACGGGGAGGACAGCCGGTACGTGGTGCCGTCCGCGGTGACCTGGCCCTCCGCCATGCACTCGAGCAGCGCGGACTGGGTCTTGGCCGAGGCCCGGTTGATCTCGTCGCCGATGACCACGTTGGCGAACACCGGGCCGGGCTTGAACTCGAACTCCCGCCGGGCCTGGTCGTAGACCGCCACCCCGGTGATGTCCGTGGGCAGCAGGTCCGGCGTGAACTGGATGCGCGCCACCGACCCGCCGATCGCCGAGGCCAGCGTGCGGGCCAGCATCGTCTTGCCCACCCCCGGCACGTCCTCCACGAGCAGGTGGCCCCCGGCCAGCAGCACGCTCAGAGCGATGCGGGCGGCCTCGGGCTTGCCCTCGATCACCGTGTTGATCCGGTCCAGGACCGCCTGCGTGTACTGGGGGAAGGACTCCATGGGCTCCTCGGCTTCTGCTCGGGCGTCTGCTCCCAGTATGTCTGTCCGGCCGCAGCTCGTAGATTGGTCGGTGCCCGCGTGTTTCCCGCCCCGTTCCCCGAGTCCCCCGAGGTGCCGCCCGTGACCGACCCCAACGCCACCCTGCTCGCCGCCTCCCTGTGGCCCGACCCGGCGGCCCGGCCCGAGCCCGCCGCCGGCGAGGCCCCCGCCGCCTACGCGCCCGAGCACTACGCCGTGCCCGAGGACGCCCCCGCCGGGGAGGGCACCCGGCGCCGCTCCGCCCAGGGCGACGACGGGCGCCGGCGCAACCTCGCCTACCCCCCGGCCCCGGAGCCGCTGCCGCACCCGGTGGCCGACAACCACACGCACCTGGACCTGCAGGACGGCCGGGTCCAGGTCTCGGTCCGCGACGCCGCGGACGCCGCCGCGCTCGCCGGGGTGGGCGGGCTCGTGCAGGTCGGCTGCGACGTCCCCTCCTCCCGCTTCGCCGTGGCGGCCGCCCAGGCCGACCCCCGCGTGCTCGCCGCGGTGGCCCTGCACCCCAACGAGGCGCCGAAGCTGGCCGCCGCCGGCACCCTCGACGAGGCGCTGGCGGAGATCCGCGCCCTGGGGGAGCACGACCGGGTGCGGGCCTTCGGGGAGACCGGCCTCGACTACTTCCGCACCGAGGGGGAGGGCCGGGAGCACCAGAAGCGCTCCTTCCGCGAGCACATCCGCTTCGCCCGGGAGACCGGCAAGGCGCTGCAGATCCACGACCGGGACGCCCACGCCGACGTCGTCGCCGTCCTGCTCGAGGAGGGCGCCCCGGAGCGCACCGTCTTTCACTGCTTCTCCGGGGACGCGGAGCTCGCCCGGACCTGCAACGAGCACGGCTGGTACATGTCCTTCTCCGGCACCGTGACGTTCAAGAACAGCCACGACCTCAAGGCCGCGCTGCGCACCGCCCGGCCCGAGCTGGTGCTCGCCGAGACCGACGCCCCGTTCCTCACCCCGCACCCGTACCGGGGCCGGCCCAACGCCAGCTACGTGGTCAACTACACGGTCCGCGGCATGGCCGAGATCCTCGAGCAGGACCTGGAGACGCTGTGCGAGCGGATCTGGTCGAACACGACCGAGGCCTACGGCCCCTTCTGACCCGCCCGCGTCCCGCGCCGCCGCCGGACCTGCCCCCCCCCCCCCCCACCCCCCCCCCCCCCCCCCCCCGCCCCCCC
>NZ_JBSJYX010000040.1:0-12181 GCF_053711175.1 Kocuria sp. KH4
CCTCCCTCACCCGCCGCCTGGGCGTCACCACCGTCTACGTCACCCACGACCAGGTCGAGGCGATGACCATGGGCGACCGGGTCGCGGTGCTCAAGGACGGACACCTCATGCAGGTCGACACCCCCCGCAACCTCTACGACCGGCCCGCCACCGAGTTCGTCGCCGGATTCATCGGCTCCCCGGCCATGAACCTCTTCCGCGCCCCGGTCACCAACGGGGCCGCGACCCTGGGCACCCTGCGCATCGAGCTCACCCGCACCCAGCACACCGCCCTCACCGGGTCCCAGGTCACCATCGGCATCCGCCCCGAGGACCTCACCCCGGCGCCCGAGGGCACCGGGCTGCCGATCGTCGCCGATGTCGTGGAGGAGCTCGGCGCCGACGCCTTCGTCTACGGCCACCTCGCCCCGGTCACCGCCGCCAACACCATCGTCCAGATCGACCCCACCGCCGAGGACCCCGCCCACACCGAAGGCCCCGGCGCCCACGAGATCGTCGTGCGCGCCGAAGGCCGCACCCCACCCACGGCCGGGACCACCCTGTGGGTCACCCCCACCCGCGAACACCTCCACCTCTTCGACACCACCACCGGCACCCGCCTACCCGACTGACCAACGGCACCGGCACCGGCATCGGCCCCACCACGGGACGAGCACCGTGGGCCCGGCGCTTCCCCCGGGAGGCGCCGGGCCCGCCGTCGTCGCCGGGCGTCCGCCGCGCGGACGCCCGGCCCTGCGGCCCGCTCCGGGGCGACGGCCCGGGCTCCCGGATCCGCGGCGCGGCGGCGCCGCACCGGGGCGGATGATGTGACCGTTGACACACCGACGCCGCGCCGATACGTTGGAAAGCGCATTCCCGCTACGTCCGAGGAGATCCCCGTGCATGCCCAGACCGCTCCCGCCCCGACCGCCGAGCCGCACCGGGCCGACGCCCGCGGGGAGGCCCCCGTCCGCGTCTGCCTGGTCGGGATCGGTGGCTTCGGCGGACGGCACCTGGCGAACATCCGCCGGCTCGAGGAGGAGGGCGGCGTCCGGCTCATCGCGGCCGTCGACCGGCGCGCCGACGACGACGGGGCGCTCGGGCCCGAGGTGCCGATGTTCGGCGACCTGGAGCAGCTGCGGGCGGCGGGACTCGACGTCGACGTGGTGGTGGTCTCCACCCCGATCGACACCCACTTCGACCTCGCCCTGGCGGCCCTGGGCCTGGGGGCGGACGTCCTGCTCGAGAAGCCGCCGGTGGCGAACCTGGAGCAGTTCCACCGCCTCCTGGAGGCCGCCGAGGAGGCGGGCCGCCTCGTCCAGGTGGGGTTCCAGAGCCTCGGCTCCCACGCGCTGGGGCTCATCGACCGGCTGCTGGAGAGCGGGGAGATCGGGCAGCTGCGCGCGGTGGGCGCCACGGGCCTGTGGTCCCGGGACACCGACTACTTCACCCGCTCCCCCTGGGCCGGCCGGCGCCGCATCGGCGGCGTGGACGTGGTGGACGGGGTGGTCACGAACCCGCTGGCCCACGCCGTCATGACCGCCCTGCACATCGCCGGCGCCCGGACCGCCGGGGACGTGGCGCAGTTGCGCACCGAGCTGTACCGCGCCAACGCGATCGAGTCCGACGACACCTCGGTGGTGCAGGTCCGTACCGCGTCCGGTGTTCCCGTCACGTGCGCCCTGACGCTGTGCGCCGCCGAGCAGCAGGACCCCTTCGTCACCGTCGAGGGCACGGAGGGCCGGGCGGTGCTGCACTACACGCGGGACGAGCTGACCGTCTCCGGTCCCGAGGGCACCCGGACCGTCGTTCCCGGGCGCACGAACCTGCTGGAGAACCTGATCGCCGCCCGCCGCGACGGCGCCGCGCTGCTCTGCCCCCTGGCCGCCACGGGGGCGTTCATGCGGGTGCTCGACGCCGTGCGCACCGCCCCGGACCCCGTGCCGATCGCCGCCGAGCACGTGCGGTGGGTCCAGGAGGGCGGGGCCCGCCGCGCCGTCCTGCCCGGCGTCGAGTCCTGGGCGGCACGCGCGGTCGCGGCCCAGTCCGGCTTCACGGGGATCGGGGCGCCGTGGGCGGTGCCCGCCGCGACCGGCGAGCGCTTCCTCGTGGCGGGCCACGAGGTCGCCCGGGTGCGCACGGGCGAGGACGTCGCCCCGACCTCCTCCCCCCGCCCGTTCCTGCACCCGGTCCGCACCCTCGGCGGCGTCACCGTCACGGACCAGCAGCCGCTGGACCACGTCTGGCACCTGGGCGTGAGCACCGCCCTGCAGGACGTCGACGGCCTCAACTTCTGGGGCGGGCGCACCTACACCCGCGAGGCCCAGCGGTACGTGTGGCGCGAGGACCACGGCCGGATCATCCGTGTCGCGGCCCACGCCACGCAGGACCGGCTGGACGAGGAGCTGTCCTGGCTCGGCCCGGACGGCACCGCCGTCCTGTCCGAGGAGCGCCGCTGGACGTTCCACCCCGTGGCCGAGCACGCCTGGGAGCTCGGCCTGCGCTTCCGCCTCTCCCCCGCCGGGGACCGTCCCGTGCAGCTGGCCAGTCCCGGGGCCAACGGACGCGCCGGCGGCGGCTACGGCGGTTTCTTCTGGCGCCTGCCCGCCTGCACGGACGCGGACGTGTTCACCGCGGCCGCCGCGGGCGAGGACGCCGTGCACGGCAGCGTGTCCCCGTGGCTGGCCTTCTGCGCCGAGTTCGCCGGGCGCCCCGCCACGCTCGTCCTGCGCCACGGCGGGCCGTCGGCGGACCCGTGGTTCGTCCGCGTCTCGGGCTATCCGGGCGTGGGCCTCGCCCCGGCCTGGGACGCCCCGGTGGCCACCACGCGGGAGGCCCCGCTCGAGCGGGCGGTGCACGTCCTCGTGGTGGACGGCCGCCTCGACCCCGCCGGGGTGGAGGCCCTGCTCGACGGCGCCGCCCGCAGCCGCGGGGCCGCCGAGGGCCCCGGCACCGGGAGCCGCGGCCCGGCCGGGAACCCGGGCGCATGAGCTCCTCGGGCGCCGACCGGGCGGAGAAGCGGCGCCGGGTCCTGCGCGTGCTCCAGGAGCACGGCGGGGACGCCGTCCTCCTGGAGAGCGCCACGGCGGTGTCCTGGTACCTCGACAGGGCCCGCGTGCACGTCTCCCTCGCCGGCCCGCCGGTGGCGTCCGTGCTGGTGCACCAGGACGGGGACGAGGTGGTCACCTCCACCAGCGAGGCGGCCCGGCTCACGGCCGAGGAGCTGCCCGACGGTGTCCGGCTGCACGAGCTGCCGTGGCACGCCGCCCCGGCCGCCCCGGAGAGCTGGTTCCCCGCCGCCCGCTCGATGGCGGTGCTCGCCGAGGACTGTCTCGCGGCACCGCTCCGGGCGGCCCGCGCGTCCCTGCTGCCCGGGGAGGCGCTGCGCTACGAGGCCCTGTGCCGGGTCGCCGCCGCGGTGCTCACGGACGTCCTGGGCCGGGCCACCCCGCGCAGCACCGAGCGGGAGGTCGCCGCCGAGCTGGCCGCCGGGCTGGTGCGGCGCGGCGCGGAGCCGCTCGTGCTCCTGTGCGGCGGCGCGGAGCGACAGGCGCACCGCCACCCCCTGCCGACCGCGGCCCCGCTGGGACGGCGGGCGATGGCCGTGGTCTGCGCCCGCCGGGGCGGTCTGATCGCCGACGTCACCCGCTGGGTCCGCTTCGGCCCCGCCACCGCGCAGGAGGCCGACGCCGAGGCGGGGATCGCGGAGGTCGAGGCCGACGTCCTGGACGCCCTGCGCCCCGGGCTGCCGCTCGCGGACGTGCTCCCGGTCCTGCAGCAGGCCTACCCGCGCCACGGCTTCGACGCCGGGGAGTGGACCCGGCACCACCAGGGCGGCCCGGCCGGCTACGCGGGCCGCGACCCGCGACTGGCCCCCGGCGTCCCGGACCGGGTGCACGAGCACCAGGCGTTCGCGTGGAACCCGTCCGCCCCCGGCGTGAAGATCGAGGACACCGTGCTGCTGGGCGCCGACGGGCCCCGGCCGCTGTCGGTGGACCCCCGCTGGCCGGTCACCCGGGTGCGCGGCCGGGACCGTCCCGCCACGCTCGAGCGCTGACCCGGCCCGGAACCCGCGAGGGCGCTTTGCCTTCCGCGGGCATCTCCTCTACGGTTGTGGGCGTAGTCACAAAGCTGTCGCCATCGACGTGCGGCGGGAGAGTCCCGCTCAGCCACACCGATCGGGCGCCGTAGGAGCAATTTCCTCCCCGGGAAACTCTCAGGCCCCCGCACCGTCGCACCGAGGCACATCTGGAAAGTAGCGCGGAGTGCTCCGCGCTCGCCGAAGGAGCAAGCCCCACCCCTCCGGGTGCGGCGGAAACTCTCAGGCTGTGCAACAGATCGGGGAGGAACCCACAGACCGCGCGGGCGCACCGCGCCGAATCCTGGAGTTCCTCGATGACCCCCACCCCCATCCCTCCCGCCGCCCGGCCCGGCAGACACGGCGCCGGGCCGGCCGGCCGCGGCTGCCCGCGCCCGGCGGCCTCCCCGCCCCGCGCCGGCCGGCAGCGCCGCCGGGACGCCCCCCTCTCCGAGGCCGGCCCGGGCGCCGCCCGCGGGGCCCGCCGGGTCGAGGGCCGCGCCCGCGCCCGCCTGCGCGAGTCCCTCGACGGCACGCCCCCGCCCCTCCACCGGCCCCGGCCGTAACCTCCGCACCCCGCACCGAAAGGACCCCACACCATGAGCACCGTCCTGCCCGACCTCCGCTACTCCGCGGAGCACGAGTGGATCGACTCCGCCTCCCCGGCCCGGATCGGCATCAGCCGGGTCGCCGTGGACGCCCTCGGCGACGTCGTCTACCTCGACCTGCCCGAGACCGGCTCCACCGTCACCGCGGGCGAGGTCTGCGGCGAGGTCGAGTCGACCAAGTCCGTCTCCGAGCTGTTCTCCCCCGTGAGCGGCACCGTGGTCGAGGTCAACGCCGAGGCCGTGGAGGACCCCGCCGTGCTCAACGAGGACCCCTACGGCGCCGGCTGGCTGTTCGCCGTCGAGGTCGCCGAGGAGGGCCCGCTGCTCTCCGCACAGGAGTACGCCGAGGCCAACGGCGGTGAGCTCGCCTGAGCGCGGACGCCGGCGCCCTGACCGCCGTTCCCGGGATCCCCGGGGCCCGCGTCCGGGCGCCGGCCGCGGCGCACCCCTCTCCCCGGGCCCGGGCCCGCTCGGCGCGGGCCGCTGAGGACCGGAGCACCGCCCACCCCTCGGGCGGCGGCGGGGGCGCGCAGGGACATCCCCTCCGCGCCCCCGCACCGCCACGGAACTTCCTCGTCTGGAGCACATCATGGCCATCAGCGTCTTCGACCTCTTCTCCGTGGGCATCGGCCCCTCGAGCTCCCACACCGTGGGCCCCATGCGCGCCGCCCGCCGCTTCGCCGCGGCCCTGGCCGCCCAGGACCTCCTGGAGCGCACCGCCGACCTGCGCGTGGACGTCTACGGGTCGCTGTCCGCCACCGGCCGCGGCCACGGCACGTTCACCGCGATCCTGCTGGGCCTGGAGGGCTACGACCCGGAGCAGGTCCTCCCCGACGAGGTGGAGGAGCGGCTGGCCGACATCGCCGGCACGGGGACGCTGCGGCTGGGCGCCGCCCTCGGTCGCCGCACGGACGTCCGCTACGGCGTCGAGGACATGGTGCAGCACCCGCTGACCGTCCTGGAGCGGCACACCAACGGCATGCGCTTCCAGGCGCTGGACGGCGCCGGGGGCGTGCTGGCCGAGCAGACCTGGTTCTCCGTGGGCGGTGGGTTCATCGTCCAGGAGGGCGAGGAGGACACCGCCGCGGCCGAGCTGGAGTCCGCCAGCGCCCAGGTGCCCCACCCCTTCCGGACCGCCCGGGAGCTGCTGGGCCACTGCGCGAGCACGGGCGGGCCGATCAGCGCGGTGATGCTGGCCAACGAGCGGACGTGGCGCGGCGAGGACGAGATCCGGGAGCAGCTGCTGCACATCTGGACCGTGATGGAGGAGTGCAAGGACTCCAGCCTCCGGCGCACCGGGCCGCTGCCGGGCGGACTGGACGTCGCCCGGCGCGCCCCGGAGTGGCACCGGAGGCTGCGCACCGAGGACCCGGACCGGGACCCGGGCTTCTGGCCGGAGTGGGTGAACCTGGTGGCCCTGGCGGTCAACGAGGAGAACGCCTCCGGCGGACGGGTGGTCACCGCCCCCACGAACGGGGCGGCCGGCATCATCCCGGCGGTGCTCTTCTACGCCACCCACTACTCCCCCGCGGCCCGCGCCGCCGCCGCCGAGGGCCCGGAGGCGCTCGGGGCCGCACGGCAGGACATCGTGGTCCGGTTCCTGCTCACGGCCGGGGCGGTGGGAGTGCTCTACAAGGAGCAGGCCTCGATCTCCGGGGCCGAGGTCGGCTGCCAGGGCGAGGTGGGGTCCGCCTCCTCGATGGCCGCCGCCGGGCTGGCGGAGGTCCTGGGCGGCACGCCCGCCCAGGTGGAGAACGCCGCCGAGATCGCCATGGAGCACAACCTGGGGCTGACCTGCGACCCGATCGGCGGCCTGGTGCAGATCCCGTGCATCGAGCGCAACGCGATTGCCGCGGCCAAGGCGATCAACGCCGCCAAGATGGCCATGTGGGGCGACGGCACGCACCGGGTGAGCCTCGACGAGGTCATCGTGACCATGCGGGAGACCGGCAAGGACATGAGCCACAAGTACAAGGAGACCGCCCTGGGCGGGCTCGCCGTCAACGTCGTGGAGTGCTGACCGGCTCCCCGTCCCGCGGCCGCGGGACCGTCCGCACGGCGGTCCCGCCGCTGCGTCCGCCGGCAACCGCCCGTCCGGGGCCGTTCCCGGGGCCGGCACGTCATGCGAGGGGGACAGTGTGCCCCGGACTGGACGAAGGTCTAGCCTCGTGCCCAGGAGGTTTGCAGATGAGAATCACCCTGGCGGACGTGGTGGCCGCTCTCGGCGTGCTGGTGACGGCCCCTGCGATGGCCGGCATGGGGCTCACGCTGCTCGGGGGCCGGGCCCCGTACGACTCGCTCGTCGGCACGGTGGTGCTCGGCGTCGTCCTCACGATCGCCGGCCTGGTGCCCCGGTTCGAGCGGCACCGGCTCGGCTGGACGAGCCAGACGGACGCGCTGCTGCGGGCCCGGCAGCAGGTCCGGCGCGCCGCCGTCGCCCCGGAGCCGGAGCGCACGGCCGCGGACCGCGCGGCGGAGCGGCGCCGTGCCGTCACAGTGGGTGCGGAGGGCGCGCGGATCCCCGGCCGCGCCTAGCGTCGGAGCATGGGCGGCAGAACGGGCAACGTCTACGTCAACCCCGTCACCCAGGAGCGCGCGGTCGTGCTGGTGAGCTCCGCAGACTCCGGCGGGGAGCTGGTGCGCGCCGAGCTCTGGGTCCCGCCGGGGACGGTGCACGACTGGCGGCCCCACGGCCACGAACCGGCACGCGGTGCTCGGCCCGGTGGCCCGGCGCCGGGGCCTCCGGGGCGCCTATCCGGAGTTCGAGCCGCGCATCCTCGTGGGGCGCCTGGGCGAGCCCCTGACGCTCAGCGGACCGGCGCCCGCGGGCACCTGAGCCGCCCGCCGCGGCACGGGGGCCGGTGGGGGTCCCGCGCCGCGGGCGCGGCCGGCCTCAGACCGCGGCCCCCTGCAGGGCGGGCAGCGCCTGCTGCCGCAGCGCCAGGCCGAGACCGGGACGGTCCAGGAGCTCCAGCCGCGAGCCCGTGACCCGCACCGGGGACGGCTCGGCGAGGACGCCGAGCTCGGCGAACCCGGCGTCCTCGACCACCTCCACCATGGTCGGCTCCGCGAGCGTCAGCGCCAGCTGCCCCGAGAGCTCCGGGAGCAGGTGGGGCGCGATCCCCACGTTGTGGGTGCGGGCGAGCTCCACGATCCGCCGGAAGGGCGTGATGCCGCCCACCCGCACGATGTTGGGCTGGACGATGTCCACGGCCCCGGCGGTGATGAAGTCCCGGAACCGGTAGACGTTGTGCAGGTTCTCCCCGAGCGCGATGGGCACCTGGCTGAACCGGCGCAGCTGGCGGTAGCCCTCGAGGTCGTCCGCGCGCAGCGGCTCCTCCAGCCAGGACGGGGCGAAGGGCTCCAGCGCGTCCAGGGCCCGGCGGGCCGTGGGCAGGTCCCAGCGCTGGTTGGCGTCGATCATCAGTCCCCGGTCGGGGCCGAGCAGCTCGCGCACGGCGGCCACGCGCTCGACGTCCTCGCGCAGCTCCGGCCGGCCCACCTTGATCTTGACGGCGCCGAAGCCCGCCGCGACCCAGCGGCGCACCTGCTCCTGCAGCTCGTCGAGCCCGTAGTGCAGGTTCACGCCGGAGCCGTAGACGGCCACGTCCTGCTGCCGCCGGCCCAGCAGCGCGGGCACCGACAGGCCGGCGCGCCGGGCCCGCAGGTCCCACAGGGCCAGGTCGATCCCGGCGAGGGCGATGCCGGTGAGCCCCGTGCCGCCCTCGTGCAGGAACTTCCAGGCGTCGTCCCACAGCACCTCCGGGTGCTCGGGGCGGCCGCGGACGAAGGCCGCGAGGTCGTCGTCGAGCAGCGCCTGCACGGCCCGCGCCCCGATGGTCGGGGTCCAGGAGAAGCCGGTGCCGGTCGCGCCGTCGTCGGCCACGACCGTGACGGCGATCAGGTGGTTGCGCGGGGCGTCGGGGCCCCAGCTGCGCAGCAGCCGGGCGGTGATCAGCTCGGTGCGCACGGCGGCGATGCTCATGCGGTGTCCTTCCCGTGCCGCCCGGTGCCGGCGAGCTCCCCGGGGGCCGGGTCCCCGGCGTCCTCCCGCAGCTCGGTGCGCCAGGTCCGGACCGGCTCCCAGCCCAGCTCCTCGCGGGCCTTGTCGATGCTGAAGGCCGGCGCCGTCCCGGTCAGACCGGCGGCGAGCTCCTCGCTGCCGGGGACGAACTGCGGGACGAGCTCCGCCAGGGGGCGCCGGGCCAGGGCGTCGGCGGCGCCCACGAAGAAGGTGTCCCCGTTGCGGACGGCGCCCATCCGCTCCAGCAGCGCCCCGAGGAAGGTGGTGACGTCGCGGGCGTCCACGTAGTTGAACAGCGCCGGCGCGGCGAGCGCCGGGTCGTCCAGGCGCTCGCGCACGGTGTGGCCCTGCTGGGTGGGCGCGCCGGCCCACTCCTCGGGGGCGATGACGTAGCAGGGCCGGAAGGAGGCGTAGCGCACGGCCCCGCCCCGGGCCGCGGCGAACATCTGCGCGACCTGCTCCGCGACGAGCTTGGACAGCCCGTAGGCGTGCCACGGCCGCGGCGGGGTCCGCTCGGTCAGCGGGAACGCGGGCGGCAGCCAGCCGCTCGGGGAGCCGTAGCCGAGCACGGTGGGGCTGCTGGCCAGCACGATCCGGCGGGCCCCGGCCTCGGTGGCGGCCTCGGCCACGGTGTGGGCGATCACGGCGTTGGTCTGCAGGATGACGTGCTCGGGGGCGCTGAACGGCACCGCGATGGCCGCGAGGTTCACCACCGCGTCCGGGCGCACGGCGCGCATCAGCGCGAGCGTGGCCCCGGGGTCGGTGAGCTCCGCGGCCCGGTGCTCCACGGCCGGGTGCGCGGCCGCCAGCTGCTCCTCGGTCGGGAGGTCGCGGTCGACGCCGACGACGTCGTAGCCGGCCTGCGCGAGCCCGGCCACGACGCTGCGCCCCAGCCGGCCGGACCCGCCGGTCACCACCACCCGGGTCATGCCGGGACCTCGCTGCGCCGGGCCGCGGCGGCGCGCCCGAGCTCCAGCTCGGCGATCCGCACCGGCGCGCCCGTCTCGAGGGAGCGGTTGCCGGCGATGCCCACGGACACGGCCGCCACGCCGTCGCGGTAGCCGGAGGGCCGCCCGTAGGGGTCCGCCCCCGGCCCCCGGAACACGTCGGCCAGCAGGAGCCGGTCCCCGCCGCCGTGGCTGCCGGAGCCGTTGCGGATGGGCACCTCCTCGGCGGTGCCCCAGTGGCGCTGCAGGACCAGCCGCTCGCCGCGCCGCCTGGCCCCGTTCTGCTCCGCCCCGGCCGTGACCGAGGGGTCCACCGGGGTCCCGCCGGCGGCGGGCAGCACGGCGGCGCGCTCCACGACGTCCAGCTCGGCCCGGCCCGCCGTGCCGTTGACGGCCACCCGGTAGCCCTCCCAGGGCGCGTGGGCGTTGAGGGAGTAGGAGAGGGTCGCGCCGCGGGCGTAGTCGACCACGAGCGCGAGGTTGTCCTCGATGGTGATCCCGTCGGAGAACACGTCCTGGTCCCGGCGGTAGCCGTCGTGGTGCTGGTGGTCGAGGTAGAGCCGGCGCAGCCGGTCGTCGGAGCGCAGGTCCAGGGCGAAGGGGTCGCCGTCCGCCCCGGGCGTCCGGGGGGCGCCCGCCCGCGCCCGGGCCTCGGCGTTGTCCCGCCCGTAGAAGCGCAGGCCGCCGGAGGCGTAGACCCGCTCCGGGGTGTCGCCCAGCCACCAGTTGACCAGGTCGAAGTGGTGGGAGGACTTGTGCACCAGCAGCCCGCCGGAGTTCTGCTTCTGCCGGTGCCAGCGGCGGAAGTAGTCGGCGCCGTGGACGGTGTCCAGCATCCAGCTGAAGTCCACGGAGGTGACGGTGCCGAGCGCCCCGGACTGCACCAGGTCCTTGAGCGCGGTGTTGCGCGGGGAGTAGCGGTAGTTGAACGTGACCACCACGTCCCGGCCCGTCTCGGCCACGGCCGCGGTGACGCGGCGGCAGCCCTCCGCGTCGACGGTCAGGGGCTTCTCGACGACGGCGTCCGCGCCGGCGCGCAGGGTCTCGCAGATGTAGTCGGCGTGGGTGGCGTCGGGGGTGGTGATCATGACCCGGTCGATGCCCTGCTCGCGGATCGTGCGGGTCAGCGCCGCGGGGTCGAAGACCTGCACCGGCACCCCCGCGGTCTCCTCGGCCAGCCGGCGGTAGTGCTCGGCCCGTCCGGGGTTGCTGTCGCCCACCGCCACCAGCTCGGCCACGTCGGCGTGGTCGTCCAGCAGCGAGCGGAGGTACATCTCGCACCGGTTCCCGGTGCCGACCAGGAGGTAGCGGGTCCGTCCCTCCCGCGGTGCCGTGCCGTCCGGGCCGGTGGGGTCTGCGCTGCGCATCGAGTGCTCCTTCTGCTGGGGGTGGGTGGTCTTCGGCGGGGTCCGCGCCGGCGGGGACGGGGGCCGGTGTGCCGGCCGGCGCGGAGCCCGGGCGGGCTACTTGATGCCGGTGGTGGCGATGCCCTTGACGAGGAACTTCTGCCCCACGAGGAAGGCGATGAACACCGGCAGCAGGGACACGATCGACATCGCGAACAGCGAGCCCCAGGAGGACTCCCCCGTGGCGTCCACGAAGGCGCGCAGCGCCACCGGGACGGTGAACATGTCCGGGTCGGTGAGGAAGATCAGGGCGCTGAAGAAGTCGTTCCAGGTCCAGATGAACGTGAAGATCGTGGTGGTGGCCAGGGCTGGGACCATCATGGGCAGGATGATCTGCCCGAAGATCCGGGCGTGGCCGGCGCCGTCGATGCGGGCCGCCTCGTCCATGTCCCGCGGGATGCCGCGGATGAACTGCACCATGAGGAAGACGAAGAACGCGTCCGTGGCGAGCAGCTTCGGCACGATCAGCGGCCAGAAGGTGTTCACCCACCCGATCTGGGAGAACATGATGTACTGCGGCACGATCACCACGTGGAACGGCAGCATGATCGTGAGGAGCATCAGGGCGAAGGCCGGCTTCTTGAACCGGAACTCCAACCGGGCGAAGGCGTAGGCGGCCATCGAGCAGGAGACCAGGTTGCCCACGATGCACCCGAGCACCACGACCGCGGAGTTGAACAGGTACACGCTGAACGGGCTGGACAGGGCGGTCCACCCGTCCGTGTAGTTGGCGCTCTCGAAGGTCTCGAGCAGGATGCCCGGCTCACGGAAGATGATGTCGTTGGGGCGCAGGGAGCTGGCCACCATCCACAGCAGCGGGTAGATCATCACCCCGCCCGTGAGGATCAGCGCCAGGTGCTTGAGCAGGGAGCGGATCCGCCCCCGGGCGCCGGGGCCGCGGGTCCGGCGGGTCGCCGCGCCCTCCGGCGGGGTCGGGGCGGAGTCCTGCTCGGCCGTCGGGGCGGGGTCGTAGGCGATTGTCGAGTTAGTCATCGTAGAACACCCAATACTTAGACCTGGTCTCATAACCCGGTCGGTCGTTGCTCGGAGCCCTCGACGTCATTGACTGTGGCGTGATGACGACGAGAACGCAGTCGTGGAAGGTCGATGACCGGCTGTGGGAACTGATCGCTCCGTTG
>NZ_JBSJYX010000041.1:0-11947 GCF_053711175.1 Kocuria sp. KH4
TGCGAGAGGCCCGCACCGGACGGTGCGGGCCTCTCGCATCGCCGGGCCGGATCGCCCGGCGCCGCACCCGGCGCGGGCACCCGGCTCCGCCGGGCCCGAGGACCGGGATCAGGGGGACGGGGTCAGCAGCTCCAGCACCTCGTCGTGGAGCAGGCCGTTGCTGGCCAGCGCGCTGCCGCCGAACGGGCCGGGCTCGCCCTCGAGGGAGGTGAAGCGTCCGCCGGCCTCTTCGACCACGGGCACCAGCGCGGCCATGTCGTGCAGGCTCAGCTCGGGCTCGCACGCGAGGTCCACGGCGCCCTCGGCGAGCAGGCAGTAGGACCAGAAGTCGCCGTAGGCCCGGGTCCGCCAGACCTCGTCGGTGAGTTCGAGGAAGCGGTCCCGCACCCCGCGGTCGCGCCACCCGGTCAGGGAGGAGTAGGACAGGGAGGCCTCGGACAGCCGCCCGACCTGCGAGACCCGGATGCGCTGGGCGTTGGCCAGGGACTTTCCGGTGAACGCCCCCGTCCCGGACGCGGCCCACCAGCGGCGCCCCAACGCGGGCGCGGAGACCACCCCGACCACGGGCCGGCCCTCGTCGACGAGCGCGATCAGGGTGGCCCACACCGGCACGCCCCGCACGAAGTTCTTGGTGCCGTCGATCGGGTCCACGACCCACTGCCGGGCCCCGCTGCCGCTGGCGCCGAACTCCTCGCCGATGACGGCGTCCCGGTTGCGCGTGCGCCCCAGCTGGGCGCGGATCAGCTGCTCGGCCTCGCGGTCGGCGTCCGTGACCGGGGTCAGGTCGGGCTTCGTCTCCACCGTCAGGTCCTGGGCCTTGAACCGGCGCATGGTCAGACGGTCCACGGCGTCGGCCAGGATGTGGGCGAGGCGGAGGTCGTCGGTGTAGTTGCTGGGGCTGCGCATTGCTCCAACCTACCCCGAACCCGTGGCGCGCCCGGCCGGTCCGGGGCCGGCGGACGCCGGCTCACTGGACGCCGAGCTCCTTGTCCTCCCGGGACTCGCCCGGGCGCTCCCCGGCGCCGAGGAGGCGGCGCAGCGAGGCCAGCCGCGACCCGCCCGCGTCCCCGGCCCGCCCCTGCGCCACCCAGTCGTCCAGCGCGCAGCCGGGGGAGGCCTCGGTGTGGCGGCAGCCCTTGGGGCACTCGGCGATCGCCTCGGCGAGCTCGTCGAAGGACTCCACGATGCGGTCGGGGTCCACGTGGGCGAGGCCGAAGGAGCGGATGCCGGGGGTGTCGATGATCCAGGAGCCGGGGGAGGCGTCCTCGACCCTCAGGGCCAGCGCCGACGACGACGTGTGCCGTCCCCGCCCCGTCACCGCGTTGACCCCGCCGGTTGCCCGGTCCGCGCCCGTGAGGGCGTTGACGAGGGTGGACTTGCCGACCCCCGAGTGCCCCAGCAGCACCGAGACGTGGCCGTCGAGCCGGGCGCGCAGGGCCTCCACGAGGGCACGGTCGAGGGGCAGCGTGGCTCCGTCGTCGGCGGCCGCGGCGTCCCGCGCGGGCCCGGAGACGAGCACGGGCAGCTCCAGGGCGGTGTAGTGGGAGATCAGCTCCGCGGGGTCGCGCAGGTCGGTTTTGGTGATGCACAGGACCGGCTCGATGCCGGCGTCGTAGGCGGCCACGAGGGAGCGGTCGATGAAGCCGGTGCGCGGCTCCGGGTTGGCCGCGGCGACCACGACCACGAGCTGGTCGGCGTTGGCCACCACCACGCGCTCCACCGGGTCGGTGTCGTCGGCGCTGCGCCGCAGCACCGTGGCCCGCTCCTCGATCCGCACGAGGCGGGCGAGGCTGTCCGGGGCGCCGCTGACGTCCCCGACGAGGCCCACGAGGTCCCCGGCGACCACGGGCCGGCGGTGCAGCTCCTTGGCGCGCACCGCCACGACCAGCCGCTCGCGGTCGGTGTCCTCGTCGAGGACCGCGGTGTAGCGGCCGCGGTCCACCGTGACGATGCGGCCGGTCACGGCGTCCCGGTGCGCCGGCCGGTCCTTGGTGCGGGGCCGGGAGCCGGACTTGTTCGGGCGGACGCGGACGTCCGACTCGTCCCAGTCGCGCCGGGCGGAGTCCCTACGCGCCACGGCCGGTCCCCAGGAGCCCGGCCCACAGCTGCGGGAACTCGGGCAGGGTCTTGGCGGTGGTCCCGATGTTCTCCACGAGCACCCCGGGCACCACCAGGCCGATCACGGCCCCGGCGGTGGCCATCCGGTGGTCCTCGTAGCTGCGGAACGTGCCGCCGTGCAGCGGGGCCGGCCGGATCACCAGGCCGTCCTCGGTCTCCTCGGCGTCCCCGCCGAGCCGGTTGATCTCGGCCACGAGCGCCGCGAGCCGGTCCGTCTCGTGCCCGCGCAGGTGCGCGATGCCGCGCAGCCGGGACGGGGTGGTGGCCACGGCGCAGATCGCGGCGACGGTGGGGGCCAGCTCCCCGGCCTCGCCGAGGTCCAGGTCCACGCCGGTGACCACCGGCGGGCCGGTGACCGAGAAGGTCCCGTCCGTGAGCTCCACCTCGGCGCCGAAGGCCGGCAGGATGTGCTTCCAGTGGTCCCCGCCCTGGGTGGTGCTGCCGGGCCAGCGCGGCACCGAGACCCGCCCCCCGGTGACCACGGCCGCGGCCAGGAAGGGACCGGCGTTGGAGAGGTCCTGCTCGATGGTGACGTCGAAGGCGCGGACGGGCCCGGGGGCCACCCGCCACTGCTCGGGCACGGAGTCGTCGACCGCGACCCCGAGCCCGCGCAGCACCGCCACGGTCATCTCGACGTGCGGCATGGAGGGCACGCCGCGCCCGTCCGCGCCCCGGTGGCGCAGCAGCAGGCCGTGGTCGAAGCGCGCCCCGGCGAGCAGGAGGGCGGAGACGAACTGGCTCGAGCCGGTCGCGTCGATCTCGAGCTCCCCGCCGGGCACCCCGCCCGTGGCGTGGACGGTGAAGGGCAGCCGGCCGCGGCCGTCGTCCTCGACCCGCAGGCCGAGCGCCCGCAGGGCGTCGACCACCGGGCCCATCGGGCGCACCCGGGCGCCCGGATCGCCGTCGAAGGTCACCGGGCGGCGGCCCAGGGCGGCGACGGGCGGGACGAAGCGCATCACGGTGCCGGCGAGCCCGCAGTCCACCGTGACCGGGTCCGTGGCCTCCCAGGCGGCGGGCCGCACGATCAGGTCCGGGCCGAACCCACCGTCCCCGGCGACCTCCTCGACGTCGGCCCCGAGGGCGCGCAGGGCCTCCACCATGAGCCGGGAGTCGCGGGAGTGCAACGGGGAGCGCAGGCGGCACGGGCCGTCCGCGAGGGCGGCGAGGAGCAGGTACCGGTTGGTGAGGGACTTGGAGCCCGGCACCGTCAGCTCGGCGACGACCGGGCGACCGCCCGCGGACGGAGCCGGCCACAGCTCGTGCTGCGGGGCCGGCTCCGGCTCGTCGGGACGGGGTGCGGGCACGGGGGCCTCGGACGGGAGCACGACGGCGGGACCCCGGCTCAGCTGTGCTTGGCGGCGTGCTGGAGGGCCTTCTCGGCCTTGGCGACCTGCTTCTGGGTGTCCTTGCCGAGCTTGGAGGCGTTCTTCTTGACGTCGCCGGCGAGGTGCTCGGCGCGCCACAGCAGGGAGGGGTTGCCCTCGGTGTCCACGGCGGCGAGCAGGACGGCGCCGACGAGGGAGGAGTTCTTGAAGGCGGTCGTGCGGCGGGCGGCCTTCTGCTCCGCGGTGTCCGCCTCGGCGGCGCGGTAGTCGGCGTAGGCGTTGAGCGCGGTGGTGGTCACCAGCACCCCGGCGGACAGGCGCGGCAGCCGGCCCAGGCCGAAGAGCACGGCGGCGCCGACCTGCGCGGCGGCGAGCCCCTGGGCGACCACGGCCGGGTTCTGCAGCGCGGGGCCGGCCTGCGGGAAGGCCTTGGACACCGCGGCGGCGGCGGGGGCGAGGTGCTGGGCGGCGCGGGACGAGTTGCGGAAGCTCTCGACCCCGTTGGCGACGTAACCGGTGGCCAGCAGCGGGCGGGCGATGCGACGGACGATGCTCATGGATTCCTCCTCGGCGGCAGGCGTGACCGCGGGGCGTTGTCGGACGGGTACTGGTGCGGCGGACGGCGCCGCTGGACCCATCCTAGCCACGGGCGGCGGGGCACGGGCGAGCCGCGCCCCGCCGCGACGGGGAATACGGGCGCCCGTGACCTCCGTTGTGCAGGAGGACGGCGAGCGGCCCCGCACGGGCCCGCCCGCCGCGGACGGACCGCCGGAGCCCCGGCGCCCGGCCGGACGACCAGCGAGCACACCGGCAGGCCCGGGGAAGGAGCAGCCATCAGCACCGCCGTCAGCACCCTCGCCCCGGCCCCGGCCGGCCGGCGGGTCCCCGTAGACTGGGCCGTGATGAACGAGCAGAACCAGCAGGGGGCCGTCCCCCAGCGCACCGAGCCGCCCGTCGACGTCGACACCGAGACCCCGGAGGCCCGGAAGGCGCGCTTCGAGCAGGACGCCATGGAGTACGTGGACCAGCTCTACGCCGCCGCCCTGCGGATGGCCCGCAACCCCGCCGATGCCGAGGACCTGGTGCAGGAGGCCTACACCAAGGCGTTCTCGGCGTTCCACCAGTACCGGCCCGGCACGAACCTCAAGGCCTGGCTGTACCGGATCCTCACGAACACGTACATCAACCTCTACCGCAAGCGCCAGCGCGAGCCGCAGCAGGCGAACACCGACACCGTGGAGGACTGGCAGCTGCACCGCGCCGAGTCCCACACGTCCTCGGGACTGCGCTCGGCGGAGGTGGAGGCCCTCGACCACCTGCCGGACAGCGACGTCAAGCGGGCCCTCCAGGAGCTGCCCGAGGAGTTCCGCCTGGCGGTGTACTTCTCCGACGTGGAGGGCTTCGCCTACAAGGAGATCTCCGAGATCATGGACACGCCGATCGGGACGGTGATGTCCCGGCTGCACCGCGGGCGGAAGCTGCTGCGCGAGAAGCTCGCCGACTACGCGGCCGAGCGCGGCTTCGACACGTCCAAGGTGACCGGCGACAAGAAGAAGGAAAAGGACAAGTAGACATGGCCGACTGCGAGAGCCTCGGACACTGCACGGACGAGCGGATCCGCCGGATCTACGAGTACCTCGACGGGGTGCTCCCGGCGCGGGACCTCGACGAGATCCACGGCCACCTCCTCGAGTGCCGGGAGTGCGCGCGCGAGTACGACCTGGAGTGCGTGATCCGCTCCGTGGTCCGCCGGTCCTGCGCGGAGACCGCCCCCGCCGACCTGCGGGTCTCGATCCTCGCCCGCCTGCACGCCCAGCGCCAGGAGCCGCCCGCGGCCTGAGCGCCGCCGCCACGCCCGGCCCGGGCACACGGAAGGGCCCCGGACCGCTCAGCGGTCCGGGGCCCTTCCGTTCACGGCGGTGCCGGGTCCGGGGACCTCAGGCGTTGGGGCGCTTGCCGTGGTTGGCGCCGCCCTTGCGGCGGTCCTTGCGCTTGCGTCCGCGCTTGCTCATGCGAGCCTCCTGTCTGTCCGCGGTCGCCCGCGGCGGGTCGTGGGTGTCGGCGTCCGTTCCCGCGGGGTCAGGTGAGTTCCGCGGCGGCCGGACGAGGCACTGCCTGCCATTGTCTCACACGTGCGGGAGGCCGGGTTCACTGGGGCTCGGGCAGGTCCAGCCAGTTGTACCAGCCGCGGTGCAGCACGAGCCACGCCATCAGCCCGTAGCCGGCCTGTCCCGGGTGGCCGTGGTTCGCGGCCAGGTCCTTGCGCCACTGCTCGTGGTGCTGCAGCGGGTTGAAGGTGTCCACGTAGACGTGGTTGCGCCGGGTCGTGACGTCGGCGTAGGCGGCCGAGAGGTCCGCGATGCGCCGGTTGCGCTCGGCGTCCAGCGTGGGCGGGGGCCCGACGACGAGCACCCGCACGTTGTGCTGGGACGCCGTGTCGATGATGTTGGCCATGTTCAGCCGGGAGCGGGCGCTCGTGATGGACAGGTCGATGTCCAGCGTGGAGGGCGCGATGACCAGGCGGTTGTCGTGACCGGAGGAGAAGCGGCGGGCCGCCTCCTCGAACCAGCGCTCGTTGAGGGACTCGCTGCCCTCGCCGGGGGCGGCGAGGTTGTAGGCCGCCACGGGGGCCACGTGGTGCGGGGTGCGGGCCATGACGCGCCCGAACCAGCCGAGGGCCCGCGGGTCGCCCTCGCCGGCCAGCAGCTCGTCACCGACTGCGACAATTCTGATCCTTCGTTGCTCCACGTCGTTCTTTCTGGTCGGGGGTGCGGGTGGTCATGGGCGGCGCCGGCCCGTGGGGCACGGGCCGGCGCCGGACTCGCGGGGGCGTGCGGGGACGGCGGGGGCCCGGGCCCCCGCCGTCCCCGGGCGGGCTCAGTTGCGCTCGAAGGCCGTCTGGACCAGCGTCTCCAGCTCGGCGGCGTGGCGCTTGGCCGAGCCGTTGGCCGGGGAGGCCGAGGCGGGCCGGGAGGCCAGGCGCACCCTGCGGTCCAGCTGCGGCACCAGGTTGACCGCCATGAAGGGCCAGGCCCCCTGGTTGGCGGGCTCGTCCTGGGCCCAGGTGAGGCGCGCCTCCGGGTACTTGGCCAGCTCCTCCCGGATCTCCGCGAGCGGCAGCGGGTAGAGCTGCTCCACGCGCACGATCGCGGTGCTGCGGTCCTGGCGCTGCTCGCGCGCGGCGGCCAGGTCGTAGTACAGCCGGCCCGAGACCAGGATCACGTCGGTGACCTCGGAGGCGGTCAGCCCGCCCTGGTCGCCGATCACCGGGCGGAACGCCCCGGAGGTGAACTCCTCGATCGGGGAGGCCGCCGCCTTGAGCCGCAGCAGCTGCTTGGGCGTGGCCACGACCAGCGGCTTGCGCGGACGGCTGTAGGCCTGCCGGCGCAGCAGGTGGAAGTGGCTGGCCGGGGTGGACGGGTTGGCCACGATCATGTTCTGCTCGGCGCACAGCTGCAGGAACCGCTCGATCCGGGCCGAGGAGTGGTCCGGGCCCTGGCCCTCGAAGCCGTGGGGGAGGAGCATGACCAGCGAGGAGCGCTGGCCCCACTTCTGCTCCGCCGAGGAGATGAACTCGTCGACGACGGTCTGCGCGCCGTTGACGAAGTCGCCGAACTGGGCCTCCCAGACGGTCAGGGCGTCGGGCCGCTCCACGGAGTAGCCGTACTCGAAGCCCAGCACGCCGTACTCGGACAGCAGCGAGTTGTAGATCGCCAGCTTGGCCTGGTCCCCGGAGAGGTGGTTGAGCGGGGTCCACTCCGCCCCGGTGTCGGCGTCGAAGAACACCGCGTGGCGCTGGGTGAAGGTCCCGCGCCGCACGTCCTGGCCGGACATGCGCACCGGGATGCCCTCCATCATCAGCGAGCCGAAGGCCATGAGCTCGCCCATGCCCCAGTCCACGCCGCCCTCGCGGGTCATCGCCTCCCGGCGCTCGAGCAGCTTGCGCAGCTTCTTGTGCACGGCGAAGTCCTCGGGGATCTCCACGTGCACCGCCCCCAGGCGCTGGGCGGCCTCCGTGGAGATCGCCGTGGTCCGCGGCACCGAGATCCCGGAGTCCGCCTGCTGGGCGGAGGGCCGCTCGATGTTCGAGATCGCCGCGGAGTCGCCGGTGACCAGCGGGATGGACGAGGTCTGGGCCTCGTGGGTCTCCGCGAACACCCGCTCCAGGCGCTCCTGGTAGTCCTTGAGCGCCCGGTCGGCCTCCTCCTGGGTGATGTCGCCGCGGCCCACCAGGTTCTCGGTGTAGATCTTGCGGGTCGAGCGCTTCTCCTCGATGAGGTTGTACATCAGCGGCTGGGTCATCGAGGGGTCGTCGCCCTCGTTGTGGCCGCGGCGGCGGTAGCACATGAGGTCGATCACGACGTCCTTGTGGAACGCCTGGCGCCAGGCGAACGCCATCTGCCCCACGTGCGTGACGGCCTCGGGGTCGTCCGCGTTGACGTGGAAGATCGGCGCCTGCAGGCCCTTGGCGATGTCGGTCGCGTAGGTCGTGGAGCGCGCCGCGGCCGGGGAGGTGGTGAAGCCCACCTGGTTGTTCACGATGACGTGGACGGTCCCGCCCACCGTGTACCCGGGCAGCTGCGCCATCTGCAGGACCTCGGCCACGACGCCCTGACCGGCGAAGGCGGCGTCGCCGTGCACCTGGATCGGGAGCACGGGGTAGGTGCCGTCGCCCTCCGGCCCGGCGCCGAGGACGTCGGTCTTGGCGCGGGCGATGCCCTCGATGACCGGGTCCGCCGCCTCGAGGTGGGACGGGTTCGCGGCGAGGTAGACCTGGGTCTCGTTGCCGTTGTCGGAGGTGAAGGTGCCCTCCGTGCCGAGGTGGTACTTCACGTCGCCGGAGCCCTCGGTGGTGCGGGGGTCCTGGCTGCCCTCGAACTCGCGGAACACCTGGGCGTAGGACTTGCCGGCGATGTTGGTGAGCACGTTGAGCCGGCCGCGGTGGGCCATGGCGATGCCCACCCCGGCGAGCCCGGCGTCGGCGGCGTCGGCGATGATCTCGTCGAGCAGCGGGATCAGGGACTCGCCGCCCTCCAGGGAGAAGCGCTTCTGGCCCACGTACTTCGTCTGCAGGAACGTCTCGAAGGCCTCGGCCGCGTTGAGCCGGCCGAGGATGCGGAACTGCTCCTCGCGGCTGGGCTTCTGGTAGCCGTGCTCGAGCTGGTCCTGGAACCACTCGCGCTCCTCCGGCTCCTGCAGGTGCATGTACTCCACGCCGAGGGTGCGGCAGTAGGCGTCCCGGAGCCGGCCGAGGATGGTGCGCAGGCTCAGCACGTCCGCGCCGCCGAAGCCGCCGGTGGGCCACTCGCGCTCCAGGTCCCACAGGGACAGCCCGTAGGTGCGGATGTCGAGGTCGGGGTGCTTGCGCATCACGTACTCGAGCGGGTTGGTGTCCGCCATGAGGTGCCCGCGCACGCGGTAGGCGTGGATGAGCTGCTGGATCCGGGCGACCTTGTTGACCTGGATCTCGGGGTTGACCTGGTTGTCCACGGCCCAGCGCACGGGCTCGTAGGGGATCCGCAGGGCCTCGAAGATCTCGTCGTAGAAGTCGTCCCCGCCCAGCAGGTAGGACTCGATCAGGCGCAGGAACTCGCCGGAGCCCGCGCCCTGGATGACGCGGTGGTCGTAGGTCGAGGTCAGCGTGATGATCTTGGAGACGGCGTGCCGGGCGATGGTCTTCGGGGAGGAGCCCCGGTACTCGGCCGGGTGGTCCAGGGCGCCCACGCCGACGATGCAGGCCTGTCCCTTGGACAGCCGCGGCACGGAGTGCACGGTGCCGATGCCGCCGGGGTTGGTCAGGGACACCGTGGTGCCCTGGTAGTCCTCCATGGTGAGCGCGTTGGCGCGCGCCCGGCGCACGATGTCCTCGTAGGCGTTCCAGAACTGCAGGAAGGACATCTCCTCCGCGCCCTTGATGTTGGGCACCACGAGGTTGCGGGAGCCGTCCTTGTTCGGGATGTCGATGGCGATCCCGAAGTTGACGTGGGCGGGGTGCACGGCCGCCGGCTTGCCGTCCTGCTCGTCGTAGACGACGTTCTGGGACGGGTAGTTGGCCAGCGCCTTGATCACGGCGTAGCCGATCAGGTGCGTGAAGGAGACCTTGCCGCCGCGGTTGCGGGCGAGGTGGCTGTTGATCACGATCCGGTTGTCGATCAGCAGCTTCGCGGGGACCGCGCGCACCGTCGTGGCGGTCGGCACGGTGAGCGAGGCGTCCATGTTGGCCGCCACCGCCTTGGCGGGGCCGCGCAGCTTGACGACCCTGTCCTCCGCGGGGGCGTCCGTGCTGGGGGCGCTGGCGCGGGCCCGGGCCGGCTGGGCCGGGATGGGGCGGCGCGACTCGGTCTCGCCCTGGCCGTTCTCGGGGCGGCCCTCGGCCTTGGCGCCGGACTTCGTGGCGGGCGGGGCCGCGGCCGGCGTCGACGTCGACGCGGCCCGGGGGGCGCTCTGCGGGGCGGGTGCCTTCGGGGCGGGGACCTTCGGGGCGGGGGCCTGCTGCGCCGGGGCGGAGGCCTGGGCGGTGGAGGTCGGTGCGGTGGACGTCCGGGCGGCCGGCTGCTCCGTCGCAGTGCCGTTGTCAGCGCTCATCGCCTCGAAGATGGGCCACCACTTCGCGTCCACCGAGTTCCTGTCCGACCGGTACTTCTCGAACAGTTCGTCGACGAGCCACTCGTTACCTGCGAATTCTTCAGGGATGGGGTGCTGTGGCTGATGTGGCACGGGGAATACGCCTCTTCCATAGGTTGGTCGCGCGGGGACCGGCTCTCCGGTCCTCGCGTTGTCGGTCCCGGCAGCATCCGGTCCCGCCGGTGGTCGTCGCCGGCCGTCTCCCGTGACAGCCGCCGGCGTCCTCCGGACCTGCCGGACGGTCGTGACCCGGGCGCGGCCGTACCTCCGGCGAGTCTAGTGATCTGCGCGGCGGCATGGCTAGTCCGCGCCTCCGGCGCCGCGGCGCGTGTCGTGGGCGCCCCGCTAGACTGGTCCGCGTGCGCTTCCTCAACACCCCCACGTCCGATCTGACCTACAACGACGTCTTCCTGGTCCCCGCCAGCTCCCGGGTCACCTCCCGCTTCGACGTCGACCTCACGCCCCGCGACGGCACGGGCGCCACGATCCCCCTGGTCGCGGCGAACATGACGGCGGTCACCGGCCGCCGCATGGTCGAGACGCTGGCCCGGCGGGGCGGTCTGGGCATCCTTCCGCAGGACATCCCGCTGGACGTCATCGCCGAGGTGACCTCGTGGGTGAAGAACCGCTCCCCGCGCTTCGAGACGCCCGTGGTGCTGGGGGCGGAGGACACGGTCCACGACGCCCTGGGCGTCATGCACAAGCGCCCCCACGGGGCCGTGGTGGTGTGCGGCCCGGACCGCGCCTACCGCGGGGTGGTGCTCGCCGCGGACTGCGCCGAGGTGGACCGCTTCACCCAGCTGGGCTCGATCATGCGCACCGACGCCCCGGTGTTCTCGCTGGCGGAGGTCTCCGCGCACTCCGGGGACGACGTCCTGGCCGCCGCCTACGACCGGCTCGCCCAGACGCGGGCGCACGTGGCGCCGGTGCTCGACGGCGACACCGTGGTGGGCGTGCTGACCCGCAAGGGCACCGTCCGCTCGACCATCTACACCCCCGCCCTCGACGGCGAGGGCCGGCTCCGGGTGGGCGCGGCGGTGGGCATCAACGGCGACGTCCGGGGCAAGGCGCGGGCGCTGCTGGACGCCGGCGTGGACGTGCTGGTGGTGGACACCGCCCACGGCCACCAGCGCAAGATGATCGAGGCCCTGGGCCAGGTCCGCGCGGCGGCGCCGGACGTCCCGGTGGTGGCGGGCAACGTGGTCACCGCCGACGGCGTGCAGGACCTCGTGGACGCCGGGGCGGACATCGTGAAGGTCGGCGTGGGTCCCGGGGCGATGTGCACCACCCGGATGATGACGGCCGTGGGCCGGCCCCAGTTCTCCGCGGTGCTCGAGTGCGCCGAGGCCGCCGCCGGCCTGGGTCGGCACGTGTGGGCCGACGGCGGGGTGAAGCACCCCCGCGACGTCGCCCTCGCGCTCGCGGCCGGCGCCAGCCAGGTCATGGTCGGCTCCTGGTTCGCCGGCACCCACGAGGGGCCGGGGGAGCTCAACGTCGACGCCGACGGGCGCGCGTACAAGGAGAGCTTCGGGATGGCGTCCACCCGCGCGGTGCGCGAGCGCACCCGGGGCGAGGGCGCCTTCGCCCGGGCCCGGAAGGGCCTGTTCGAGGAGGGCATCTCCAGCTCCAAGATGTATCTGGACCCCGAGCGCCCCGGCGTGGAGGACCTCGTGGACCAGATCACCGCGGGCGTGCGCAGCTCCATGACCTACGCGGGGGCCACCAGCCTCGAGCAGTTCGCGGCGCGCGCGGTGGTCGGCATCCAGTCCGCCTCCGGCTACGAGGAGGGCAGGGCGCGCCCGGTCAGCTGGTCCTGAGCGCGCCCCGGGAGCTCCCGCTCCGGTATCCTGGAGCCCTCATGGACTCCTTCAGTAGTTGCC
>NZ_JBSJYX010000042.1:0-9727 GCF_053711175.1 Kocuria sp. KH4
GACGGGTGGGCGGGAGACGGGGGCTCAGCCGCCGGCGCGGCGCACGAGCCGCTCGGCGTGGCGGAGCAGGGGCTCGTCGACCATCCGCCCGCGGAAGGTGAAGACGCCGGCGGCGTCCCGGGCGGCCGCGAGCAGCTCCCGGGCGGCGGCGAGCTCCTCCTCGGCGGGGCGGTAGGCGGCGCGGACGGTCTCCACCTGGCCGGGGTGGATGCAGGCGGTGGCCGCGAAGCCGGAGGCCACGGCGTCGAGGGCCTCCTCGCGCAGCCCGTCGAGGTCGGCGATGTCGACGTGCACGGCGTCGATCGCGGGCTTGCCGGCGGCGCCGGCGGCCAGCAGCATCACGGAGCGGGCGTGCCGGGCGACGTCCCGGTAGGCGCCGTCCGGGCGGCGGGACGAGCTGCCGCCCAGGGAGGCGAGCAGGTCCTCGGCGCCCCACATCAGCGCCACCACGTTGGGGGCGCGGGCGATCCCGAGGGCGTGCACGACCCCCTCGGCGGTCTCGCACAGGGCGATCACCCGCTCCAGGCCCAGCTCCGCGGCGACGGCGAGGTGTTCGGCGGAGGCGGCCTTGGGCAGCATCACGGTGGTGTACGCGGTGCGCCGCAGGGCGACGAGGTCGTGGGCGAGGTCCTCGGTGCCCACGGCGTTGACCCGCACCACGGTGCGGGCCGGGTCCAGGGGCGTGGCCACGAGGGCGTCCCGGGCGGCGGGCCGGTCCGGCCCGGCGACCGCGTCCTCGAGGTCGAGGACCACGGTGTCGGCCCGCGCGGCCGCCTTGGCGTAGCGGTCGGGACGGTCGGCCGGGCAGAACAGCAGGGCCGGGCCGAGGACGGGGTCGTCGGTCACGGGCGGCTCTCCTCTCGGGTGGCGGGGCGGGCGCGGGACGGGGTCCGGGGCTCCGGGGTCACCGCGGGGCGGCATCGCGGGCCCATACGAGCACGGAGCGGATGCACTCGGCGACCACCACGCCGTCCTGGTTGCGCCCGACGTGCTTGATCCGCACGACGCCCTGCCCGGGCCGGGAGGAGGACGGGCGGGTGCCGAGGATCTCGGAGGACGAGTACAGGGTGTCCCCGTGGTGCAGCGGGTGCGGGAACCGCACCTCCTCGAAGCCGAGGTTGGCCACGACGGTGCCCTGGGTCAGCTGCGCCACGGAGGCGCCCACGAGGGTGGAGAGCGTGAACATCGAGTTCACCAGGCGCTGTCCGAAGGGCTGGCGCCCGGCCCAGGCGGCGTCGAGGTGCAGGGACTGGGTGTTCATGGTGAGGGTCGTGAACAGGACGTTGTCGGCCTCGGTCACCGTGCGTCCCGGGGCGTGCTCGTAGACGGTGCCCTCCTCGAACTCCTCGAACCACAGCCCGCGCTGGCGGACCACCTTGCGCGGTGCGCTCACGGCCGCCCCCTCACAGTCCCAGCTCGCGGGCGACGAGCATGAGCTGCACCTCGGTGGTGCCCTCGCCGACCTCGAGGATCTTGGAGTCGCGGTAGTGGCGGGCCACCCGGGACTCGTTGACGAACCCGTAGCCGCCGAAGACCTGGGTGGCGTCCCGGGCGTTGTCCATCGCGGCCTCCCCGGCCACGAGCTTGGCGATCGCGGCCTGCGTCTTGAACGGCCGCCCGGCGCGCATCCGGGACGCGGCGTCGTAGTAGGCCAGGCGGGCGGTGTGCGCGCGGGCCTGCATGCGGGCGATCTTGAAGGAGATCGCCTGGTGGTTCCCGATGGGCCGGCCGAAGGAGGTGCGCTCCCCGGCGTAGCGCACCGACTCCTCGACGCAGCCCTGGGCCGCGCCGGTGGCCAGGGCGGCGATGGCGATGCGGCCCTCGTCGAGGACGGACAGGAAGTTGGCGTAGCCGCGTCCCTCCTCGCCCAGGAGGTGGTCCTCCGGGACCCGGACGTCCTGCAGGGACAGCGGGTGGGTGTCCGAGGCGTTCCAGCCGACCTTGTCGTAGGCCTTCCCGGCGCGGAAGCCGGGGGTGTCCGTGGGGACGACGATCGTGGAGATCTCCTTGCCGGCCCGCCCGTCCGGCAGCTGCGTGGTGCCGGTGACCGCGGTGACGCTGACCAGGCGGGTGATGTCCGTGCCGGAGTTGGTGATGAACTCCTTGGCGCCGTCGACCACCCACTGCCCGTTCTCCCGCCGCGCGGTGGTGCGGGTGCCCCCGGCGTCGGAGCCGGCCTCCGGCTCGGTGAGCCCGAAGCCGGCGAGCGCCCGGCCCGCGGCGAGGTCGGGCAGCCACCGCTGCCGCTGCTCCTCGGTGCCGAAGCGGAAGATCGGCATGGCGCCCAGCGACACCCCGGCCTCGAGGGTGATGGCCACGGACTGGTCGACCCGCGCGATCTGCTCGAGCGCCAGGCACAGGGCGAGGCTGTCCCCGCCCATCCCGCCGTACTCCTCGGGGAAGGGCAGGCCGAACAGCCCCAGCTCGCCCATCTGCGCCACGATCTCGTAGGGGAACGCGTGCTCCCGGTCGTAGCGGGCCGAGACGGGGGCGATCACCTCGTCGGCGAACTCCCGGACGGTGTCGGAGAGGTCCTGGTGCTCCTCGTCGAGCTCGAAGTTCATGGCCGGTGCTCCTGACGGGTCGGATCGGTGGACGGCGGGCTCCCGGGCGCCGCCGGACCGGCGCCGGGTGCGGCGCCGGGGACGTCGGGCACCACGCGGGCGAGCACCTGGTGCACCCTGACCCGCTCCCCGGCCCGCACGGACAGCTCCACGGTCCCGGCGGTGGGGGCGGTCAGCCGGTGCTCCATCTTCATGGCCTCGACGACCACCACGGTCTGTCCCTCCGCGACCCGCTCCCCCGCGGCCGCGGGCACCGCGACGACGGTGCCGGGCATGGGCGAGCGCAGCTCGGGCGCGGCGGGCCCCGCCGCGCCCTCCAGGGCCGCGAGCGCCCGCTCCAGCCGCTCCTCGCGGGTCAGCACGTGGAGCTCGGCGGCGAACCCGCCCTCGCCCACCCAGACGCTGTCCGGCCCGGCCGCGACGTGGACGACGCGGGCGGTCCCGCCGGTCTCCAGCAGGTGCGCGGCCGAGCGGCCGGGCAGGGGCACCAGGCGCACGCCGTCGTCGACGACGGTGCGGCGGGACTGCCCCAGCCCGTGGACGAGCTCCACGGCGGGCCGCGCCCGGCCGGTGGGCCGCCAGCCCCCGGTGCGGGCCCACGGCCCGGAACCGGGGTCGGGGCGGGGGCTGCGGGTGTGCAGGAAGGCGGCCGCGGCGGCGAAGTGGGTCTCGTCCGGGGCGGCGAACTGCAGCTCCGGCAGCCGCCGCTCGATGAGGGTGGTGTCCAAATCCCCGGCGCGCACGGCGGGGTCGGCGAGCAGGGCGCGCAGGTACTCGGTGTTGGTGCCCACCCCGAGCACCACGGTCCCCGCCAGGGCGGCGTCCAGCCGGTCCAGGGCCTGCGCCCGGTCCTCGCCCCAGGCGACCACCTTGGCCAGCAGGGGGTCGTAGTCGGAGCCCACCGTCAGGCCCTCGGCCAGCGAGGAGTCCACGCGGATCCCCGGGCCGGAGGGCTCCTCGAGCGCCAGCACGGTGCCGGCGGTGGGCAGGAAGCCGCGCGCGGGGTCCTCGGCGTAGACCCGCGCCTCCACCGCGTGGCCGGTGAGCACCACGTCCTCCTGGGCCAGGGCGAGGGGCTCCCCCGCGGCGACGCGCAGCTGGTGCGCCACGAGGTCCACGCCGGTGACCAGCTCGGTCACCGGGTGCTCGACCTGCAGGCGGGTGTTCATCTCCATGAAGAAGAACTCCTCGGGCCGGTCCGCGGCCACGAGGAACTCCACGGTCCCGGCGCCGGCGTAGCCCACCGAGCGGGCCACCTGGCAGGCGGCCCGCCCGATCCGCTCCCGGGTGGCGGGGTCCAGCAGCGGCGAGGGCGCCTCCTCGATCACCTTCTGGTGCCGGCGCTGCAGCGAGCACTCGCGCTCGCCGAGGTGCACCACGGCCCCGTGCGTGTCCGCGAGGACCTGGACCTCGATGTGCCGGGGGGACTCGACGAGCCGTTCCAGGAACAGGGTGTCGTCCCCGAAGGCGGCGGCCGCGACCCGGCGGGCCGCGACGAGGGCCTCGGGCAGCCGCTCGGGGGACTCGACCACCTGCATGCCCTTGCCGCCGCCCCCGGCCGAGGGCTTGATCAGCAGCGGGTAGTCCATGCCCGCGGCGGCGGCCACCAGGGCGTCGTCGTCGAGCCCCGGTTCCGAGACCCCGGCCACGGTGGGCACCCCGGCGGCGGCCACGTGCCGCTTGGCGCGGATCTTGTCCCCCATGATCTCCAGGGCCTCGGCGCCGGGGCCGACGAAGGCGATGCCGGCCGCTGCGCACGCGCGGGCCAGGTCCGCGTTCTCGGAGAGGAACCCGTAGCCGGGGTGGACCGCCTGCGCCCCGGTGGCGCGGGCGGCCTCGACCACGGCATCGATCCGCAGGTAGCTCTGCGCCGGGGCGGCCGGGCCCAGGCACACGGCCACGTCGGCCTCGCGCACGTGCACCGCGTCGCGGTCGGCCGCGCTGTAGACCGCGACCGAGCGGATGCCCAGCGCCCTGAGGGTGCGCAGGATCCGGCGGGCGATCTCGCCGCGGTTGGCCACGAGGACGACGTCGAAGCGGTGCGGGGGCGTGCCGGTGCTCACGGGGCTCACATCCTGAAGAGGCCGAAGCCGGCCCGGGGCAGCGGGGCGCGGGAGCAGACCTCGAGGGCCAGCCCGAGCACCTCGCGGGTGTCGGAGGGGGCGATCACGCCGTCGTCCCACAGCCGGGCGGTGGAGTACCAGGGGTTGCCCTGCTCCTCGTACTGCCGGCGGACGGGTGCCATGAACGCCTCCCGCTCCTGCGCGTCCCAGTCCTGCCCGCGGGCGGCCAGCTGCTCGGCCCTGACGGTGGCCAGCACCGAGGCGGCCTGGGCCCCGCCCATCACCGAGATCCGCGCCTGCGGCCACAGGAACAGGAACCGCGGGGAGTACGCGCGCCCGCACATGGAGTAGTTGCCGGCCCCGAAGGACCCCCCGATCACCACGGTGAGCTTCGGGACCCGGGTGGTGGCCACGGCGGTGACCATCTTGGCGCCGTGCTTGGCGATGCCGCCGGCCTCGTAGTCGCGGCCCACCATGAAGCCGGTGACGTTCTGCAGGAACAGCAGCGGGATCCCGCGCTGGTCGCACAGCTCGACGAAGTGGGCGCCCTTCAGCGCGGACTCGGCGAAGAGCACCCCGTTGTTGGCCACGACGCCCACCGGGTGGCCGTGCAGGTGGGCGAAGCCGGTGACGAGCGTGGTGCCGTACTCCGCCTTGAACTCGGCGAAGCGGGATCCGTCCACGAGCCGGGCGATCACCTCGTGCACGTCGTAGCCGGCGTTGGGGTCCACCGGGACCGCCCCGGCCAGCTCGTCCTCGGCCACCGCCGGGGGCTCCGCGGGCCGCACCGGCCAGGCGCGCGGGGCGGGCGGGGGCAGGGTCGCCACGATGTCGCGGACGATCTCCAGGGCGTGCTCGTCGCTCTCCGCGAGGTGGTCGACCACCCCGGAGACGGCCGCGTGCAGCTCGCCGCCGCCCAGCTCCTCCGCGGTGACCTCCTCGCCGGTGGCGGCCTTCACCAGCGGCGGGCCGCCGAGGAAGATCGTGCCCTGTCCGCGCACGATCACGGTCTCGTCGCTCATCGCCGGCACGTAGGCGCCGCCCGCGGTGCACGAGCCCAGCACCGCGGCGATCTGGGCGACGCCCGCGGCCGAGAGGTGCGCCTGGTTGTAGAAGATCCGCCCGAAGTGCTCGCGGTCCGGGAAGACCTCGTCCTGCATCGGCAGGAACGCCCCGCCGGAGTCCACGAGGTAGACGCAGGGCAGCCGGTTCTCGAGGGCGATCTCCTGGGCGCGCAGGTGCTTCTTGACCGTCAGGGGGTAGTAGGTGCCGCCCTTGACCGTGGCGTCGTTGCACACGACCATCACCTGCCGGCCGTGCACGAGCCCGATCCCGGCGATCAGCCCGGCCGCGGGGCACTCGTCGCCGTACATCCCCTCGGCCGCCAGCGCGCCGACCTCCAGGAACGGGCTGCCGGGGTCGAGCAGGTGGTCCACGCGCTCCCGCGGCAGCAGCTTGCCCCGGCCCACGTGCCGCGCCCGCGAGGCCGGCGGCCCGCCCTGCGCCACCCGGTCCAGGCGCCGCTCCAGCTCCTCGACGAGCCGGCGCTGGGCGGCCGCGTTGGCGGCGAAGTCCGGGCCGCCCGGATCCACCTGGGTGCTCAGCGTGCGCATCCGCTCCTCCGTCCCGACGCGGCCCCGGGTGCCACTTCGGTTAGTGGCGACTAACCTGAGCGTCAGGTTAGTGGCGACTCACTAGAATGTCCAGGAACGCCCGCCTCCTCCCCGGAAGAAGGACCGCATGCCGCAGACCGACCGCCGACCCGCCCCGGCGCCCACGACGGTGCGCGGGCAGGCGAAGGCCCGGCGCCGGCAGGACCTGCTCGCCGCCTCCGCCACGCTCTTCGCCGAACGCGGCTTCGCCGGGGTCTCGATCGACGACATCGGCGCGGCCGCGGGCGTCAGCGGACCCGCGGTCTACCGGCACTTCGCGAGCAAGCAGGCCGTCCTGGGCGCGGTCCTGCTGGAGGTCAGCCACGACCTGCTCGAGCGCGGCCGCGAGGTGGCCCGGCACGCCCCCGACCCGCGGCGGCGGCTGCGGGACCTGGTCCGCTTCCAGGTCGACTTCGCCCTGCACCGCCCCGCCGTGATCGTGGTGCAGGACCGGGAGCTGCCCCACCTCACGGCCGAGGACCGCCGCACGGTGCGCGTGCTCCAGCGCGGCTACGTGACCCTGTGGGTCGAGGCCCTGCGCGAGCTCGCCCCCGCCCGCGAGGCCGCCGACCTCACCCTGCGCGCCCAGGCCGCCTTCGGGCTGATCAACTCCACCCCACACTCCCTGCGGGCCGCGCAGCGGCTGCGCGCCCCGCAGGAGGCACAGCGCCTCGACGCCGCCCGGGCCGCCCTCGAGGAGATGACCTGGGCCGCGCTGCGCACCGCGTTCCCCCCGGACCCCACCGGTGGCCCGGAGCCCACCGGCGATCCGGGCCCCACCAGCACAGGAGGCTCCCCGTGACCCCCGCCCCGCCCGTCCAGCCCTTCTTCGAGGAGGAGCACGAGGAGTTCCGCGACGTGGCGCGCGAGTTCGTGGCGCGCGAGGTCGCCCCCCACTACGCGCGGTGGGACGCCGAGCACCTGATGCCGCGCAGCATGTGGCGCGCCGCCGGGGAGGCGGGCCTGCTCGGGCTCGCCGTGCCGGAGGAGCACGGCGGCATGGGCCTGACCGACTACCGGTTCCGCGCCGTGCTCGACGAGGAGCTGGTCCGCGGCGGAGCCCTCGGCGTGGCCCTGGCGCTGCACCTCGGCGACGACTGGGTGCTGCCCCACCTGCTCGCCCACGGCACCGCGGAGCAGCAGGAGCGGTGGCTGCCGCGGATCCTCACCGGGGAACTGGTCACCTCCGTGGCCTGGACCGAACCGGGCGCCGGCTCCGACCTGCGCGGGGTGCGCACGCGGGCCGTGCGCGACGGCGAGCACTGGGTGCTCAACGGTCAGAAGACCTTCATCGGCAATGGGGTCGGCGGGGACGCCGCCCTGGTGCTGGCCCGCACGGACGGGCGTACCGAGCGCGCTGGGGAGGACAGCTTCAGCCTCTTCCTGGTGCACAAGGCGGACTCCCCCGGTTACGTGGTCGGCAAACAGCTGGACAAGATGGGCGTGCGGGCCTCGGACACCGCCGAGCTGTTCTTCGAGGACGTCCGCGTTCCCGGCGCGCACCTGATCGGTGCCGAGGGCGGCGGGCTGCGGCAGATCCGGCAGCTGCTGCCGCAGGGGCGGCTGGCGGTCGCGGTGGCCGCGAGCGCCGTGGCGCGCGCGACCCTGGAGTCCACCCTGGAGCACGTCGGGGAGCGCACGGCCTTCGGCTCCCGGGTGCTGGACTTCCAGCACTGCCGGTTCGAGGTCGCCGAGCTGACGGTCGAGGTGGAGGTCACCGAGGCCTACGTCCAGCGGGCCGTGCACGCGTTCAACGCCGGGGCGCTCGACGTCGTCGGGGCCTCCAAGGCCAAGTACTGGGCGAGCGAGCGCGCGAAGTCCGTCACGGACCGGTGCCTGCAGCTGCACGGCGGCTACGGCTACATCCTCGACTACCCCGTGGCCCAGGCCTATCTCGCCTCCCGGCTGCTGACGATCTTCGGGGGCACAAGCGAGATCCTGCGGGAGACGATCGGGCGGGACGTGGTCTCCGGCGGGTGAGGGACGCGGCCGTCGGGCCGAGGAGATGCACGTCCTGAACGCCATCCCGCACGTCGGCTCCGCCTGCGTGCCCGTCGAGGAGATCCCCGCCGTGATCCTCCAGCGGATGCGGTTCGACGGGAGCGGCCGTCACCGGTGACGCCGGCTCCGCCGTGACCGGGCGGCCCGCCAGGCGGCCGGGCACGGCACCGCGGCGACGTCCCTTGACAGGACCGGCGGCCTCCCGGAGACTTTCCCCACCATGTTGCGCATTACGCTGTGCGTTGCGCGTGTTGAAGACGTACCGGTCGCGGCCGGCGACGCGGACCCGCTCCTGCTCATCGGCCACCGGTGACCGGGGGCCGGTCACCCCGGCAGAGAGGAAGTGGCGATGCGCCGAGTCGACCGTGCGGTGCCCCGGGCCAGGACCCGGGCATGGGGCCCGGAGACAGCCCCCGCCCCGGGCGTGGTGACCGGCGGGACCCACGAGGCCGCGCGATGAGCGCCGGATGCGTCTCCGGCGGGACCCCGGTCCCGGGGGCGGGCCGCGCGGAGCACGAGCCGGGGACGGCACCTGCGGACGGCGCAGCCGGCCCCGCCGGGCGGGCCCGGATCGAGCGGCTGGTGACCTCCGGGACCTTCTCCCTGGACGGGGGCACGTGGGAGGTCGAGAACAACGTGTGGATCGTCGGCGACGACGAGCAGTGCGTCGTGATCGACCCCGCCCACGACGCCGCGGCCGTGACCGCGGCGGTGGGGGCCCGTGACACCCGGGCCGTCCTCCTGACCCACGGCCACGACGACCACATCCGCGCCGCGCTCGAGGTGGCCGAGGCGCTCCGCGCGCCCGTGCACCTGCATCCGGCCGACACGATGCTCTGGGAGCAGGTCCACCCGGGCACCGGCGTCGACCTCGAGATCGCCGACGGCGACTGCATCACGGTGGCCGGGACCCGGCTGGTGGTCCTCCACACCCCCGGGCACTCCCCGGGCTCGGTGTGCTTCTCCGCCCCCGACCTCGGGGAGCACGGGACCGTGTTCTCCGGCGACACCCTGTTCCAGGGCGGGCCCGGGGCCACCGGCCGCTCCTACAGCGACTTCCCCACGATCATCGACTCGATCCGTGATCGGCTGCTGAGCCTGCCCGAGGGCACCGAGGTGCTCACCGGCCACGGGGACCCCACCACGGTCGGGGCCGAGGCCCCGCACCTGCAGGAGTGGATCGACCGCGGCCACTGACCGAGCCCACCACGCTCCGGGGCCCGAGCCCCGGAGCGACCCCACGTTGTCACTCAAGTACCTGACCACCATCGATCCCATGGGGCCCTGGCGCAGACGCATGGCAGCTGTCGCCGACCTCATGACGAAGGAGAACCGTGTCCCAGCATCCCATCCGAGTGGCCGTGGCCGGTGTCGGCAACTGCGCCTCGTCCTTGATCCAGGGCGTGCACTTCTACGCCGAGGCCGATCCGGCCGAGACCGTGCCGGG
>NZ_JBSJYX010000043.1:0-7620 GCF_053711175.1 Kocuria sp. KH4
GTTCTCCCCCCGACCCTGGGTATCGAGTGGGAGCAGCAGTGCTGCGATGACGCGGTCCGCGTCGGGTCGGCGGTGACGTGCAACCTGGCAGTTTGACGACCGCGAGCAGCCACACCGCACCCACGGCGAAGAACCCGACCACCATGAAGCGGAAGCCCCGGTCGTAGTGGTCGAGGGGGACGAGCAGCGCCATCAGCGGGAAACCCAGCGAGAGCACCGTGGGTGTCCACCCGGCGGCCAGCTCGACGCTGCGGACGGTCTGCGCGTGCGAGTCCTTCGCAAGGCGTGGGGCCAACGGCCGGCGGCCGTGCAGCAGGGCCGCCGACGCCAGGACGAGCACCGTGACGCCGGCGACGAGGATGGCGAACGGGGTTCCTGCACGGGGCCTGTCTCCAGTCGTGAGGGGTGTGGGCGAGAACTGCGGTCGAAACGTGGCAGCTCACATCTTCTTCACCCGATCCGCCCAGGACCTGTCGCGCCGCCGGCGAGACCAGACCAGCAGACCCGTGAGAAGAACCGCCGCGGCGGTGAAGAGCCAGTAGAAGCCCACGGGGAAGCCGTCGTCGAGGACGACGAACGCGGTGAGAAGGGCCCAGCAGCCCCACACGATCACGGCGGAGGACCAGTTCATGGCGTTCTCCGGCCGGAAGCTGTTGTCGGACGGGCGGTCCCTGATGGCCTCCAGATGAGGCCGTTCGGCGGTCGCGCCGGTGAGGCAACGAGCGGAGTCGAGGAGGTGGGCGTTGCGCTCGGCGGCCCACTGGGGGATCCAGGAGTGCATCTTGGCGTACCACCCCAGGTTGTCCCGGCTCTGCGCTCGCAGGGTGGTCCTTCCGCCTGCGCCGGTGGCTGTCACCGTGAGCGTGGAGGGAAAGGCGTGCCGGCCCCTGGCCGACTCGATGCCGGTGAAGCGGAACATGAGGTCGGACCCGACCTCGACGACGACCTCCCGTCCGTTCTGGCGGACCGTGGCTCCCTCGGCCCGGAAGTGCTCGGTGATGCGCTCGAGTGCTTCGGAGGCCGGCAGGCCGGACTGCCACTCGTCGTCGATGCTGAACCGCTCGTGGCGGGGCGCGTGGCGCGCCCATCGCCCGAACAGGAGGGCGGCTGCGACCACCACTCCCAGCCAGGCCAGAGTGGCCCAGAGGGGGAGGTCCAACTGCCGCAGGGCCCAGAACGGGACCAGGAACAGGACCACCCCGAGCGCCACCCAGATCTTCGGCGTCCCCCGTGTCTCGCTCATGCCCCAGCCCCCTCGGTCGTGGCGAATCCTCGCTCGCCGTCCACCTCTTCCTACGGGAGGGGGTTTGCAGTCGCAAGACGCGCAAACGGGGACAGCTGCCACGTTCGATGTCCCTCCTCCGGTCGGCGGGCCCGACGGTACGCCGTGGGGTCCCGGCGCCTCACCGAGGGCGACGGCGGCCCCCTCGGGCTCGGCGTCGCGGCCTGCGCGCGACCGGACCCGCTGGGCGGCGCCGGTGGCTCCGCAGTCGTGGCGGGTCGACCCCGTTCGCCGCCGACCCGACCGTGCGGTGCGGACGCGGTCCGCGCCCTGTCCGGGCCGTTCCCCGGTCCTCTCCCCGCACCGGGCACCCGGCACGTCGGCCGGTGGGAGAGAACGCCCCGTCCACCATGCGGCGGACGGGGCGCACTGCGCGTGGCCGGTGGTGTCTCACAGTGTGAGACCCGCGGATCTCGGGTGCTCCGGAAGCCGGATAGCGTCGATGCCGGCCAGGGCAACCGAGCAGGGACTCCCGGGAGGGCCGGGGACTCGCATCAAGGGACGAGGAGTCACCGGCCCGCTGCTGGCCCAGCACCTGAGGTGCGGCGGAGCGCCCCCGTGATGGAGAGAGAGCAGGGGCGCTCCGTCAGGTGCGCACCGTCCCGCACAGGGGTCCGACGAGCTCGTTCCCCCCGCCGGTGCGGTCTCGACGCGGCCAGGGGAAGAGGGGTTCGCCGTCCTCCGTGCCGGCGACCCGCCGCAGGCTGTGGAGCCGGGCGGTGCCGTCGGGACGATCCGCACCGAGCACGCGTCGAACGCTAGCCGAAACGACATCCGCGGAGCCGGACGAGTGCGCGAAACGTACTGTCCTCGGTCAGGACCGTCGGCTGTGCCGGTGCCCGGGCCACTGTCGGAATTGTTGCCCGGTTTGCGGACCTCCGCGCACGCCCCGGCCGTCGTCCGGAGGGCGCTCACGAACGAGGAGTGTCCGCCCACCCCGCACGGGTGTCAGCGGTGCGGACCAGCAGGTCCTTTCCTGCGGCCCCGGAGGCCCGGCGGGGTGCCCGGGAGGCTCGACCCGGACGGAACCCCCCCCGGTGCGCGGTAGCCGGAGGCACGTCCCATCGCCGGTGCTCGATGTCGGAGCCGTTCTCGCCCGACAGGCAGGGCGTCGTCAGTGCTCGCGTCCGGGCGGCGGCGGCGGTGGTCCCCGGGCACCCCGGGGTCGCTGTGGGCCGTTCGTCCTCCTGGGCCTCGGCGCGGTGGGGACGGCCGAGGCGGGGAACGACCGGCCGGGAGCCCATGCGGGGGAAGCGACATGTCTGCGGCCAAATTACCATCTGGTAGCTTATGGGTGGCACTGGCTCACACCGGTGCGGCAACCCCGGACGTCGTACCCCAACGGCGTGGGGTTGCGCCACGCGCTCCGGCGCGGCGGAGCGCCCCGCCCTCTCCCGGGTGGGGCGCTTTCGTCATGTCCGGACGACGCCGCGTGCACCGACCCCCCGGCGCTCCCCCCGACGTGGCCGGGCACCTCGCCGTCGTCCCGCTGCTGAGGCGTCCACGGCCGCCGTGATGGCGCTCCAGGCATTTGCATGTGAGAATACGAGCCTCACCCGGGGGGTCGGGTGAGACCCCTCGCAGAGAGTGCAGACGCTCATGACACTCAAGGAACGGCTGAGCAGCCGTCACAACCTTCTCAACGCCGTGCGCCTCGTGTTCGCGGCCATGGTCATCCTCGGCCACGCATGGCCGCTCACCGGAGCCCCCGGCCACGGCATGGAGTTCCTCTCCGACGTGGCCGTCAACGGCTTCTTCCTGGTGAGCGGTTATCTCATCGCCGAGAGCCGCACGCGGACGCAGTTCGTGCCCTACCTCTGGCGACGCCTCCTGCGCATCTACCCGGGCTTCCTCGTCAGCCTCCTGGTGGTGGCGGCGTTCTTCGCGCCGCTGGGCGCCCATCTCGGCGGCCAGGCCTTCGACCTGCGCTCGGCCGCGAGCTTCGTGCTGTCGAACAGCGCGCTCAGGATCACCCAGTGGGAGATCGACGGGTCGCTCGCCGGCGCCCCCGTCGACGGGGCGTGGAACGGCTCCCTGTGGACCCTGTTCTACGAAGCCGTCGCCTATCTCGCTCTCGGCGCGGTGCTCAGCCTCGCCGTGGCCGTCCGGCGCGCCCGGTGGGTGCTGCCCGCACTGACCCTGGCGGTCATCGGCCTCCGCGTGCTCGCCGAGGGTCCGCTGGAGGTCACGACCACCCTTTACCTCAACGGGCTCCGGCTCGCCGGCTACTTCCTGGCCGGGGCGGCCGTCTGGGCCTGGGCCGACCGCTGGCGCCCGCGCCTCTGGCACGTGGCGGCCGCCGTCGCCGCGTACCTGGTCCTGACCAACGAGGGCTGGGCGGACCAGTTCGGCCAGTTCCCGCTCGCCGTCGCGGTCCTCGGCATCGGGTCCGTGCCCTCCCGCGCCTGGACGACCCGCACGGACCTGTCCTACGGCGTGTACATCTACGCCTATCCCGTCCAGCAGCTGCTGGTCATGCTCGGCACCGCGGCGTGGGGCGTGACCGCGAACATCGTGCTCACGGTGGTCCTCGTGCTGCCCCTGGCCTTCCTCTCCTGGACGCTCGTGGAGAAGCCGGCGCTGCGGGCCAAGGGTCTCCTCGACCCCCGGGTCCCGGCGTCCCCGAGCCCGCGGTAGGCCGACGCCGCGGTGCCGGCCACGCGCCCCACCGTGTCCCAGGACCGCCTCTGCTGCGCGCGGTCTCGGCGCGCCCGGTCACCGGCACCGCTCCCTCGCCGTGCGGGGCGGAAGTGGGGACAGCTGCAGTCGGTGAATTCGCATAAGTTAAGAGGTGTTCCGTGAGGCGTGGCCCACCCGGCCCCGCCCCGCCCTCGGCAGGGCGGGCGAGCCGGGCGCACGATCCTCGCTCCCTCGGGCGGCGACCCGCCCGAGGGACCGCCTCGGAGGGGAGACCCGGGGCGGACAGGGCCACGCCTGCGGACCCGACCAGGGGAGGAACCATGAGCGTCACCATCATCCGGCAGTGGGTGGGCGGAGGGGCCCGCCACCACCACTACGAGTCCGTCGAGGAGGCCGCGGAGGACACCAGGGACTTCATCGCCCGGCACGTCGACGAGGACATCGCCCCCGACCGGCTGGAGGCCATCATCCGCAGCGTGATCGACAGCCACTGCGTGCAGCTCGACACCCGCACGGGTGGCATCGTCACCGGGCAGGGCCTCGTCGTGTAGGGGACGCCGGGACCGGATCCGGGGGGGTGCAGTGCGGATCCGGTCCCGGCGTCCGCACTGCACTCGCGACCGATGCCGGCGACCGGGCATCCGGGAACGGGTGCCTGCGACCGGGTGCCGGTCCGTCCGCGCCGTCGTGTCCGGCGGGCCCGGACCCGGTTCGGCGCCAGGCGGGCCTCCGGCCGTGCGGCGGCCGTCGGAGGAGGTCCGGACCGTGACGTTCCGGGACATTCCGGCCGGGGTGCATCCACAGGCGCTCCCGCACCGGTAGTAGGAGTAGGAACACCCGCGCAGGATGACGGTCCGGCGGGCCACCGCCCGACCGGCCGCTGCGACCTTCATCGAGGTGAGCACGATGTCCCGTATCCGCCTCTGCCCGTGCGGGGCGCCGCCCGTGCACGGGCCGTGGTGCTGGGCGTGCGCCCGGGAGCAGGAGAAGCGTCATCGCCCGCTCGGCGTGATCACGTGGGACACCGCCGACCTCGACTGAGGCACAGGGACCGCCCGCCCCGCACCGGCCACCGTCCGCGTCGCTACGGCGCCGGCCCCGGGCACGGATGCCGCGGTTCGGTCCGCACTGCACCGGTCCCCGGCCCGGGGAATCCCGGGCCGGTCCCTCCACAACCGGGCCGCCGGGGCCTCGTCCCGGACCGGGAGCGCAGGACCCTGGGGGCACCCCGCACCGGGGCCAGCCCCGGCCGAACGGCCGCCGTCCAGAGGAGTTCCCGATGACCGAGCAGATCACCGTCCGCGGCTACGTGGCCACGGACCCCGAGTCCCGCAACCTGCCCGACGGCACCGTGGTGGTGACCTTCCGCTTGGCCTCCACGCCGCGCTGGTTCGACCAGCAGAGCTCGGCCTGGCGCGACGGGCACACCAACTGGTTCTCCGTGCAGGCGTTCCGCGCGCTGGGGCTCAACGCGCTGGCGAGCATCAAGAAGGGCCAGCCCGTGGTGGTGGTCGGGAAGCTGAAGGTCCGGTCCTGGGAGGGCGAGCACGGGCGCAGCACGGCCGTGGACGTGGACGCCGTCTCGATCGGGCACGACCTGGCGCTGGGCACGGCCTGCTTCCAGCGCACCGTCACCGCCTCCCCGGCCGCGGAGCCGAACGGAGCACCCGACCCGGCCGGGGACGGCGCGGCGCCGTCGGCTCCGGAGGAGACGACGAGCCCCTCCGGGCAGCGCCGGGACCCGGCCGAGGACGACCCTCCGGCCCCGGAGAGCGTCGACCCGGAGACCGGCGAGATCCGCCCCGGAGCCGATCCGGGACGCCGGCCGCGTCGGCAGCCCGCGACCGCCTGAGCCGCCCCGACGCGCCCGGCGGGCCCCGCCCGTCCCGCTCCGTCCCCGCCGGTGGGCGGGGACGGAGCGGGGTAGCCTTGAGGGCATGGCGGAATTCATCTACACAATGTCCAAGGCCCGCAAGACCGTGGGCGACAAAGTCATCCTCGACGACGTCACCATGTCGTTCTACCCCGGCGCGAAGATCGGCGTCGTGGGACCCAACGGCGCCGGCAAGTCCACCATCCTCAAGATCATGGCCGGCCTCGACCAGCCCTCCAACGGCGAGGCCCGGCTCAGCCCCGGCTACACCGTCGGCATCCTGCTGCAGGAGCCGCCGCTGAACGAGGAGAAGACGGTCCTCGGCAACGTGGAGGAGGGCGTCGGCGAGATCAAGGCCAAGCTCGACCGCTTCAACGAGATCTCCGAGCAGATGGCCCAGCCCGACGCCGACTTCGACGCCCTGATGGAGGAGATGGGCCGGCTCCAGGAGGACATCGACACCGCCAACGCCTGGGACCTCGACTCCCAGCTGGAGCAGGCGATGGACGCGCTGCGCTGCCCGCCGCCGGACGCCGACGTCACGGTCCTCTCCGGCGGTGAGCGCCGCCGCGTGGCCCTGTGCAAGCTGTTGCTGCAGAAGCCGGACCTGCTCCTGCTCGACGAGCCCACCAACCACCTCGACGCCGAGTCCGTGCTGTGGCTGGAGCAGCACCTGAAGGACTACCACGGTGCCGTCATGGCCGTGACGCACGACCGGTACTTCCTCGACCACGTGGCCGAGTGGATCTGCGAGGTCGACCGCGGCCGTCTCTACGGCTACGAGGGCAACTACTCGGCCTACCTCGAGACCAAGCGGGCCCGCATGGAGGTGCAGGGCAAGAAGGACGCCAAGCAGGCCAAGCGGCTGGCCGACGAGCTCGAGTGGGTGCGCTCCAACGCCAAGGGCCGGCAGGCCAAGTCCAAGGCCCGCCTGGCCCGCTACGAGGAGATGGCCGCCGAGGCCGAGAAGACGCGCAAGCTCGACTTCGAGGAGATCCAGATCCCGCCGGGACCGCGCCTGGGCAACCTCGTCATCGAGGCGCAGGGCCTGCAGAAGGGCTTCGGGGACCGCTCCCTGATCAAGGACCTGTCCTTCTCGCTGCCGCGCAACGGCATCGTGGGCGTCATCGGCCCCAACGGCGTCGGCAAGTCGACCCTGTTCAAGACCATCGTGGGCCTCGAGGAGCTGGACGGGGGCGAGCTGAAGATCGGCGACTCCGTCAAGATCTCCTACGTGGACCAGAACCGCGCCAACCTCGACCCGAACAAGTCGCTGTGGGAGGTCGTCTCGGACGGGCTGGACTACATCAACGTCGGCAACGTCGAGATGCCCTCGCGCGCCTACGTCTCGGCGTTCGGCTTCAAGGGCCCGGACCAGCAGAAGAAGGCCGGCGTGCTCTCGGGCGGTGAGCGGAACCGGCTCAACCTGGCGCTGACCCTCAAGCAGGGCGGCAACCTGCTGCTGCTCGACGAGCCCACCAACGACCTCGACGTCGAGACCCTCGGCTCGCTGGAGAACGCCCTGCTGGAGTTCCCGGGCTGCGCCGTGGTGGTCTCCCACGACCGGTGGTTCCTGGACCGGGTCGCCACGCACATCCTCGCGTGGGAGGGCACCGAGGAGGAGCCGGACAACTGGTACTGGTTCGAGGGCAACTTCGAGTCCTACGAGGCCAACAAGGTGGAGCGCCTCGGCGCCGACGCCGCCCGGCCGCACCGGGTCACCCACCGCCGCCTGACCCGCGACTGATCCGCGCCCGACGGGCCCGGGCCCCGCCCGGGCCCGTCCGGCCCGCGGCACGGCCCCCGCCGGGGCGGCCGGGCCCCA
>NZ_JBSJYX010000044.1:0-7548 GCF_053711175.1 Kocuria sp. KH4
TCCTCGCGGGCGGTGAGGGCTCGTTCCCGGGCGTCGAGGGCGCGTTCGGCGGCCGTGATCTGTCCGGCTGCTGCGGCCAGATCCCCCCACTGCTCGGCGGTGATGACGCGGCCGGTGGTGGTGGCCGGGCGTGGGTTGAACGCGAACCGGGCGGTGAACAGTTCGGCGGTGAAGCGCGCCAGATGGGCCCCTAGGGCGGTGCGTGCACGGTTGCTGAGTCGTTCGTTGGTGGCCAGCTCGACCATGCGGCGTAGTACCGGGGCGGCGAGATCGGGGTGTTCCTCCAGGGCCTCAGCCAATGCGTTGGGATCGGGGCGGGACCATGCCCGCCGGGTGCGCTCAATCACCTGGGGCGGAGTCTTTTCCACGATGATGCGCACCGGCTGGCTTTCGCGCTGGGCGGCTCTGCGGTGCTCATAGGCGTAACGCCGGCACTGGTCGGAGCAGTACACCGGGGGTCGTCCGCGGCCGGGCTTGGGCGCGACAGGACCGGTGCACCATGGGCAGATTTTCGACTCCATGAGGGCGAGCCTAAAAGCGTCGTGACGAATTCCGGACACCTCGGTTATCAAAGATGCATGAGGTGTGACGGTCCTTCTGCGTCAGAAGGACCGAGCAAACCTTCCTGATTTACTATCGGGAACACTGGGCGGGGTCGGCTCGTCCCTAGACGAAAGGGGCAACGATGTCCCTCACTCATACGTGGCGGCGGCGAGCCACGGTTCTCATGTTCTCCGCGGTTCTAGCGACTACCGGGGTTGGTTTGGGAAGCGTTCCAGCTATGGCCAGTTCTGAATCAGCCTCCGCGGTCGTCGGTGATCCGGAAGTGGTGCTGGTGGCTCCTGTGAGCGGGGCATCGGTCAGCTCTGGTGACCTGACGGCTCTTGGACTGAACCAAGCCCCGGAGCTGCCCCCGGGACTAGCAACGGCCTCCCTTTTGGGGCCTATCGATGCGCTCAACTGCAACACGTTGAAGCGTGCGAGCCACGTGGTCACGACCTATCAGGCTAGGAGCCGCCCGGGGTTCTCTGGAGGCCGGATCAAGTTGGAATGCGGCACCGAGAAGGGCTATGGATACCGTCACATTCGAGCCGGCCACCAGGGCGACTGGACGCGCAAGATGGAGCCAATGCGTGGGAACTGGGACGACTTCATGGACTTCGCCACTCGGCAGTCTTTGGTGGCTCCCTCCAAGATCGCTGACCAAGGCGGTGGAAAGCTCTGTTACACCACACCGGTGCAGGTGCGGAACTCCAAGGGGCAGGTCCTCAAGACTTTTTACCCTCGTGTGATCATTTCTAAGACCAATCGACGAGTGATCACGTCATACCCAGCAAGGGGTTGCTGATGAGCACACACACAACGATCAGGATGCTCAACGAGTACGGATGCTCCTGGCCGTTTTTTGGATGGGACAGTGCACTGGAACAGGACGACTTTCCTCTTCCTGCTGAGCTGTCCGACCAGCTCCTGACGTGGACTCGTGACTTCGACATGAACTATCACGAGGAGCGAGGCTGGCCATCGGTGGAACACCGAAACGCTGCCTACCGGGAAGGCCTGAGGCTGGCGCAGGTGGTTCAGGAGGCCGTTGGTCCTGACGTTGAAATCACCTTCACGTTCTGGGAAACACTCGTGAACGGGCAGGACCTACCTTTAGAAGGGTGATCCACAGTGCGTGCGATTGAGCGCAACGAGGAACCGGCCCGTAGCGTTTGACGAATGCAAATGCGACGCGGGGACCAGGAGGCCAGGCAGCGTCGAGACATGGCTTGGATTCTGGTGCTGCTGGCTGGAGTGCAGGTGGGTCTGCTGGCTGCGGTGATTGGCGTCTTGCTCGAAGACTTCGTAGTGGGCACTGTTGTTGCCTTGGTTCCTGGCGCTGTGGTGGTGGGGATCTGGTGGCGGCGGTTTCTGGACTAACCGGCGTTGCCGGACATGGAAAAAGCCGGGCAGCAGCCCGGCTTTTTCTTATGGGAGGCGGGGCCTGGTCAACCGGGCCTCCCGGGAAGCTGTTGGTGTGAGCACGCCAGTTTCCACCTCCAGTCTCGGCCGATTTTCGGTTCGTTCCCAAAAGTGACGGCGATGGGTGTGTGAGAGGTCCTGCCAAGGCTTGATCTGCCGGCACAGGCTGCTCAGCCGGGGTTGTCTCCGCAGGGCTCTGTCCCGGTCAGCCTGGACGGTGTGTGGTCATAAACCGTGGGTCGGTTCGGAGAGCCGGGGTGGCTTCCTATCGTCGTGAGATGAGCAGAGAACGCTATGAGCCGATGAGCGAGGCCCAGCTGGAGGTCGCTTGGATGGTCGTGTTGCTGGGGGGTGCGCTGGTTCTTATGGGCGGGGTGGCCCTGAATGTGCTGATCGATCATCTCGCTGTCAGCTTTGCCTTGGCGGGGGTGCCGAGTGTGCTGATGGTGGCGGTGTTGTGGCGGCGGTACGTGCACTAGGCCGTGCGTGCCGGCACGGAAAAAGCCGGGTAGCAGAGCCCGGCTTTTTCCGTGGGGAGGATCCTGTACCCCGCGTCTCAGTGTCCTGCACACCGGTCGTGACACCTACTGCCGCCAGGCGGAGCAAAGCTATGTTCTATGGCACATAGAACGGGATCGGTCTCCGGCCGGGGCACCACGCGGAGCGGGTGGGTGCTGCGCTGGGCATGGGAAAAGCCGGGCCATGGGAGAGCCCGGCTTTTCTAGGGCGGTATGCAGATCACCCACCCTCAGTGTCTGGGAAGCCCGTGAGTGTGTCGAGGGGGACCGGCTAACGGCCCGGCCCCCCTCCAGGGGGCAGCGATGTGAGCACAAGCCCCCGATTTCAGTGTGAAGAATGACCGCAGGTGCTTCCTAGCAGCCAGAGCTTTGTGTCGAGGGTTGGGTGGGTCGTTGGGAAGGGGATGAACCCCTACTAGGTGTACTGACCGGACACGTTGGTCAATCGTGAGAAGGGCGGCTGGTTGCTGCAGGCTGTGTGGGGCCGGTGATGGTTGTAGTAGTGCAGCCAGCCGTCGAGTTCGCCGCGACGCTCCGTCTCGGAGGTGTAGCAGCGGGCGTAGGCCCAGCCGTCGGCCAGGGTGCGGTGGAAGCGCTCGATCTTGCCGTTGGTCTGCGGGCGATACGGCCTGGTCCGTTTGTGCCTGATTCCCAGCTCGGCGCAGGTGTCGCGCCACAGGTGTGAGCGATAGGCGCCACCGTTGTCCGACAGGACCCGCTCGACGGTCACCCCGCGGGCGTTGAACCACTTGACGGCCCTGGCCAGGACCGCTGTGGCGGTGTGGGCTGTTTCGTCGTCGTGGATCTCGGCGTAGGCGACGCGGGAGTGGTCGTCGATGACGGTGTGGACGTAGGCCTTGCCCATCAACGGGTCGTAGTGCTTGTTCTTGGGCTTGTCGGGTGTGGCTGCGCGGTTCTTCTCGCCTTGTCGTCGGCCGACGTAGCGCCAGCCTCCGCCGTCTGGGATGTTGCCGAGCTTCTTCACGTCGACGTGCAGCATCGCCCCGGGGTGGTCGTGCTCGTAGCGACGAACAGGCTCTCCAGTGGCACGGTCGACGTGCGACAGGCGGTTCAAGTGGACGTCGACCAAGATCCGGTGGACTGTCGACGGAGCAACGCCAATCCGGTATGCCAACTGAACCGGACCTTCCCGCAGACGCAGCCGGAGCTGGATACAGCGCTTCGCAGTCGTGGGGCTGGTCTTGTTCGGGGAGCGGTGAGGCCGTGAGCTGCGGTCCTGCATGGACTGACCGGCCCGGTAGCGGTCAGCCCAGCGCTTCACGGTGGGCCAGGAGACCTGGAACCGGGCAGCGACCTCGCTGATCGGCCATCCGTGGTCAACAACCAGCTGGGCAACCTTGAGGCGGTGACGCGGAGTGAGGGCGGCATTGGCGTGGGACATGGTGGTCTTCCTGGTGACGAGCGGGTGGAGACAGTGATGGGGCTGCACCCTGTGGTGCAGCCCCATCGATTCGGTATGTCAGTTGCCGTCCGTGTCCTCGCTGTTCGGCGCTGAAGAGGCAGCCGTCTCGGTGGGTGTTCCCTGCTCGCTCTGGGGCTGGTCGTCATCGTCGGGCACGATCTGGGCCCCGCAGCAACTGCTGTCCTGCTTGCGTGCGGTGAAGAGGTCCTTGAGTCCCATGGTTGCTTGTTCTCCTCGTGTGGTTGGGAATGTGGTGGTTGGGTCAGGCGATCAGTGGGATGAGGTAGCCGGCGGCGATGGCCGTGCCGATGACAGTGACCACGAAAGTGACGACCAGTCGGGGCTTGAACAAGGTGGTGAGCATCGAGATCTCGGGGATCGAGGCTCCGGCGCCGCCGATCATCAGCGCGAACACTGCACCTAGCCCCATGCCGGTCGAGCTGAGGGCCAAGCCGATGGGCAGCATCGTCTCGATACGCACGTAAAGCGGAACGCCAAGCACGGCGGCCAACGGCACGGCCCACGGTTTGTCGTCGCCAGCGACCGCGGCGAGTTGGTCCTGAGGCACGAAACCGTAGATAAATGCACCGACCGAGACACCCAGCACCATCGGGACGAGCAGCGGTCTCAGATCGGCCCAGGCCTCGCCGAGTGCGGGCCGGATCTCGTTGCGCAGGCCTGCCCAGGGGTGGGGGGTGCTGTCGTCGCCGACGACCTTGACTCGCTTGAGCTGGCTGGCCATGCCGAGTCGTTCCCATACTAGGGGGGCGAGCAGGGACCATGCGGCGGTGACCACCGTGTAGACCAACGCGATACGCCAGTCGAACAGCAGCACCACCCCGGCCACGATGATGGGATCCAGCAGCGGTGACGAGATCAGGAAGGTCATCGACGTCCGGAACGCCACCCCCGACTTCAACATCCCAGCCAGCACCGGCAGCGTCGAACAGGAACAGAACGGCGTGATCGCCCCCAGCAGTAGCCCCTTGAGCGGGCCGGGAAGGCGCCCATCGGCCATCCAGCTCTGGATCCGATCCGGCCCGAACCGCCGGTTCACCAGCGCAACGAGCACCGAGATCAGCGAGAACAGGACGAGCAACTCGACCAGGATCAACCCGAAGGTCTGTACCGCATGAATCACCGCGCAGCACCCTCAGTCGATGCCTGACCCTCCCCTGCTGGGGCAGTGCAGCACGCCTTCTGTCCCTCTGGAGTGAGAGTCGCCAAGTGAGCGAGCCACTGCACCGGCGCCGCCAACTGCTCACAACACAGCGCGTAGATGTTGGACCGGCCCTCGGCCCGCACACTGATCAGCTGCGCTTGCCGCAAGGCTGCCACATGGTGACTCACCAGCGCCTGGCTCAACCCGGTGGCCTCCTGCAACTTCTTGTTCGAGCACGCCCCCGCCGCAAGCGTCAGCACGATCATCAGTCTGTTCTCGTCTGACAAAGGCTTCAACAACGGAGCAAGCATCCGCGCGTGATCCCGCGCCGACAGGTCCGTGCGCGGCAGGGCAACATCCAGTGAAACTGTCATACCCACACTATAGACAAGCGTGGCCTTCTGTCACAAGTGGCGACTTGTCTATCGATCAACGTGTCCGGTCAGTACAACTAGGTCCGCACATGGCCGACGCGACAGGGCGAAGGTCCGCCCGTGGGCCTACGCCGGGCCATAGGGTGGCCAGGAAAGAGTTGAGCCCCGGAGGGTGGAATCTCCGGGGCTCGACTTCCCCGATTGATAGCGGCAATCAGGAGAAGCCTTGTGACCAGTGTAGGCACGACCCCTCCCCCGTCCACCAGCCCCGCCGCAACACGGCAGGCCGCTGTCCGGCAAGCGGTCGTTGACCATTTGGGCGTGCACCACATCCGGGTGGCAGCCACCAAGGACGGTGCTCCACGCACCGTGCCGGTGGAGGCGTTAGGCGAGTTCGCGTTCTGGACGCCACCGGCGCGACCCAACCTCGGCCTGCTGACCGTGGACGTCGATCGAGACGCGGCAGTGCTCGAGTTCTTCGCCGCCCCAGCCCTGCCGCACGTGATCGTGGAAACCCCTCGCGGGGCCCAAGCCGTGTGGCTGATCGACCGGGTGCACACCGGCCCCGACGCCCGACCGCACCCAATCGCCTACGCCGAGGCCGTAGGAGCCGCTCTGCGGGCCTCGCTGAGCGGAGACGCGGCTGTAGACCCGCTACGGCCCGCCCGCACCCGGAACCCCTGCTACAGGCCCACTCAGCGCGATGTGTTCACCACCGCCCGCCCGCTCACGGCCCCGTACCGGCTCGGAGAGCTCCAGGAGGCTCTAGACGCCGTTGAAGCATGGCCAACCCACTCTGAGCCCCCTCAGGCTCGCACAAGGGCGCAGAAAGCCTCTGGCGGGGTGTTCGTGGGTCGCAACGATGCCGTGAACCGCGCCACCTGGCTGACCGTGCGCCACGCGCTGGAAAATGGCTCCGTGACCCACTGGACCGACGCCGAGGTGCTGCAGCTGGCCCGCGGCATCAACGAGGCCGTGGCCGCCGAGCAAGGCGTGGCACCGCTGCCCGATGACCAGGTACGCGATCTGGCCGCCTCCATCGGCCGGCACCAGCACCGCCCCGGCCGCCGAACCATCACCGGGCAAGGCTCGGCCGCCGCACGCACCCTCGGCGCCAAAGGCGGCGCAGCCCGCTCCGAGAAAAAGACTCAGGCAGTCCGGAAGAACGCCGACAAGAGCCGTGCCGTGCGCGCAGCTACTTCGACTCTGCGGGCTGAACAGATCCGGGTACTAGCTGAGGCTGGGCACTCCCGACCGACGATCGCCAAGACCCTCGGGTGCTCCGAATCAACCGTAAAAAGAGCTCTTCGGAGTGCCCGCTCCACCGGCTAGGGGGGGGGGTCATTTACTAAGCCCAAGGTGAGAGGGCGCCCAAGGGCCCAGTTCTGGGCTCTCCCACCCTCTCCGGGTGATGCTCCTCTGGACCCCCTCCGCCCACCCTCGGACCGGCACATTTCATGCATCGTTCGATGCCCTCAGCCTGGGCGACCTCACGCAGGCGCGCACACGTTCAGCTGCACGCTTCGGTCAAGGTGCCCAGAGCGTCCCAATCAGGCACTGACCCAGTTCCAAGTCCCCTCCGCCGGCGCCCGTCACCCTGGTCACTGTCGATGACGTCTGTCGTCTTCGATTCACCCTTCACGGGTGAGCCCCTGAGCCACCCCCGGTGATATGGCCGGAAGGAGTCTTCGTAGTCGATCCATGTGGTTGAGCGGGTGCTTGGTGGGGTGGCGTGGTGGCTGTTGGTGGGTCGGTTCTGGGCGTGCTGGGGTGTCCTGGCGGTGCTCGCCTCAGTCGGTCAGGTGGGGCGGTAGAAGCTGCTTCCCTGGTGGGTGGGATGTTGGCGGGCCTGGGCTTCGAGATCGTTGAGTTGGTGGCGGATCCGGCGGGCTTGTTCCTCGTGGGCGCGGGCCTGGGCGTGGCGGTAGGCGATGTCCTGGGCGCGCTGGTCGAGATCGTCCTGCCGTTGCCGTAGCCGTTCCTCGCGGGCGGTGAGGGCTCGTTCCCGGGCGTCGAGGGCGCGTTCGGCGGCCGTGATCTGTCCGGCTGCTGCGGCCAGATCCCCCCACTGCTCGGCGGTGATGACGCGGCCGGTGGTGGTGGCCG
>NZ_JBSJYX010000045.1:0-5752 GCF_053711175.1 Kocuria sp. KH4
GTTTGGTCGGGGTGGGTGGGTTTGTTTTTTCGTTTTTTTGACGGAGAGTTTGATCCTGGCTCAGGACGAACGCTGGCGGCGTGCTTAACACATGCAAGTCGAACGATGATCTCCCGCTTGCGGGGGTGATTAGTGGCGAACGGGTGAGTAATACGTGAGTAACCTGCCCTTGACTCTGGGATAAGCCTGGGAAACCGGGTCTAATACTGGATACGACTCCTCATCGCATGGTGGGGGGTGGAAAGGGTTTGACTGGTTTTGGATGGGCTCACGGCCTATCAGCTTGTTGGTGGGGTAATGGCTCACCAAGGCGACGACGGGTAGCCGGCCTGAGAGGGTGACCGGCCACACTGGGACTGAGACACGGCCCAGACTCCTACGGGAGGCAGCAGTGGGGAATATTGCACAATGGGCGCAAGCCTGATGCAGCGACGCCGCGTGAGGGATGACGGCCTTCGGGTTGTAAACCTCTTTCAGCAGGGAAGAAGCCACAAGTGACGGTACCTGCAGAAGAAGCGCCGGCTAACTACGTGCCAGCAGCCGCGGTAATACGTAGGGCGCAAGCGTTGTCCGGAATTATTGGGCGTAAAGAGCTCGTAGGCGGTTTGTCGCGTCTGCTGTGAAAGCCCGGGGCTCAACCCCGGGTCTGCAGTGGGTACGGGCAGACTAGAGTGCAGTAGGGGAGACTGGAATTCCTGGTGTAGCGGTGAAATGCGCAGATATCAGGAGGAACACCGATGGCGAAGGCAGGTCTCTGGGCTGTTACTGACGCTGAGGAGCGAAAGCATGGGGAGCGAACAGGATTAGATACCCTGGTAGTCCATGCCGTAAACGTTGGGCACTAGGTGTGGGGGACATTCCACGTTCTCCGCGCCGTAGCTAACGCATTAAGTGCCCCGCCTGGGGAGTACGGCCGCAAGGCTAAAACTCAAAGGAATTGACGGGGGCCCGCACAAGCGGCGGAGCATGCGGATTAATTCGATGCAACGCGAAGAACCTTACCAAGGCTTGACATTCACCGGACCGCCTCAGAGATGGGGTTTCCCTTCGGGGTCGGTGGACAGGTGGTGCATGGTTGTCGTCAGCTCGTGTCGTGAGATGTTGGGTTAAGTCCCGCAACGAGCGCAACCCTCGTTCTATGTTGCCAGCACGTGATGGTGGGGACTCATAGGAGACTGCCGGGGTCAACTCGGAGGAAGGTGGGGATGACGTCAAATCATCATGCCCCTTATGTCTTGGGCTTCACGCATGCTACAATGGCCGGTACAAAGGGTTGCGATACTGTGAGGTGGAGCTAATCCCAAAAAGCCGGTCTCAGTTCGGATTGAGGTCTGCAACTCGACCTCATGAAGTCGGAGTCGCTAGTAATCGCAGATCAGCAACGCTGCGGTGAATACGTTCCCGGGCCTTGTACACACCGCCCGTCAAGTCACGAAAGTTGGTAACACCCGAAGCCGGTGGCCTAACCCCTTGTGGGAGGGAGCCGTCGAAGGTGGGACTGGCGATTGGGACTAAGTCGTAACAAGGTAGCCGTACCGGAAGGTGCGGCTGGATCACCTCCTTTCTAAGGAGCCGTTGACCGCCGTGTGGTGGTCGCCCCCGCCTGAGTGCCCGTTCGTGGTGCTGGTGGGGTGAGCTCATGGGTGGAATATCAACGAGCAAGTGGCCGCGCCTGTGGTGCCGGCCGGGTTCTTCTTCAGTACCTGCTCCTTTCTCTGGGTCCCCTGTGCGGGGTCCGGTGGTGGGGTGGTGGAACGGTGGGGTCCGGGTGGTGAGGGTGTGGTCCATGGCGCACTGTTGGGTCCTGAGACAACAGGGCCCCCGAGGTATCTGCACCGTGGTGCTGCTGCCGCCTGTGACAGGGCGGTGGTGGCCGGGGTGTGGGGCGGGGGTGTGTTGGCTCTGGTTTCCCGGCGCCCCACGGGTGTGGGGGGCAGGGTCCTGGTTCACGGTCGCGTGCGTCCTTCGGTGGAAGCCGAGGGGGTTGCGCGGGTGTGGGGTGGGTCCGGCCCTGGAACACCGGTCGTGTGGGGTGTGTGGGTTGTTGTTTGAGAACTGTATAGTGGACGCGAGCATCTTAAGAACGCCCGTGCCGTGATCCCCGGTGCCTCCTTGTGGGGTGGTGGGGGGTGTGGTGCGGGAGAGTTCGTGATTGATCGCCGCCAGTCAGCTGCGGGGGGTTTCCCCCGGTGGTTGCTGGTCGGTGTGTTCTGTGATCATGTGGCAAGTTTTTAAGGGCGCACGGTGGATGCCTTGGCATCAGGAGCCGATGAAGGACGCGGTAATCTGCGATAAGCCTCGGGGAGCTGATAAACGAGCTGTGATCCGAGGGTCTCCGAATGGGGAAACCCCGCCACGTGTTATGCGTGGTGACCCGCATCTGAATGCATAGGGTGCGTGGAGGGAACGTGGGGAAGTGAAACATCTCAGTACCCACAGGAAGAGAAAACAACAGTGATTCCGTCAGTAGTGGCGAGCGAACGCGGAAGAGGCCAAACCGATGGTGTGTGAGACCCGGCAGGGGTTGCATCATCGGGGTCGTGGGGCGTGTCGTCCCGGGTCTGCCGGCCCGGGCGTGTGAGTGCAGGACGATAGTCGAACCGGTGTGAGTGCCGGGCCGTAGAGGGTGGGAGTCCCGTAGACGAAATCGTTGCTGCCGCACGGTGTGCGTACCCAAGTAGCACGGGGCCCGAGAAATCCCGTGTGAATCTGCCAGGACCACCTGGTAAGCCTAAATACTACCTGATGACCGATAGCGGACCAGTACCGTGAGGGAAAGGTGAAAAGTACCCCGGGAGGGGAGTGAAATAGTACCTGAAACCGTGTGCCTACAATCCGTCGGAGCCCTACAAGGTGACGGCGTGCCTTTTGAAGAATGAGCCTGCGAGTTAGTGTTACGTCGCGAGGTTAACCCGTGAGGGGTATCCGTAGCGAAAGCGAGTCTGAACAGGGCGAGTGAGTGGCGTGATCTAGACCCGAAGCGAAGTGATCTACCCATGGCCAGGTTGAAGCGCGTGTAAGAGCGCGTGGAGGACCGAACCCACTTCAGTTGAAAATGGAGGGGATGAGCTGTGGGTAGGGGTGAAAGGCCAATCAAACTTCGTGATAGCTGGTTCTCCCCGAAATGCATTTAGGTGCAGCGTTACGTGTTTCTTGCCGGAGGTAGAGCTACTGGATGGCCGATGGGCCCTACAAGGTTACTGACGTCAGCCAAACTCCGAATGCCGGTAAGTGAGAGCGTAGCAGTGAGACTGTGGGGGATAAGCTTCATAGTCGAGAGGGAAACAGCCCAGACCACCAACTAAGGCCCCTAAGCGTGTGCTAAGTGGGAAAGGATGTGGAGTTGCTCAGACAACCAGGAGGTTGGCTTAGAAGCAGCCACCCTTGAAAGAGTGCGTAATAGCTCACTGGTCAAGTGATTCCGCGCCGACAATGTAGCGGGGCTCAAGTACACCGCCGAAGTTGTGGCATTGCACCAATGATACCCAGCCGGGCCTTGCGCCCGGTTCAGGTGGTGCGATGGGTAGGGGAGCGTCGTGTGGGCAGTGAAGCTGCGGGGTGACCCAGTGGTGGAGCCCACACGAGTGAGAATGCAGGCATGAGTAGCGAATGACGGGTGAGAAACCCGTCCGCCGGATGATCAAGGGTTCCAGGGTCAAGCTAATCTGCCCTGGGTCAGTCGGGACCTAAGGCGAGGCCGACAGGCGTAGTCGATGGACAACGGGTTGATATTCCCGTACCGGCGAAGAACCGCCCCTATCGAACCGGGGACACTAACCACCCGAACCGCACCAGGTGCCGGCCATTGGCCGTCACCGGTGGCGGGGAGCGTGGGACCTGAACCGGGGAGGTAAGCGTATTAACAGGTGTGACGCAGGAAGGTAGCCGAGCCGGGCGATGGTAGACCCGGTCTAAGCGTGTAGGGCGATCCGTTGGCAAATCCGCGGATCATGTGCCTGAGACGTGACGGGACCCCCATCCGTGGGGGGATTCGGTGATCCTATGCTGCCGAGAAAAGCATCGACGCGAGGTTCCAGCCGCCCGTACCCCAAACCGACACAGGTGATCAGGTAGAGAATACTAAGGCGATCGAGAGAATCATGGTTAAGGAACTCGGCAAAATGCCCCCGTAACTTCGGGAGAAGGGGGGCCCGGACCGTGGACACCACTAGCTGGTGCGAGCGGGTAAGGGCCGCAGAGACCAGGGGGAAGCGACTGTTTATCAAAAACACAGGTCCGTGCGAAGTCGCAAGACGAGGTATACGGACTGACTCCTGCCCGGTGCTGGAAGGTTAAGAGGACCCGTTAGCCTCACGGCGAAGCGGAGAATTTAAGCCCCAGTAAACGGCGGTGGTAACTATAACCATCCTAAGGTAGCGAAATTCCTTGTCGGGTAAGTTCCGACCTGCACGAATGGAGTAACGACTTCCCCGCTGTCTCAACCATGAACTCGGCGAAATTGCAGTACGAGTAAAGATGCTCGTTACGCGCAGCAGGACGGAAAGACCCCGAGACCTTTACTATAGTTTGGTATTGGTGTTCGGTGTGGCTTGTGTAGGATAGGTGGGAGACGGTGAAGCGGGCACGCCAGTGCACGTGGAGTCAACGTTGAAATACCACTCTGGTCACTCTGGACATCTAACTTCGGCCCGTGATCCGGGTCAGGGACAGTGCCTGATGGGTAGTTTAACTGGGGCGGTTGCCTCCTAAAGAGTAACGGAGGCGCCCAAAGGTTCCCTCAGCCTGGTTGGCAATCAGGTGTCGAGTGTAAGTGCACAAGGGAGCTTGACTGTGAGAGCGACAGCTCGAGCAGGGACGAAAGTCGGGACTAGTGATCCGGCGGTACATTGTGGAATGGCCGTCGCTCAACGGATAAAAGGTACCTCGGGGATAACAGGCTGATCTTGCCCAAGAGTCCATATCGACGGCATGGTTTGGCACCTCGATGTCGGCTCGTCGCATCCTGGGGCTGGAGTTGGTCCCAAGGGTTGGGCTGTTCGCCCATTAAAGCGGTACGCGAGCTGGGTTCAGAACGTCGTGAGACAGTTCGGTCCCTATCCGCTGCGCGCGCAGGAAATTTGAGAAGACCTGTCCTTAGTACGAGAGGACCGGGACGGACGAACCTCTGGTATGGCAGTTGTACCGCCAGGTGCACCGCTGCTTCGCTACGTTCGGAAGAGATAACCGCTGAAAGCATCTAAGCGGGAAGCTCGCTTCGAGATGAGATTTCCAGACCCGCAAGGGTGAGAGGCCCCCAGCGAGACCACTGGGTTGATAGGCCGGAGGTGGAAGCACGAACCAACGACGTGTGCAGCCGACCGGTACTAATACGCCGACAACTTACCCCACACCCCACCCCCCCACCCGGTACCCCCGGGCGGACACGGGGGCAAGGGGTCACCACAGAACACCGCGTCCACTATACGGCTCCCAACCAACAACCCCCCGACCCCACCACCGACGGTGACCCGGGGCCGGCCAGGGAGCACAACAGAATACCGCCCACCACGGGCGGACCAGTGACTTACCCACCCCGCACCTGCCCACCCACGGGCAGCACGGCGGGGGTTCGGGAACACGAGTTACGGCGGTCATAGCGTGGGGGAAACGCCCGGTCCCATCCCGAACCCGGAAGCTAAGACCCACAGCGCCGATGGTACTGCACCCGCCAGGGTGTGGGAGAGTAGGACACCGCCGGACCACACCACAAGGGTCGAGCCCCCGCACACCACGTGCGGGGGCTCCCCACATC
>NZ_JBSJYX010000046.1:0-5710 GCF_053711175.1 Kocuria sp. KH4
GGGGGGGGGCCCGGCGCCGTCGTCACCCTGCCGCCTTCTGCTCAGCTGGCCGGCGGTGGGCGCGGTGCGGGACCGCAGGGCTGTCAGTCGGTGCCGTCGAGCTGGAGACCCGCCCAGGGAACGGCGGTGAGCCGCCCCGAGGCGCCGTAGGGGTGGGAGGTGACGGAGTCGGCGCTGGAGGTGCTCGAACCGGGGGCCGAGACGGACCAGTCGTTGAGGATGTCGGTGAAGAGGCGGCGGGCGAAGCTCATGGCGGATCTCCTGGCGTTGTGATCGCGATTTTCGGTCGGACAGGGACCGACGTCGCCCTAGTACCGCGGAACGTGGGCACGTCCGGGGCCGAGGGGTGCGTCGGGGCGGTCGGCCGCCCGACGTGGGTCGACGTTGGCTGGGGACACGGGAACGGGAAGGGAGTATCTGCAGATAATGCAACGTTGTGCGTGATGCGCAACACAGCGGCATGAAAAAAGTGTCCGGGGAAGTTCGGCTCCCTGTCAAGAGATTTCTGGAACGCGGGACGATCCGTGACCGCTGCGGACCGGAGCGGCGGCCACCGGTGCCGTCCGCCCGCGGCTCAGCCGGACGCGTGCACGAGGCGCCGTCCGAGAAGTACTCGGACGGCGCCTCGTCGTGCGGTCTGCGGGGAAGCCCGGCTCTCCGGGCCGGCGGGACGCTACCGGACCGGCGCCCCGGTCTCCGCGGTCGCCGCCGGTGCGGTGCGGGGCAACTCGGTGTGGGCCGCAGCGATCTCGTGCACGCGGTCCCGGCACCGGTACCAGCCCAGGACCAGCAGGGGCACGAGCAGCAGCAGGGAGGCGACGGTCCAGGTCCCCACGGGGGAGTCGAAGGCCATGAGCACGATGACGGTCGCCAGGAACGCCAGGGTCAGCCAGCCGGTGAAGGGGGCCCCGGGGAGCCGGAAGCCGGGACGCACGGCCCTGCCCTGCTTGGACCACGACACGAGCTTCAGGTGGCAGAGCATGATCATCCCCCAGGCGCTGACGATGCCGACGGAGGCGAGGTTCAGCACGATCTCAAAGGCCTGGGCCGGCACGAGGGCGTTGAGCAGCACGCCCAGCACGGCGACCGCCGCCGTGAGCACGATGCCGCCGTACGGGACGCCGGCCCGGTTCATCCGGCCGGCGAAGCGGGGGGCGGACCCGGCCAGGGACATGGAGCGCAGGATCCGGCCCGTGGAGTAGAGCCCGGCGTTGAGGGAGGACAGCGCCGCGGTGAGCACCACCAGGTTCATCACGGTGTCCATGCCGGCCACGCCGATGGACCCGAAGAACGTCACGAAGGGGCTCTCCCCCGCCCGGTAGGCGGAGAAGGGCAGCAGCAGGGACAGCAGGGTCAGCGAACCGACGTAGAAGACCGCGATGCGGATGATCACCGTGTTCACCGCCCGCGGCATGACCTTCTCGGGGTGCTCGGTCTCACCGGCGGCGGTGCCGATCAGCTCGATGGAGGCGTAGGCGAAGACCACGCCCTGGATCACGACGACCGCCGCCAGCAGCCCGTTGGGCAGCAGACCGCCGTTCTGGGCGATCAGGGACAGGCCCGTCTCCTGACCGCCGGCGGGGGTGCCGAAGAGCACCAGCCAGATCCCGACCAGCAGGAAGGCGCAGAGGGCGGCGACCTTGATCAGGGCGAACCAGAACTCGAGCTCACCGAAGACCTTGACCGAGACGAGGTTCAGTCCCAGCACCAGCAGCAGGGCGGCCAGGGCGTACGCCCACTGGGGGACGTCCCCGATGGGCGCCCAGTACCGGGCGAAGAACTTCATGTACAACGCCACGGCGGTGATGTCCACGATCGCGGTCATGGCCCAGTTGAGCCAGTACAGCCAGCCGGTGAAGAAGGCCGCCTTCTCGCCGTAGAACTCCCGGGCGTAGGAGACGAACGAGCCCGAGGACGGGCGGCGCACGACGAGTTCCCCGAGCGCGCGCAGGATGAGGAACGCGAAGAAGCCGCAGACCGCGTAGACGAGCACGAGCGCGGGCCCGGCGGCGGCCAGCCGGCCGCCGGCGCCCATGAACAGCACGGTGCCGATGGCGCCACCGATCGCGATCATCTGGATCTGTCGGGGCTTGAGCCCCTTGTGGTAGCCCTCGTCCTCCGCGTGGAGCACGTCGAGGGCGGCGGTGGGCGGCTGGGCCGGGGTGGCGTGGCGCCGGTCCGGGTGGTCGACGGACATGGGTCGGTCTCCTTGGTGAGTGGAGGTGGAGCTCGTGGACGGGTCAGACGGTCAGGTTGGCCAGGCGCTCCGGGCGCAGGATGCTGCCCAGCTCCTCGGCGGTCAGCAGGCCGCGCTCGAGCACCAGCTCGGCGACGCCGGCGCCCGTGACCAGGGCCTCCTGGGCGATGGCGGTGGCCGTGGCGTAGCCCAGGCGGGGGTTCAGCGCGGTCACCAGGCCGATGGAGTGCTCCACGGAGGCGCGCAGGCGCTCCTCGTTGGCGGTGATGCCGCGCACGCAGCGCTCCGTGAGGGTGGTGCACGCCGCCCGGAGGTGGGAGACGCTCTGGTGCAGGCTGTGCACGATGATCGGCTCGAAGGCGTTGAGCTGCAGCTGCCCGCCCTCGGCGGCCATGGTGATCGTGACGTCGTTGCCGATGACCTCGTAGGCCACCTGGCTGACGACCTCGGGGATCACCGGATTGATCTTGCCCGGCATGATCGAGGACCCGGACTGCACCGCGGGCAGGTTGATCTCGCCGAGACCGGCCCGCGGCCCGGAGGAGAGCAGCCGCAGGTCGTTGCAGATCTTGGACAGCTTCACCGCCACCCGCTTGAGCACCCCGGACAGGTGCACGAACGCCCCGACGTCCTGGGTGGCCTCCACCAGGTCCACGGCCGTCACCAGCGGCAGCCCGGTCACGGCGGCCAGGTGGCGGCAGGCCGCGGCGGCGTAGCCGTCCGGGGCGTTGAGCCCGGTACCGATCGCCGTCGCCCCGAGGTTGATCTCGTGGACCAGCAGGCTCGCCTCGGCGAGCCGCTGGCGGTCCTCGCGGATCATCACGGCGTAGGTGCCGAACTCCTGGCCCAGGGTCATGGGCACGGCGTCCTGGAGCTGGGTCCGGCCCATCTTCACGACGGTGCGGAACTCGCGGGCCTTGTCCGCGAAGGCGTCCTCCAGCAGCTCCAGGGCCGCCAGCAGCTCCTGCACCCCGGTGATCGTGGCGACCTTCACGGCCGTGGGGTAGGCGTCGTTGGTGGACTGCGACAGGTTGACGTGGTCGTTGGGGTGCAGCCGGGAGTACTCCCCCTTCTCGGCCCCCAGCAGCTCCAGGGCCCGGTTGGCGATCACCTCGTTGGCGTTCATGTTGGAGGAGGTGCCGGCGCCGCCCTGGATCACGTCGACGCGGAACTGGTCGTGCAGGCGCCCGTCCAGGATCTCCTGGCAGGCCGCGACGATGGCGTCGGCCCGGTCGGCGTCGAGCAGCCCGAGCTCGTGGTTGGCGCGGGCCGCGGCGAGCTTGACGGCCGCCAGACCCCGCACCAGGTGCCCGTGCCCGCCCAGGGCCAGGCCGGTGATGGGGAAGTTCTCCACGGCGCGCAGGGTCTGCACACCCCAGTAGGCGTCGGCGGGGACCAGTCGGTCGCCCAGCAGGTCGTGCTCGGAGCGGAAGGCAGCATCGGTCATGGTGTTCTCAGATCTCCCGGAGGTCACGAGGGGTGGATGGGGCAGGACGGTGGGTCACCCGGCGGTGACGAGGTCGACGGCGTGCAGGGACCCCACGGTGCGGCCCCCGCCGAGCACGGGGACCCGGTCCAGTCCGGCGAGCGCCCCGGTATCCACACCGAGGTGCCGCAGGACGGGCACGGCCACGGGCATCCGGGCGCGGTCGGAGCCGTCGGCGATCTTCACGGCCAGTCCGCGCCCGTCCGGCAGGCCCACCAGCTGCAGGCCCTCGAAGCCGTCCTTGGCCAGCAGGCCCGGGACCCTGCGCATCAGCTCCGTGACGTCCCGGCCCTCCCCGGCCACCTGCTCGGGGTGCCCGGTCATCGCGGAGGCGACCCGCCCCTCGGGCGTCCCCGCGGGCGCCGAGGCCAGCCGGGCGAAGGCGGCGGCCATGCCGCGCAGGGTGACGGCGAACAGCGGCGTGCCGCAGCCGTCGGTGCTGACCGGACCCAGCGGTTCGCCGGTCAGCTCCGCCACGACCTCCGCGATCAGCTGCTGGAGCGGATGGCCGGGGTCGGGATAGCCGGCCACGGCCCAGCCGTTGATCCTGCAGGTGGCGACCATGGCGGCGTGCTTGCCGGAGCAGTTCTGGGCCAGGTGCGAGGGCCCCTCGCCGGCGCGCAGGGCGGCGGCCCGCTCGGCGGCCCCGTACGGCAGGTCGGGCACGTTCTCCAGGGCGGTCTCGTCCGCGCCGTGCAGAGCGAGGATGCGGCGGGCGCCGTCCCGGTGCAGGGCCGCCCCGGAGTGGCTGGCCGCGGCCAGGGCCAGCAGGTCCCCGGGCAGGTCCAGCCCCGCACGGAGCATGGCCACCGCCTGCAGCGGCTTGAGCGAGGAGCGGGGGTAGAAGCGGGCCAGGGGGTCACCCGCCGTCAGCAGGATCCGCCCGGCGGCGTCCGTGACGATGTACGAGCCGTAGTGGACGCTCTCGACGACGCCGTCGCGGACCTGTTCGGCCACGGGGACGTGCTGCGGGCGAGCGGTGGTGGGCACGGGCGTCCCGGGGGCTGCGATGGTCATGCGGGTCCTTACTGGGGGGGTGGTCGAGCCGGTGGTGGTCGAACTGGACATGGTCGGGCTGGAGGTGGTCGGCGCAGGCGGTGGCGGCACCGCGGCACCGCGGCGCAGCGGGACGCCGGGCGGCGCCGCGCCGGGATCGGGGCGGGGCGGACCGGGGAGGGGGTCCGGCCGGGGTGCCGGGCCGGCGGCCGGGCTAGTCGCGGGTGATCGCGCCCAGGGCGTCGCGCACGGCCGCGAGGTGGTCGCGCATGGCGGCCTCCGCCTCGTCGGCCGCGCCGTCCCGGATGGCGCGGAAGATGCGCAGGTGCTCCTCGTCCGAGTGCTTCTGGCGGTCCGCCACCACGTTGAGGGTCTCCGACTGGTGGAAGAGCGCCTCGCGGACGTCGGCGATGACCTTCTCGAACACCCGGTTGCTGCTGATCCGGGCGACGGCGGCGTGGAAGCTGGTGTCCAGCTCGACCCAGGCCTGCGGATCGTCCTCGCCCGCCATCGTCGTCACGAGGTCGTGCAGGAACCGCACGTCCTCCTCCGTGCGGCGACGTGCGGCGAGGCCCGCGGCGGGGATCTCGATGTGCGGGCGGGCCTCGTGCAGGTCCCGCGCCGAGTACGCGCCCAGGGCCAGGTCGTCGGTCACCCGCCGGGAGACGACGAAGGTCCCCTTGCCGGTCCGGCTGACGGTCAGGCCGAGGGCCGCGCAGGAGCGCAGGGCCTCACGGATCACCGACCGGCTCACCTCGTACTGCTGGGCGAGGGCCGCCTCCGAGGGCAGCTTGTCCCCCACCCCCAGGTGCCCTTCCTGGATCTGCGCGTGCAGGTCCTTGAAGACAGCCTCCGCCGCACTGAATCGCTCAATGGGCCGCCTGGCTGTCGGGCTGTCTGACAGGTTCATGGTCCCCAGCATGAGGCAGCTCACACTGCGCTGTCAAGCGGTGCGCTCCACCCGATCGTCATACCCCGGGAGCGCCGCGCGGGATCGGCGAAGAGTCCCGGCGCGCCGCCCGCCCGCGGGA
>NZ_JBSJYX010000047.1:0-3442 GCF_053711175.1 Kocuria sp. KH4
TGCGTGGTGAGTTCCGGGGTGATGTTGCGCCAAGTCCAACGGGCGATGGAACGGGCTAGGTGCAGCACTTCCACCTCGCCCAGCGGGCCGCGGGTGAACTCCTCGGCGATGGCGGTGAGGTTCTTGTTCATGGCGAAGGCGTGGACGGTCTGCTCCCACTCGGTGGCCTCGTCGTAGCGCAGGCGGGCGCGATAGGCCCATTGCCGGGTGAGATGGAACAAGGCGACGTTGCGGCCCACCGAGGACGCTGTGAGGACTTTGCCGGTCCTGGAGGGTCCTGGGAGGGCTCCGACGTCTCCGAGGGCCTGCGCAAGCTCCTGGAGGCCGTAGAGGGCGGTTTCCTCGCCCCACAGCGGCACGTGCTGGCGGTGGACCGGGTTCTTGGTCACCCGGCCCGCGTATCCAACGTCCCCGCCCAGGACGTCGACGAGGCCCTGCTCGATACGGGCTAGGAGGTTGATCGGCTTCCTGCGGGCGGAGTCGGTGAGGCACACCGGAGCGGCCAGGGCGTAGGCGATGTGCCCGGAGCGGGTATGTGGGTTCAGCGTCACCCAGGAGGGCTGGGGAAGCCCGACCAGATCGGCCACCTGGTCGGCGTCGGAGCCGTCATGGTCCGTGACCACGATCGACTGCAGGCACAGCGGGTTGGCCTCGATGTAGGGCAGCTGCAGAGCGTGCTCCCGGGACACCCTCCGATAGGCGCCCTCCTTGCGCTCAGCGGCCAATGGCGCGTGCGGTAGCCAGTGGTCGGTGAACACGTTTTGGAAGCTCATGAGGTGACCCAACCACGGATTCTTCACCTCCCCGGGTACGACTCACCCTTAATCAGATACTTCGCCCGAAAATGCTTTTCTGCCTGCGCGTAGCGCAGTCCGCTCCCGGGCCCTCCCGAACCTCGCTGAACCCGTCACACCTCATGCATCATTCGATGACCGAGGTCCAGGTGACCCAACGCAGGCACGCACACTCTCAGTTGCACCCTTCGCCTCAGGTGCCCAGAGCACCTCAACCAGGCACCGGCCCAGCCTCAATTTCCATCCGCCGGCCCCTGCCGCAGATCGTGACATCCGTGACGGTCTCCGGTGCTCGGCAGTGGGCTCCAGCGGGTGCCTGGTCGGGGTGCGTGGTTGCTCCAGGCGCGTCGGTGTCGCTCCCGCTGTGGTGGCCTGGCTGTGGTCGGGTGGGGCGTCTGAGGTGGTTGTAAACATTGTTTACAAGTGGTCGTCAGCGGAAGGAGATCGATGTGGAGAAGCGCACGGCACCGGGTGGTCGAGTGGTCTCGGTGCGTCTGCCGGCGGAGGTGATCGAGCGTCTGGACCGGTTGGCGGAGACGACGCAACGGTCGCGGGGGTATTACCTGCGGGAGGCGATCGAGGAGCTGTTGCCGACGATGGAGGCCCGCTACTGGGCGCACCGGGTCGATGAGCGGCACCAGGTGGAGCGGCGTGCATTCGGGGGTCTCATGGCGCAGCTGAACGAGCCGCCGGATGCCTCGGAGAGGTGAGAGCGGGAGCCACGGGCCAAGAATGCAAGAGGTGTGACGGCTCACCTCCATGTGCGACGACGTGGCGAGACGGAGAGCGATTGGGTGAACCGCAGAGCGATCCGTAGCGTTTAGCGGATGCGAACGAGACGCGGAGTTCATGGGGGCAGGAAGCAACGAGATCTGGCCTTGATGCTGGCGCTGCTGGCTGGAGTGCTGATGGGGTTGGTGGCTTCGTTGATCGGTGTTCTGATCGATGACTTTGTGGTGGGCACCGTGGTGACCCTGATTCCTAGCGCTGTGCTCGTGACGATCTGGTGGCGGCGGTATCTGGACTAGTTCCTGGGGTCCGGGCACGGAAAAAGCCGGGGAGTGGCACCCGGCTTTTTCCGTGGGGAGGAGGATCCCGTTCCCCACGTTCTAGTGTCCTGCACATCGCTGCGTGTTGCCTACAGCTGTAGACATCACGGGTGCTGGATCAGTGCCCTGACGGGAGGCCGGGCCTGGTCTCCTCAGCCTCCCGTGGGAGCGGTTGAGGTGAGCACGCCAACTCCCACTTCCAGTGTCAGCCACGCTCCAAAAGGCACCCGAAGGTGACGACAGGCCACGGGAAGAAGACCCGACAAAGGGCCGATCTGTCGGTGCCGGCATCTTTTCCGAGACCGCGCCCGTGAAGCACTGTCCCGTGCATTCTGGACGGTGGAGCGAGCGGGGTCGGGTGGGCGCTGTGTTGTGCATGCGAAAGGCCGGGGAGGGGCCCCGGCCTTCCCCGGTGAGATGCCTTTCACCGCAACTGATTGTGCGACTGCGGTGAAGTTCCGTCCAGTTCACGTCGGTTGATGTGATGACTGCACAAGAGAAGCCGGGAGCCCATCTCCCGGCTTCTCTCGGCATGGGAAGGAACGCTCTTCCCATGCCGTAGGGATCCCCTGAATCCCTGATGTCTCTCCCCCTGCTCGCCAGTGTTCCTCACAGCATCGATACGCAGGTATGGCGGCTCAGTTGTGGGCGGCGGAGCCGCTCTTCTGCGCCTGTTTTTGGATGTTGAGGGCGGCCAGAAACAGGAAGACGATCCATAGCCACGCCAGGCCGATGAAGAGCCATAGCCATCCCAAGAATCCACGGTCTAGGTGTAGCAGCAGGAACGGCCCTGCGATGGAACAGGCCGCGGGGGTCAACAAGAGCAAGGTGGCTGTAGAGAGCCGGCTCCAGTGCTTCAAGCCGTTCATCAGCCCATTGTGACGTCCAGGTGAATCCATCAACTACCCCACTGCGAACGTCTCGGACGGAGCAGTGGGAGCGCGGAGCAAAGCTATCTTCTATGTGCCATAGAACGGGATCGGCCTCCGGCCGGGGCACCAGGCGGGGCGGGTGGGCGCTGCGCTGGGCATGAGAAAGGCCGGGGTTTCCCCCGGCCTTCCTGGAGCGGGCTGTTTCACTCCAAGGAGCGGACTGCTTCACCCCGCGTCTAGTTTGTGCCGATCCCGTGCGCGATGCACAAGGTTCTGGGCGGCCTTCTCGGAGCATCCGAGGCGGTCGGCGATCTCGCGGTACTTCAGGCCGGCGTTTTTGAGCTCGAGGGCGAGATCCTGCCGGGCCCGCGATCGCTTGATGAACTCGTCACGGGGCTCTGCGACAGCGCGCTGAACGGTGCGCGGGTGGCATCCCACCGACTGCGCGACTTCCCGGGCAGTCCTGGCTCGACGTACAGGGTTCTCAGCGGTCATCGGAGGGCCTCCTGCTGGATGAGCGTGCGGTCAATGCGGCGTTTGTCAGCGGCGCGTTGAGCGCGACGTTGCTGGTGCTCGGGCGCGGTCCAGGCTTTGCGCCTTTGCGTGGTGAGTTCCGGGGTGATGTTGCGCCAAGTCCAACGGGCGATGGAACGGGCTAGGTGCAGCACTTCCACCTCGCCCAGCGGGCCGCGGGTGAACTCCTCGGCGATGGCGGTGAGGTTCTTGT
>NZ_JBSJYX010000048.1:0-2659 GCF_053711175.1 Kocuria sp. KH4
CGCCTGGAGCAACCACGCACCGCAACCAGGCACCGGCCCAGCCTCAATTTCCATCCGCCGGCCCCTGCCGCAGATCGTGACATCTGTGCCGGTTTCCGGTGCTCGGCAGTGGGTTCCAGCGGGTGCCTGGTTGCGGTGCGTGGTTGCTCCAGGCGTGTCGGCTTCGGTCGCTCTGTGGTGGCCTGGCTGTGGTCGGGGTGGAGCGCCTGAGGTGGTTGTAAACATTGTTTACAAGTGATCGTCAGCGGAGGGAGAGATCGACGTGGAGAAGCGCACGGCACCGGGTGGTCAAGTGGTCTCGGTGCGTCTGCCGGCGGAGGTGATCGAGCGTCTGGACCGGTTGGCGGAGACGACGCAACGGTCGCGCGGGTACTACCTGCGGGAGGCGATCGAGGAGCTGTTGCCGACGATGGAGGCCCGCTACTGGGCCCACCGCGTCGAGGAGCGGCACCAGGTGGAGCGGCGTGCATTCGGGGGTCTCATGGCGCAGCTGAACGAGCCGCCGGAAGCCCCGGAGAGGTGAGCTCGGGAGCCTCCGGCCAAGAATGCAAGAGGTGTGGCGGTCCAAGTGTTCAGGGCCCTTGGTGCAGGGTCACGCTGAAAATTGCTGCGGGGATGGCGAGTAAGCCGAAGGCTGCGGCCAGGAAGCTGAGCAGGGGTTTGTTGGCCAGTAGGCCGGCGATCCAGCCGAGGATCCCACTGAGTGCAGGCAGTAGCAGCGCCCACAACGGTCTCGGTCTTCCGGTGTTCGTCCAGTCGATGAGGGCCAGCGTTAGAGCCGCGGATACGGCGATGGATGTCCATGCTGCGGCTGTGTAGGTGCGGCGTCGTTTTTGGCTTGGTTCTTTCTGTGGGGGTACCTGGTTCATCCGTTCATCCTGTCTTCGCGGTGGCAGAGCAAAGCTATGTTCTATGTGCCATAGAACGAGACCGGCCGCTGACCGGGGCACCACGCAGAGCGGGTGAGCGCTGCGCTGGGCATGCGAAAGGCCGGGGAGGGGCCCCGGCCTTTCAGGTGAGATGCCTTTCACCGCGCATTATTTTGAGGATCCGGTGACTGCTCGTCTAGTCCGGTCGTGAGTTCTCTCGTATGTTGCCGGGCGGAGTAGATGAGCCGGCCCACTGCACCGACGCTCTCACCCATTTCTTCGGCGATCTGCTTATAGGTGTGTCCGGCCTCTCGTAGCAACAAGGCACGGGCGCGACGTTCAGCAGCTCGAGCAAGAAACTCGGCGCGAGGCTCGGCCGCAATACGCCGTACGGTCCGTTCGGAGCATCCGAGCCGTGCGGCGAGTTCCTTCGCGGTTGTCTTCCGTCGTTGCCGGATTTCAGCGGACATCAGAAGGCCTCCTGCATGAACGTCTTGCGGTCGATTTTGGGTTGGAAGCCGTGGGCTGTGTTGGCGGCCCGCATCTTGTCGGTGACGGTGCGATTGCCGGTGGTGTGGCTTTTCTTGGCGCGGGCGGATTGGGTGGCGGTGAAGCGGACGTCGTAGGCGGTAGGGCCGCCTTGGTACCAGAACTTCCGCCAGGTCCAGCGGGAGATGGAACGGGCCAAGTGCAACACCTCGGTCTCATCCAAGGGGCCGCGGGTGAACTCGTCGCCGATGACGGACAGGTTGCGGTCCCAGGCGTAGGCGTGCACGACGGCTTCCCACTCGGTGGGGTCTTCGCAGTGGCGGCGCCAGGCGCGGTAGGCCCAGCGGCGGGTGAGGTCGAACAGGGCACAGTTGCGCCCAATCGCTGAGCGGGTGAGCGTGGCGCGCGGGTGATAGCCGGGCAGGGCGCCTAGGTCGCTCAGGGCGGAGGAGAGCTCCCGCAGCCCGTAGGAGGCCTCAGAGGCCCCCCAGAGGGGTAGAGAGCCCTGATGCCAGGGGTTGCGTGTCAGACGTCCGGAGTAGCCCACATCGCCGCTGAGAACGTCGCACAGGCCCGCCTCGACCCGTGCCAGCAGGTTCATCGGCCCCCGACGGGCGGAGTCGGTCAGGCACACGGGGGCTGAGAGGGCGTAGACGATGTGCCCGGAGCGGGTGAAGGGGTTCAGCGCGATGTAGGAGGGCTCGGGCAGGCCCTTGAGATCAGCGATTTGGTCGGCGTCGGATCCGTCGTGATCGGTGACGATCAGTGACTGGACGGCCAGTGGATTGGCCTCGATGTGGGAGTACTCCAGCGCACGTGCCCGGGAGCGGCGATACACGCTCGGCCGCGGGCCCTTCACGTCACCGGCAAGGGGTACCCGAGGCAACCAGTGATCGGTCCACTCGTCGGCAAACGTCGCTGTGTTCATGTCGGTCACTCTGTCATGGCGCTTGTAAATATTCAGGTAGGGCACGCCGCTGCCAAATCAGATACTTCGGGGTCTGGGGTGTCCCCCGCTTGCTTTTCAGTCCGAGCGATGCGAGGTCCCCTCGGCCTCCGCTCCCGCCCCAACCGGGATCGTCACACCTAGTGCATCATTCGATGCCCGAGGTCCCGGTGACCCAACGCAGGCACCCACACGCTTAGCAGCACCCCTCCGCCTGAGGTGCCCAGAGCACCGCAACCAGGCACCGGCCCAGCCTCAATTTCCATCCGCCGGCCCCTGCCGCAGATCGTGACATCTGTGCCGGTTTCCGGTGCTCGGCAGTGGGTTCCAGCGGGTGCCTGGTTGCGGTGCGTGG
>NZ_JBSJYX010000049.1:0-2494 GCF_053711175.1 Kocuria sp. KH4
CAAGAACCTCACCGCCATCGCCGAGGAGTTCACCCGCGGCCCGCTGGGCGAGGTGGAAGTGCTGCACCTGGCCCGTTCCATCGCCCGCTGGACCTGGCGCAACATCACCCCAGAACTCACCAACCAACGACGCGAAGCCTGGACCGCTCCGGAGCACCAACAGCGCCGCGCTCAACGCGCTGCTGACAAACGCCGCATCGACCGCACCCACGCATCCAAGGAGCTCTTCCGATGACTGCCGAGACACCCGCACGGCGCACTGTCACCGCCAAGGAGGGAGCAGAAGCCCTGGGCTGTTCCACCCGCACCGTTCGTCGCATCGCCGCTGAACCGCGTGATGAGTTCATCAAGCGCTCTCGGGCCCGGCAGGATCTCGCCCTCGAGCTCAAGAACGCCGGCCTGAAGTACCGCGAGATCGCCGACCGCCTCGACTGCTCTGAGAAGGCCGCCCAGAACCTTGTCCAGCGCGCCCGAGACCGGCACAAGCTCACTTCCGTCACCTGAGGACTCTTCCGCCGACATGGGCGGCGTGGACCGGTTCCGTGCCGCAGAATGATCCACGGTGAAAGGCAAATCACTGGAAAGGCCGGGGCCCCTCCCCGGCCTTTCGCATGCCCAGCGCAGCGCTCACCCGCCCCGCGTGGTGCCCCCGCCGGAGGCCGATCCCGTTCTATGGCACATAGAACATAGCTTTGCTCCGCCCGGGGCCGCCCCACTGATGCTGTCCAGCACGTGCGGGACAGACCTCCTCGGCCACGTCTCCAGATCGGAGGCCGACATCGACAGATCCGCCCTCTGCCGAGCCTTTCGCCCGCGTTCCTTCGTCACCTTTGGGCGTCTTCGGGACCACGACAGACACTGAAGGCGGGAGTTGGCGGGCTCACATCAACCGCTCCCACGGGAGGCCAGGGAGACCAGGCCCGGCCTCCCGTTACAGCGCTGGTCCAGCACTCGTAAGGTCTCCGGCACTAGGCATCCCGGACCGCTGTGCAGGACACTCAGAGGTGGGGAACGGGATCCTCCTCCCCACGAAAAAAGCCGGGCACCACTCCCCGGCTTTTTTCGTGCCCACAGCAGCGACAACTAGTCCTGATCAGCGCCCCCCACCCATCAGCACACCCCCTCAGCTTTGCTCCGCTGAACGCATCGCTGAGCCAACCAACGCACTTCTGAGCCGTCACACCTCTTGCATTCTTCGACCGACCCGTGGGGAAGACGCTCGTCACCACCTCCCCAGGAGTCCTCGGTACGCACAACCAGGACACCCCAGCGCGCCCGAAACCGGCCCACCGCCAACCACCACGCCACCCCACCAGGCACCCGCTCGACCACATGGCCGAGCACAAGGACCCGTCTGGTCGCCTCACCCGGAACGAGTTAACCCCTCACCCGTGAAGGGGTGAGTCGGGGGCAGCAGGAGTCATCGACAGTGACCGTGGCTGTCGGGGCCGGCGGATGAAAAAGGGGGCTGAGTCGGTGCCTGGTTGCGATGCTCTGGGCACCTCCCGAGAAGAGTGCAGCTGAGCCTGTGTGCGCCTGCGTTGGGTCGCCTGGGCCTCGGTCATCGAATGATGCATGAGGTGTGACGGTTCCAATGGGGTTCGGGAGGACCCCAAAGCGGACTGCGCTACGCGCAGGCTGGAAAGAATTTTTGGGGGAAGTATCTGATTAAGGGTGCGTCCTACCCGAGGAGGTGCGGAATCTGTGGTTGGGTCACCTCATGAGCTTCCAGAACGTGTTCGCCGACCACTGGCTACCGCAGGCGCCATTGGCCGCTGAGCGCAAGGACGGCGCCTACCGGCGACTGTCCCGAGAGCACGCCCTGCAGCTGCCCTACATCGAGACCAACCCGCTGTGCCTGCAGTCGATCGTGGTCACCGACCACGACGGCTCCGAGGCCGACCAGGTGGCCGATCTGGTCGGGCTGCCTCAGCCCTCCTGGGTGACGCTGAACCCGCACACCCGCTCCGGGCACATCGCCTACGCCCTGGCCGCTCCGGTGTGCCTCACCGACTCCGCCCGCCGGAAGCCGATCAACCTCCTGGCCCGCATCGAGCAAGGCCTCGTCGACGTCCTGGGCGGAGACGTCGGCTACGCGGGCCGGGTGACCAAGAACCCCGTCCACCGCCAGCACATGCCGCTGTGGGGCGAGGAAACCGCCCTCTACGGCCTCCAGGAGCTCGCACAGGCCCTCGGAGACGTCGGAGCCCTCCCAGGGCCTTCCAGGACCGGAAAAGCCCTCACAGCGTCCTCCGTGGGCCGCAACGTCGCCCTGTTCCACCTCACTCGCCAATGGGCCTACCGCGCTCGGTTGCGCTACGACGATGCCAGCGAGTGGGAGCAGACCGTTCACGCCTTCGCCGTGAACAAGAACCTCACCGCCATCGCCGAGGAGTTCACCCGCGGCCCGCTGGGCGAGGTGGAAGTGCTGCACCTGGCCCGTTCCATCGCCCGCTGGACCTGGCGCAACATCACCCCAGAACTCACCAACCAA
>NZ_JBSJYX010000050.1:0-1732 GCF_053711175.1 Kocuria sp. KH4
AGACCTGGTCTCATAACTCTGTAGACCGGATTTGCAAGTTGGATTGCTTGTAGATGCCGACCTACTGCACCTGGTTGGCGCCGGTGATCTGATGATCGATTGCTCCCAGCAGTGCCCGCAGGTCTTTGGCCCCTTGCCCGTAGTCGACCATCGTGGTGCTTAGGCGGGGCTCGCACAGCGCCTCGATCTCAGTTCCTCCCCAATCGGCAGGGTGGAATCGTAGTGTGATGCGTTCCCCCCCCACGTCTTCATGTTCATCGACGCCGTCAATTGGGCCCCGGTGTCGGAGACTTCCACCAGGGTGAACCGCGGCAGCCCTTCACCGGCCCGACGTACGGCAGCCATGACCTGCTCCACGGGCGCCTCAACACTCAGGCGGCCCTCGCTGCGGGCCCCCTGGGAAGTGATCCCATACGTCCCGTCAGCCATCGCAGTCCGTCGGCCGCCGAACACGCCGATGATCACGCCGAAGAGCACCGGGATGGCCACCCACACCGCCACCACCCACCACTGCGTCTCGACCCAGATGCCCACGAGCAGCAGAACCAACGCTGCAGGCAAGAACCACAGCAGCGCTGACCAGCGAAACCGTGAGAATGAGGTCTGAGACTGGTCCATGCTGCCTTCCAAGATGCTGATCGATGGAGGAACCGGGGCGAGGGGTCAATCGCTACGTCAGTGCCATGCGCAGCTGCCGCCGACAGGAGGCCTCATTTGTATGACTACCAGACGGAGGTCTGGGTCAATAGCCACACATTTGCATCAGTGACCGTCCGTCCTGTCGCGGAGGCGGGCCGTTGCCCACTCCCGCCCCGGCGATCGTCCGCTGTCACTGCCGCTCCGCTTCGGGAGGCACGAGCCTGCGCATGTTGATGAGTGCGCAGGCGAGGAGCAGGAGGGCGTCCATGGTCACCGCGGTGCGGTCGTATCGGATCCCGAGGCGTTTGAAGCGCAGTACCCAGGAAATCGTGCGTTCCACCACCCAGCGATGCCGACCCAGATGGCTCTTGCTGTCGATTCCACGGCGGGCAATGCGGACCTTGATGCCGCGCCGGTGCAGGTAGCGGCGGCATCGGGGGTAGTCATAGCCCTTGTCGGCGTGGAGTTTGTCAGGCTTACGGCGTGGTCTACCCGGATGCCCGGGGCCGGAGCGCACGCCGGGATTGGTTTCTAGCAGGGGCTCAAACAACCGGCTGTCATGGGTGTTCGCCCCCGATGCCAGCACGTGCAACGGCAAGCCTCGAGCGTCAGTCAGCAGGTGATACTTCGTCCCCGATTTGCCGCGGTCTGTGGGATTTGGGCCGGTGAGCTCGCCCCCCTTTTCGCCCGCACCGACACGGCATCAATGCTGGCACGGGACCAGTCCAGGATCTGCTGCTCCGCAAGTTGCTCCAGCACGGCCACATGCAGCCTCTGCCACACGCCGGCCTCCTGCCAGTACCGCAATCTTCGCCAGGCGGTGTGCCCGGATCCGCACCCAAGAGCCAGCGGAAGATCCCGCCACCGGCACCCGGTGTGCAGGACGAACAGGATTCCCTCCAAGGCAGCCCGGTCGTTGATCCGTGGCCGTCCGCCCGGCCCCCGAGCCGGTGGAGGAGCCGGGATCAACGGAGCGATCAGTTCCCACAGCCGGTCATCGACCTTCCACGACTGCGTTCTCGTCGTCATCACGCCACAGTCAATGACGTCGAGGGCTCCGAGCAACGACCGACCGGGTTATGAGACCAGGTCT
>NZ_JBSJYX010000051.1:0-1607 GCF_053711175.1 Kocuria sp. KH4
GGGCCTCCTGGCCGATCAGGGCTATGAGGTGCACCAGGTGCACGAGGTCGATGAGTCCACGGCCAGCCCGCTCGTGCTCCGGCTCGGCGCGTGACCGCCCGCGTCCATACATACGCTAATAACCTAGACACGCTCTGCCTGGTGACCCTTCCGCCGGCCTTTCTGGCACGGGAACGGGGGGTCACGATCTAGATGCCGGCACCCGGAGGCAGCCGGGCGGACCGCACGGCGCGCCAGCGCCGAGGACCGCACCGGAGGCGGCCGGGTGCCTGCTCTGGGCGGGTCTCCGCTCCGCTGTCTGAGGCTCTCGGTAGGTTCAGGAATGCGGACAGGGTGACGAAGAGTGGCGCCCGGTTCCCACCCCCTTAGAAAGCCCCCAGCCCGATGCTGGGGGCTTTCGTCATGCCAGGGTCCAGACGACACACCTCATGCATTGTGGGCGCCCGCGTGTCTCTTAGGGCCGTGCTCGGAGGGCCGCCAGGCCCGCAGAGTGCGGACCAGCCCCCCGGGAGGGCTACGGGCCCCGCGGGGCACCCGTGGCGCGCCGTCCCTTGACTAGTAGGTACATAACGGCACACACCCGCGTAGGGTGAGCCTTGTACGCACATGCAAAGACCCCCGCGAGGACGGCCATCCTCCGGGGGTCACGGTCAGCATCAGTCGGGAGTCGACACATGCCAACGGTCTCAGTGTATCCAGCTGGAGGCACTACGAACATGCCCCCGCGACACGTCAGCCAGCACGAACGTGCCAAGCGGGACGTCATTACCGGATGGTCCCCGGGCACGGTCCGGCGACAGACGAAATGGCTCTACTCGGTAGAGGCCGGGCAGCTCTCCGGACACGGCTACGCGCTCACGCTCACCATGCGTGACACACCTGCCGATCGCGACGCCCTCGACCGCGCCTTCCGCGCCCTCATGACGCGCTACAGCCGCACAGCTGGATTCGTCCGACTGCACTGGGTCATGGAGCTTCAGCGCCGGGGCACGCCGCACTATCACATGGCCGTCTACACGTCTGAGCCACTGCCTAGACGCGGCTGGGAGCTCGTGGAGCACTGGCTGGCCGTCGCGGAGCCCTGGCGGCCTTCCTGGGGCGCTCAGAAGGTCGAGCCGCTCGAGGACTCCAACGGGTGGCTCCGCTACCTCTCCAAGCACGCCAGCCGCTCTGTGGCGCACTATCAGCGCCAAGGTATGCCCCCGGGCTGGGACAAGACCGGGCGGCTCTGGGGTCACCGTGGCGCCTGGCCGACCGTCCCGGAGCCCATGCGCTTCACGCTGTCTCGGGAGGGCTGGTTCCGTTACCGGCGCCTGGTGCGCTCCTGGCGCCTCGCTGACGCTCGGACGGCTCGTGATGCCAAGACCCGCGCCCGGCGGATCAGCTCGGCACGCCGGATGCTCGCGGCCCCCTCTCGGGAGCGGGCTGAGGTGCGTGGCACCTCTGAGTGGATCCCTGAGCACGTGCAGATTGCGCTGCTGGGCCTCCTGGCCGATCAGGGCTATGAGGTGCACCAGGTGCACGAGGTCGATGAGTCCACGGCCAGCCCGCTCGTGCTCCGGCTCGGCGCGTGACCGCCCGCGTCCATACATACGCTAATAACCTAG
>NZ_JBSJYX010000052.1:0-1411 GCF_053711175.1 Kocuria sp. KH4
GGTCAAGCCCCGAGAAGTGGTGTAGCGATCTTTCGTAGGGGTCAGGCGGTGAGGGCGGTCAGGGGGTCGGGGATCACCTCGCTTCCGGTGCGGGCCACGGGGGTGAGCCGGCAACGGGTGAGGACCTCGAGTCCGAGGTAGCGGCGGCCCTCGGCCCACTCATCGGTCTGCTCGGCCAGCACCGCGCCCACGAGGCGAACGATGGCGGCTCGGTTGGGGAAGATCCCGACCGCGTCGGTGCGCCGGCGGATCTCCTTGTTCAGCCGCTCGGCGGGGTTGTTGGACCAGATCTGGGCCCAGACGTCCTTGGGGAAGTTCGTGAACGCGAGGATGTCCTCACGGGCATCGGCCAGGTGCTCAGCCACCGCCGGCAGCTTCTCGGCGACGTAGTCCAGCAACCGGTCGAACTGGGCGTTCACGGTTGTGGCGTCGGGTTGGTCGTAGACGCTGTGCAGCATGGCTTTGACGGCCGGCCACATGGACTTCGGGCAGATCGACATGAGATTGGCCGCGTAGTGGGTGCGGCACCGCTGCCAGGACGCCCCGGGCAGGTTCGCCGCGATCGCGTCCTTGAGCCCGGCGTGGGCATCACTGGTGACCAGGCGGACTCCGCCCAGGCCACGGGCCACCAGATCGGCGAAGAACTCGTTCCACGCCGCCCCGGTCTCGGCCGTGGCCACCCGCATGCCCAGGACCTCCCGGTGGCCGTCGCCGTTGACCCCGGTCGCAATCAGGACCACGGCGTTGACCACGCGCCCGCCCTCTCGGACCTTCATGGTCAGCGCGTCGGCGGCCACGAACGTGAAAGGGCCGGCCTCGTCCAGGGGCCGGTGGCGGAAGGACTCCACGTGCTCGTCCAGGTCAGTGGCCATCCGCGAGACCTGGGACTTCGACAGGGAGTTGATGCCCAGGGTCTTCACCAGCTTGTCCATCCGACGGGTCGAGACCCCGGCGAGGTAACAGTCCGCGACCACGGTGATCAGCGCGGACTCAGCCCGTTTGCGCCGCTCCAGCAACCACTCGGGGAAGTAGGTGCCGGTGCGCAGTTTCGGCACGGCGACGTCGATCGTGCCGATGCGGGTGTCGAGCTCACGGTGGCGGTAGCCGTTGCGCTGCGCAGACCGGGTCGGGGTGGGCTTGCCCCATTCGGCGCCGACCACCGCCTCGGCATCAGCAGACAAGAGAGCGTTGATCACCGTCTGCAACAAGCTGCGCATCAGATCCGGGGACGCGTCGGACAGGGCTTCGCCGAGCAGGCCAGCAGGGTCGACAATATGAAGAGCGGTCATCGTGATGATGTCCTTTCGAGGGTGCTGTGAGAGGTGAACTCGAAAGATCTCACGGTGGCCGCGCCCTCGTCGGCAACGACGAGCAGGGCCACCGCGCTACACCACTATCGGGGGCTCAACTC
>NZ_JBSJYX010000053.1:0-1366 GCF_053711175.1 Kocuria sp. KH4
TACTGCAACGACAGATTGTGACTGAGTGCCGAGTCTGGTATTTGGTGGTGTGTGCAGGCTCAGATGGTGCAGCAGTGGGCGGGCGCCTTTCCGGCGTTCTGCGGACGGTTCGCCGAACGGTTCCCGCGGGTGGAATCGCGGCGGCGGATGGCCGGCTATGTGCGCGGGCTGCTCGGGGAACTCGAGCGCAAGAACGGCTGGAGCCTGGCCGAGGCCGCCGGGGACACCGGCCCGGAGGGCATGCAGCGGCTGCTGAACTCCTACTCCTGGGACACCGACGGGCTGCGCGATGATGTGCGCCAGGTGGTGCTCGAGGCGATCGGGGACCCCGGGGCGGGGGTGCTGATCGTCGACGAGACAGGGTTCCTGAAGAAGGGCACCCGCTCGGCCGGAGTCGCCCGGCAGTACTCCGGGACCGCGGGGCGGATCGAGAACTGCCAGATCGGGGTGTTCCTGGCCTACGCCTCCGGGGGTGGCCGGGCGCTGATCGACCGGGAGCTGTACCTGCCCAAGGCCTGGACCCAGGGCCGGGAAAGGTGTACTGCGGCCGGGGTCCCGGAGGACCGGGACTTCGCGACCAAGCCGCAGCTGGCCCAGGCGATGATCGAGCGCGCCCTGCAGGCGCGGGTGCCCTTCGCCTGGGTGACCGGGGATGAGGCCTACGGCCAGGTCGGGGCGCTGCGGCTGTGGCTGGAGCGCCACGGGGTGGCCCACGTGCTGGCGGTGCCCAAGTCCCAGGCGGTGATCTCGATGGAGTTGCGCCAGCGCCGGGCGCACACCGTGATCGCCGAGGTGGCCCCGGAGGCCTGGCAGCGGATCAGCTGCGGGGACGGGGCCCACGGGCGCCGGCTCTATGACTGGGCGGTCGTGGACATCCGCCCGCTGCGGGATCCGCGCTACGGGCACTGGTTGCTGGCGCGGCGCTCGATCGGCGACCCGGACGAGATCGCCTACTACCTCTGCTTCGGTCCCGCCGGCACTGCCGTCTCGGAGCTGGTGCGGGTGGCCGGGAGCCGGTGGGCGATCGAGGAGTGCTTCCAGACCGCCAAGAACGAGACCGGTCTGGATCACTACCAGGTCCGGGACTACACCGCCTGGTACCGGCACATCACCTTGTCCATGGCCGCGGCCGCGTTCTTGCTCCTGATCCACCAGGACGCGAAAAAGGGGGGCCTACCGACAGCGTTGATTCCCGGCTGATCCCGCTGTCGATCCACGAGATCCGGCGCTTGTTCAACCGCATCGCCCACCCCGTCCACCACCTGCCCGAGCACATCTGGCACTGGTCGTCCTGGCGACGAACATGCCAAGCCCGTACCCGCGCCAGCCACTACAAACGCAGAGGTCACGATCTGTCGTTGCAGTA
>NZ_JBSJYX010000054.1:0-1106 GCF_053711175.1 Kocuria sp. KH4
GGGACGGTGTCGCCGATTTTTTCGGTGATCCAGTCGTGGAAGGCGCCGATGTGGTGTTCGGAGGGGACGAGGACGCCGCCGGTGGCGTAGATCTTGGAGCTCATGGCGGGCTGGCAGCGTTCGCAGGCGTCGAAGTCCTGTTGGTTGACGCGGTGGAACAGTTCCACGGAGGCGGTGACGTCCTTGCCGGACTCCACGACGCTGGGGAGGTAGAGCCAGTCGCATTCGACGATGGTGCGGTCGGCGGCCATGGGGAACATGCGGTGGATGATGACGTGGTCGGGGACGAGGTTGACGAACACGGTGGGTTTGATGGTGATCGCGTAGTAGCGGCGGTCGTGGTCCTCGTCCACGCCGGGGAGCTTGTCGAGGCCTTCGGAGCCGTCGACGGTGAAGCCGGCGACGTTCTCGCCGAATTCCGCGCCGTGGCCCACGAAGTACTGGGCGGCGAGTCCGTCGGCGAACTCGGGCAGGACCTCGGTGAGTTCGGGGTGGATGGTGGCGCAGTGGTAGCACTCCATGAAGTTCTCGATGATGAGCTTCCAGTTGGCCTTCACGTCGTAGGTGATGCGCCGGCCCAGGGCGAGGTTGGCGACGTCGTAGCCCTCGATGGCCTGGGTGTCGCCGAGGCGTTCTTCGATGTCGCCCATCACGTCGTCTTCGAAGGAGGGGGGGTTCTCGGCCAGGCAGACCCAGACGTAGCCGAGGTACTCGCGGATGGGGATGGTGACCAGTCCGTATTCCTGGCGGTCGATGTCGGGCATCTTGGTGAGGTTGGGGGCGGCGATGAGCTTGCCGTCGAGGTCGTAGGTCCAGGCGTGGTAGGGGCACTGGAAGGAGCGGTTGGCCTGGCCGGTGTCCTCCATGCACAGTTTCACGCCGCGGTGGCGGCAGATGTTGTAGAAGGCGCGGATGCCGTGCTTGCGGTTGCGGGTGATGATGATCGATTCCCGGCCGATCTGCACGGTGCGGTAGGCCCCGGGCTTGTCGAGGTCGGCGGCGCGCACGGCGCAGAACCACATCTGCTCGAAGATGCGTTCCTGCTCGGCGCGGAAGACGTCCTCGTCCACGTAGGTGGAACCGGGCAGGGTGGCGATCAGGGACTC
>NZ_JBSJYX010000055.1:0-987 GCF_053711175.1 Kocuria sp. KH4
AGGGAGTCCTCGCCCGGTCCGCCGTGCTCGTAGACCACCCGCTCGGCCCGGGAGGCGTTCCCGGCGAACTGCAGGCGGGTGCCGTACTGGTCGGACCAGAAGTAGGGGGGCTTCACCGCCGGCAGGGTGGCCGGGTCCGCCCCCAGCAGCGCCGAGACGGCCACGCCCGGGCGCTGGGCGGCCCCGGTCCAGTGCTCCACCCGCTGGTGGCGCCCGGTGACCGGGTCCCACCAGGCCGCGCAGTCGCCCACGGCCACGACCCCGGGGATGTTGGTGGCCCCGACCGCATCGCAGACCACGCCGTTGCCCAGCTCGATCCCGGAGCCCTCCAGCCATCCGGTGTTGGGCACGGCCCCGATGCCCACGACCACCACCTCGGCGGGCAGCACCCGCCCGTCGGCCAGGTGCACCGCGCTCACGGATCCGTCGGTGAGGGCGAAGTCGGCGATCTCGGCCCCGCAGACCAGCTCGACCCCGGCGCGTTCGTGCAGCCCGGCCACGACCGCCCCCAGCTGCGCTCCCAGCGGCCCGCACAGCGGGGTGGGGGACTTCTCCAGCACGGTGACCTCCATGCCCAGGGCGTGGGCGGTGGAGGCGACCTCGGCGCCGATGAAGCCGGCGCCGATGACCACCATCCGCCCGCCCCGGCCCACCAGCTCCCGCAGCTTCTGCGCGTCGGCGACGGTGCGCAGGGTCACCACGTTGGGTGCGGCCGCGATCGGGGGCAGGGTCCGCGGGGAGGCTCCGGTGGCGATGACCAGGGCCTCGGCGTGGATGCTGGTCCCGTCCTCCAGGTGCACCAGGCGGGTGAGCGGGTCGAAGGACACCGCCCGGGTGCCCAGCACCCATTCCGCCTCCAGGTCCTCGGTGTCGGTCTCCAGGGTGAGGTCCTCGATCTCGATCCGCCCGGCCAGGAAGTCCTTCGACAGCGGCGGACGGTCGTAGGGGCGCTGGACCTCATCCCCGATGATCACCACCCGCCCGGCG
>NZ_JBSJYX010000056.1:0-713 GCF_053711175.1 Kocuria sp. KH4
GTCCTCGGTGTCGGTCTCCAGGGTGAGGTCCTCGATCTCGATCCGCCCGGCCAGGAAGTCCTTCGACAGCGGCGGACGGTCGTAGGGGCGCTGGACCTCATCCCCGATGATCACCACCCGCCCGGCGTACCCGAGACTGCGCGCGGCCCGCGCGGCCGACAGACCGGCCAGGGACGCTCCGACAATGACGAGGGACTCCATGGAAGGACCCCTTTCAGATCAGTGGGTGCACGGGCGGCAGTGCGGCTCGGACGGTGGAAGCTGTCGACTCGAAGCCGCGTACTGCGCAACGTGCCTCATATCGTGAGATTCAGCGTGAGCTGTCCCACAGGCCCCTGTCAAGCATTCCGGCCGACTTTTCCGGTGCCCGGCACGCCGGGGCCGCGGCCCTCGACCCTCCGGTCGGCCCCTCGGGGAATGTTGCGCATTGTGACCAGCGTTGCGCGGGGAGGGTTGACCATCCGCTGCGCCGGCGCACCAGGAGCCAGGGCGGTGCCGGCGCGGGCCGGGACCGGTGCTGCGCACTCGTAGCCGGCCCGGCACGGGGGGAGCCCCGCACCGGTCGGGTGCGGGGCTCCTCGTGCATCCCTCAGCGGGCGGGGGCGGGGGTCAGCGTTCGCGTTCCCCGCGGATGAAGGCCTCCAGGTTCGCCCGGGCGGTGTCATCGGCCTGCTGCTCGGGCGGGGACTTCATGAAGTACGCCGCCGCCGAGG
>NZ_JBSJYX010000057.1:0-608 GCF_053711175.1 Kocuria sp. KH4
CGGGCTTGTCGAGGTCGGCGGCGCGCACGGCGCAGAACCACATCTGCTCGAAGATGCGTTCCTGCTCGGCGCGGAAGACGTCCTCGTCCACGTAGGTGGAACCGGGCAGGGTGGCGATCAGGGACTCCGAGACAACATTGGTCGACAATTCGTGCTCCTAGGGTCAACAGCAGAAGAGGAAGAGGAGAAGGAAGAAGAAGGAGAGGAAGAAGCGGGTACCGGGGTGGTTCACACCGCGGTGGGCAGGGCCGTGTCGGTGTGGACCGTGGCGGCGTGGACCGTGGTGGTGTGGATGGCGGCGACCGCGGCCGGGGCGGCGGCGGCCACGGCCGCGACGGCGGCGGTGCTGTGCTGCGGTGCGGGGATCGGGACGGCGGCGGCGGCGAGCTTCTCGATGGTCTTGCGCCAGCGGCAGAAGAGCTTGGTCTGGTCCCAGGCGAGCACGCCCACGGGCTGGTCTCCTGCGTAGTAGACGGCCAGCAGGGAGTCCTCGCCCGGTCCGCCGTGCTCGTAGACCACCCGCTCGGCCCGGGAGGCGTTCCCGGCGAACTGCAGGCGGGTGCCGTACTGGTCGGACCAGAAGTAGGGGGGCTTCACCGCCGGCAGGG
>NZ_JBSJYX010000058.1:0-544 GCF_053711175.1 Kocuria sp. KH4
CGGGCTTGTCGAGGTCGGCGGCGCGCACGGCGCAGAACCACATCTGCTCGAAGATGCGTTCCTGCTCGGCGCGGAAGACGTCCTCGTCCACGTAGGTGGAACCGGGCAGGGTGGCGATCAGGGACTCGGAAACAACATTGGTCGACAACTCGAAACTCCTTACGACGTACTGCGGAACGGGTGGGGCGGGTGGAAAGGTGTCACGCTCCGGCCGGGGCGGCGGCGGTGGCCGCGGCGGCGGCCGGGGCGGCGGCGGCGACAGCGGCGGCCACGGACCGGGCCGTCTCGTGCGGCGGGGCAGGGGTGCGGGCGGCAGCGGCGAGCTTCTCCAGGGTCTTGCGCCAGCGGCCGAAGAGCTTGATCTGGTTCCAGCCCAGCACCGCGACCGGTTCCTCCCCGGTGTAGTAGACGGCCAGGAGGGAGTCCTCGCCCGGTCCGCCGTGCTCGTAGACCACCCGCTCGGCCCGGGAGGCGTTCCCGGCGAACTGCAGGCGGGTGCCGTACTGGTCGGACCAGAAGTAGGGGGGCTTCACCGCCGGCAGGG
>NZ_JBSJYX010000059.1:0-515 GCF_053711175.1 Kocuria sp. KH4
TGACCTTTCGTAGGGTTACTTCTTCGGATAGCTCATGGATGCGCTGGCAGCTGCCTCGGCGTCCCAAACGTCAATCTCATCGGCCGGCAGCTCGATACTCACGTGCGCCAGTGATTTGATCTCCCCCAGCAGCACCCGACCCACCGCCCCTTTGGACACTCCCACCCGGCGGTGGATCTTGTAGTGGGACAGCCCCGCCCGGTGCAGCCGGTGGATGGCGCGCACCTGCTCGGGGGTGATCGGGGATTTGCGCCCCAGCTGCACTCCGCGGGCCCGGGCGGCCTCCAGCCCGTCCTGGACGCGCTCCACGATCAGTGCCCGTTGGTATTCGGCCATCGCCACGAACACGTTGAGCTGGAAGCGCCCGGCGGGGGTGGTGGTGTCGATAGTGTCGGTGAGGCTGCGCAGCGCCACGCCGCGGCGGATCAGCTCGTCAATCGTGGTGACCATGTGGACCAGGGACCGTCCCAGCCGGTCCAGGGAGTACAGCACGAGCGTGTCCCCCTCTCCGGCTT
>NZ_JBSJYX010000060.1:0-507 GCF_053711175.1 Kocuria sp. KH4
GGATGTTGCCGAGCTTCTTCACGTCGACGTCCAGCATCGCCCCGGGGTGGTCGTGCTCGTTGCGACGAACAGGCTCTCCAGTGGCACGGTCGACGTGCGACAGGCGGTTCAAGTGGACGACGACCAAGCTCCGGTGGACTGTCGACGGAGCAACGCCAATCCGGTATGCCAACTGTACCGGACCTTCCCGCAGACGCAGCCGGAGCTGGATACAGCGCTTCGCAGTCGTGGGGCTGGTCTTGTTCGTGGTGCGGTGAGGCCGTGAGCTGCGGTCCTGCATGGACTGACCGGCCCGGTAGCGGTCAGCCCAGCGCTTCAGGGTGGGCCAGGAGACCTGGAACCGGGCAGCGACCTCGCTGTTCGGCCATCCGTGGTAAACAACCTGCTGGGCAACCTTGAGGCGGTGACGCGGAGTGCGGGCGGAATTGGCGTGGGACATGGTGGTCTTCCTGGTGACGAGCGGGTGGAGACTGTGTTGGGGCTGCACCCTGTGGTGCAGCCCCATCG
>NZ_JBSJYX010000061.1:0-449 GCF_053711175.1 Kocuria sp. KH4
ACGGAACGCTGGCCGACATCGACAACAACCTGTGGGGCCTGACCATCGGCGCGGACGCGCCGTTCGGCGAAGGCTTCCGCGCCGGCGGCCATCTCGGCATGGCCAAGTCGGACTTCGACGTGCCGCGCCGCGGCGACCGCTCGGACGGCGACCAGTGGTACCTCGGCGTCCACTTCAGCTACGCCCCGCGGCCCGACGGCGGCGCGTGGGTGCAAGGCGCGGCCGGTTACGCCACGAGCAGCTTCGATGTCACCCGCCCGGTCCACGTCGGCGTGTTCGACCGCACCGCGCGGGCCGACGCCGATGCCGACGGTTGGTACGCGATGGCCGAGGCCGGCTGGCGTTTCGAAACGCCGAGCGCGAGCATCGAGCCGCTGGTCGGCGTCTACCACAGCCGCCTGAGCCTGGACGATGTGACCGAGACCGGCGCCGGCGAGGCCAACCTGCGC
>NZ_JBSJYX010000062.1:0-441 GCF_053711175.1 Kocuria sp. KH4
TCGTGGAGGCCACCCTGGAGAAGCCGCGCCAGGTGCTCAACAGGCAGGAGAAGAAGGCCCGCGGGGAGGCCGTGGCCGCGATGAAGGCCGAGGGCCTGGACTACGAGGAGCGGATGAAGGTGCTCGAGGAGGTCAGCTACGCCAAGCCCCTCGAGGAGCTGCTGACGCAGGCCTTCGAGACCTACCGCACCGGGGCCCCGTGGGTGGCCCAGTTCGAGCTCACCCCGAAGTCGGTGGTCCGGGACAGGTACGAGCGGGCGATGACCTTCGGCGACTACGTGCAGTTCTACGGCCTGGCCCGCTCCGAGGGCATCCTGCTGCGCGAGCTCTCCGACGCCTACAAGGCGCTGCGCCAGACGGTGCCGCTGGACATGCTGCGCGCGGCCCTCGAGGACCTGGTCGCGTGGCTGGGCGAGCTCCTCCGGCAGACCGACTCCGCGC
>NZ_JBSJYX010000063.1:0-438 GCF_053711175.1 Kocuria sp. KH4
CACCGACTCCGCCCGCAGGAAGCCGATCAACCACCTAGCCCGTATCGAGCAGGGCCTCGTCGACGTCCTGGGCGGGGACGTTGGATACGCGGGCCGGGTGACCAAGAACCCGGTCCACCGCCAGCACGTGCCGCTGTGGGGCGAGGAAACCGCCCTCGACGGCCTCCAGGAGCTTGCGCAGGCCCTCGGAGACGTCGGAGCCCTCCCAGGACCCGCCAGGACCGGCAAAGTCCTCACAGCGTCCTCGGTGGGCCGCAACGTCGCCTTGTTCCATCTCACCCGGCAATGGGCCTATCGCGCCCGCCTGCGCTACGACGAGGCCACCGAGTGGGAGCAGACAGTCCACGCCTTCGCCATGAACAAGAACCTCACCGCCATCGCCGAGGAGTTCACCCGCGGCCCGCTGGGCGAGGTGGAAGTGCTGCACCTAGCCCGTTC
>NZ_JBSJYX010000064.1:0-437 GCF_053711175.1 Kocuria sp. KH4
AGGTATTTTCGAGGTGCCCACGCCTGGGGATATTATTTCTTCGAAAGTTTTCCGCAAACGAGGGTTAATATGAGCGAATAAAATGGAGGATTATTCGCAGAAATAACAGATACTCTCTCTCAAAGAAATTGAAGTATGTAACAAGAAGAGGAATCTCAGCTTTGATTGTTAGGCAGGATGTCCTCCGTAGTATTCAAAAGAGGACGGCACTAGGCACGGCCATTCAACCCGAGGCAAGAGCCCTAGTAGAATGTGTCAGTTGGCCATCTGCCTTTTCTTTCGTTTGACACTATGATTATAACTATGAATATTGTATTAATATTGCCAGAAATCAATATCCTTCCTTCATATATCCATTTTATTCAAAAATGCGACTCACAGCAGAGTAGTTTCGGGCTACTATAATGCTAGGGCTTCGCCAATCATCGACAGGAAAG
>NZ_JBSJYX010000065.1:0-433 GCF_053711175.1 Kocuria sp. KH4
ACATAGACGGTGTCTGCTATGACTGACTCGGGAAGCGCTCCAGGAAGCGGGATCCACTCACCCTCGGTAATTTGTGCTGTCATAAGCCGAGCTTAGCCCTGTCCCCCTTGGCCCATGCTTTATCAAACACACACTAAGTAGTGACGATGAGGGCCTGTCGCCTCCCGCACCGGCTTAGGCACCAGGTCGGACACCATGTGCCCCCGGTGCGCGCCTGACTCGGCAACCAAAGCCGCACGGGCTGAGACCTGGGTGACCCGGCCTTCGGCCCCGGCCAACTGCGCCGGGGCCTCCCCCACTCCATAAGCCGGGGCGGTCGCTGGAGGAGAAGAGCACGGCGGTGGCCCCGCAGTGGCACCCCACCCGCAACGGGAACATGGGCCCGCGGGATCTCAGGCCCGCCTCGGACCGGTCCATGTGGTGGCTGTGCCCA
>NZ_JBSJYX010000066.1:0-420 GCF_053711175.1 Kocuria sp. KH4
CACCCCAGCGCGCCCGAAACCGGCCCACCGCCACCCACCACGCCACCCCACCAGGCACCCGCTCGACCACAGGGCCGAGCACAAGGACCCGTCTGGTCGCCTCACCCGGAACGAGTTAACCCCTCACCCGTGAAGGGGTGAGTCGGGGGCAGCTGGAGTCATCGACAGTGACCGTGGCTGTCGGGGCCGGCGGATGAAAAAGGGGGCTGAGTCGGTGCCTGGTTGCGATGCTCTGGGCACCTCCCGAGAAGAGTGCAGCTGATCCTGTGTGCGCCTGCGTTGGGTCGCCTGGGCCTCGGTCATCGAATGATGCATGAGGTGTGACGGTTCCAATGGGGTTCTGGAGGACCCCAAAGCGGACTGCGCTACGCGCAGGCTGGAAAGAAGTTTGTGGGGAAGTATCTGATTAAGGGTGCGTCC
>NZ_JBSJYX010000067.1:0-415 GCF_053711175.1 Kocuria sp. KH4
GCTTCATACAGCATGTTTTTCATGGAGTTTAATTTGATCGCCATGTGGGCGAATTTTTCCTGAATCAACTGGAAACGACCAATAGCCTCGCCAAACTGCACGCGCTGGTTGGCGTAGCGCGCCGCATCTTCAAAGGCGCACATCGCCGTACCGTAGTTGGTCAGGGCTACCAGGAAACGTTCATGGTCGAACTCTTCTTTGACGCGGTTAAAGCCGTTACCTTCCCGACCGAACATGTCTTTCTCGTCCAGTTCCACATCGTCAAAGGTGATTTCACAGCAGCTATCCATACGCAGACCGAGCTTCTCAAGTTTGGTCACTTTGATGCCCGGTTTGCTCATATCAACAAACCATTCGGTGTAGACTGGTTTGTCCGGAGAAGCCCCGTCGCGCGCCATCACCACGATGTACGGGG
>NZ_JBSJYX010000068.1:0-408 GCF_053711175.1 Kocuria sp. KH4
GTGCAGTGTTCGCGCTGATGATCGGCGGCGCCGGAGCCTCGATCCCCGAGATCTCGATGCTCACCACCTTGTTCAAGCCCCGACTGGTCGTCACTTTCGTGGTCACAGTCATCGGCACGGCCATCGCCGCCGGCTACCTCATCCCACTGATCGCCTGACCCAACCACCACATTCCCAACCACACGAGGAGAACAAGCAACCATGGGACTCAAGGACCTCTACACCGCACGCAAGCAGGACAGCAGTTGCTGCGGGGCCCAGATCGTGCCCGACGATGACGACCAGCCCCAGAGCGAGCAGGGAACACCCACCGAGACGGCGGCCTCGTCAGCGCCGAACAGCGAGGACCCGGACGGCAACTGACATACCGAATCGATGGGGCTGCACCACAGGGTGCAGCCCCAACAC
>NZ_JBSJYX010000069.1:0-406 GCF_053711175.1 Kocuria sp. KH4
TAGCAATTGTTAATGTCTGGTCGGCGCGGCGGCCCCGCCGTGCCGTCCCCTCTTGCGGGGGCGTCGACCGCGCCTCGCCGCGGCCGGGGCGCCCGCGGCACGGCACCGGCGGCGCCGCGGCCGCCGGCCCTCCCCCGGCCGGGCCCGGTCCCGGAGGCGCCCCTCCCGGCCCGGCGGCGAGGGACCGGGGCGGGCGCCCGCGCGGCGGTGCTTCCGGCGGCGGCCGGGTCACCGGGGCCCGGACATGGAAGAACACCCCGGACCGTGGGTCCGGGGTGTTCTCGGTGCCGCCTGGCTGCACTCGTGTGGCAGATGAGGGATTCGAACCCCCGTAGGCAATGCCAGCTGATTTACAGTTAGCCACGGTCGGTATTGGCATGTGCCGCCAAGTACCGCCCTATGGTGT
>NZ_JBSJYX010000070.1:0-398 GCF_053711175.1 Kocuria sp. KH4
GGTTCCGTCCGGAGGTGCAGGGGCTGCGGTTCGTGGCGGTGCTGCTGGTGGTGCTCTACCACGTGTTCCTCGGGCGGGTCTCCGGCGGGGTGGACGTGTTCCTGCTGATCTCGGCGTTCTTCCTCACACTGTCCTTCGTGCGCAAGCTCGAGGCCGGCCGGCCCCTGGCGATCGGCCGGTACTGGCTGCACGTGTTCAAACGGCTGCTGCCCCTGGCCGCGCTCACCGTGCTCGGCACGCTGGTGCTCGTCGAGCTGCTCTATCCGGCCTACGACGTGGCGCGGTGGCGGTCCGAGGGGCTGGCCTCGGTGTTCTACGTGGAGAACTGGGCGCTGGCGCTGAACGCGGTGGACTACTACGCGGCCGACCACTCCACGGCCTCCCCGTTCCAGCACTTC
>NZ_JBSJYX010000071.1:0-398 GCF_053711175.1 Kocuria sp. KH4
CGCGGTGCCGGGCGGCAGGGCGTGGCGCTCCGCCAGGGCCTGGGCCAGCAGCTTGGGCTCGCGGGTGGCCAGCGCCTCCCAGGTCAGGGCCATCTGCAGGGGGTTGTAGGAGAGCTGGCACTGGCCGGGCTCGACGTAGAGGATCACCGCGTCCGGGTGGACGATCGCCTCGGACTTGAACAGCACCGACGGCGCGGCGATGCGGCACAGCGCGTTGGAGGCCCGCAGCAGCACGTGGGCCTGTGGCAGGGACTCGCACGCGGTGCCCAGCTGCTTCCAGATGAACGCCACCGCGTCCATCCGCTGCACCTCCACGCCCTGGGCGGCGAGGAATAGCTGCTCCGCGGCCATGGCGCGGAAGACCGCGGGATTGGTGTAGTTGAGGTCCCACTGGAAGG
>NZ_JBSJYX010000072.1:0-397 GCF_053711175.1 Kocuria sp. KH4
GCGGGGATGGCCGCCTGGAACTCCCCCTGGTAGGTCCACAGGGACAGCGGCTGGGTGCGCTTCTCGGAGCTCTGGGTGAGGATCAGCGGGAAGAGGAAGTTGGTCCAGCTGTTCAGCGCGTTGTAGCCGCCCACGGTGGTGACGGCGGGCATGCTCAGCGGCAGGACGAGCGTGCGGAACACCTTCCAGTCCCCGGCCCCGTCGAGGGTCATGGACTCGTAGAGCTCGTTGGGGATGTCGCGCATGTAGTTGGTCAGGATCAGGACCGTGATCGGGATCCCGGAGGCGATGCCGGGCAGGATCAGCGCCGCCAGGGTGTCGTAGAGGCCCAGCTGCACGATGAGCAGGTAGATCGGGATGATCGTGGCCTGGATCGGGATGGCGATGCCCAGCAGGA
>NZ_JBSJYX010000073.1:0-395 GCF_053711175.1 Kocuria sp. KH4
CAGGCACCGCGTGCAGACCCGGGTAGCTGAGCAGGGTGGCCGCGGTGCCCTGCCCGGCGGGGTCGGCAGCGGCGATAGCGCGGGCAACTGTCAGGACACTGGGGCGGGTGGATGCGGCCATGGGCACACCTTAGAAGACATCCAATCGGGGTATCGCACCACCCGCTTTACATATGGGCGGTTAGCGGCGGCCCGTGCTGCGGTAGGGGTTGCTGTCAGGGGCGACGTATGGCAGCCAGATGGCACTCGGGATAGCGGTGCAACGAGTCAGGCAGGCTCATCGTGCGCCAGGCCTCGACGAACCCGGCTCGGGCAAGCCGTGCACTCATCTCCTCGGGATGCCAGCGCCAGGCCGGTGCCACCGCGTGATCGAACGGCACCACCGGTTGCCCTTC
>NZ_JBSJYX010000074.1:0-393 GCF_053711175.1 Kocuria sp. KH4
GGAAAAAGCCGGGCAGCAGCCCGGCTATTTCTTATGGGAGGCGGGGCCTGGTCAACCGGGCCTCCCGGGAAGCTGTTGGTGTGAGCACGCCAGTTTCCACCTCCAGTCTCGGCCGTTTTTCGGTTCGTTCCCAAAAGTGACGGCGATGGGTGTGTGAGAGGTCCTGCCAAGGCTTGATCTGCCGGCACAGGCTGCTCAGCCGGGGTTGTCTCCGCAGGGCTCTGTCCCGGTCCGCCTGGACGGTGTGTGGTCATAAACCGTGGGTCGGTTCGGAGAGCCGGGGTGGCTTCCTATCTTCGTGAGATGAGCAGAGAACGCTATGAGCCGATGAGCGAGGCCCAGCTGGAGGACGCTTGGATGGTCGTGTTGCTGGGGGGTGCGCTGGTTCTTATG
>NZ_JBSJYX010000075.1:0-393 GCF_053711175.1 Kocuria sp. KH4
TGGTCCTCGCCGCGCTGCTGCGGATAGTGACCGTCGTCCACGAGGCCCGCACCGGCGATGCCCGGGTCGGTGCCGGGGCGAGCCTGATCTCCGTGGGGGTCGCGGTGGCGGTGATCGCATGAGGCTCCACCGGAGCCGGGCTAATCGGACTCACCTGGGTGCTCTCGCTGGCGGGTCAGTACAGTTGGGTGCTATTCACCGGCATGGTCCACCACAGGGGGGTCTCCATCACCTGGGCAGTCCTGAGTTGGGCGGCATCGGTGCGGGTGAGTGAGAGCCCAGCGGCGCTGGTTCGGCGCCGGCGCCGGATCTTGCAGGTGAGTCCGGCCGCCCGGGCGGGGATGCGCACGCGCTTCCAGGGCAGCGGGGAGTCGGTGCTGATCCGGACTCGGT
>NZ_JBSJYX010000076.1:0-389 GCF_053711175.1 Kocuria sp. KH4
CGCGGCCGGCCGGCCCGGCGCCGGGTCTGCCGGGCCGGGCGGCGGGAGGGAGGGGGGTGGGGGTCATCGAGGAACTCCAGGATTCGGCGCGGTGCGCCCGCGCGGTCTGTGGGTTCCTCCCCGATCTGTTGCACAGCCTGAGAGTGTCCGCCGCACCCGGAGGGGTGGGGCTTGCTCCTTCGGCGAGCGCGGAGCACTCCGCGCTACTTTCCAGATGTGCCTCGGTGCGACGGTGCGGGGGCCTGAGAGTGTCCCGGGGAGGAAATTGCTCCTACGGCGCCCGATCGGTGTGGCTGAGCGCGACTCTCCCGCCGCACGTCGATGGCGACAGCTTTGTGACTACGCCCACAACCGTAGAGGAGATGCCCGCGGAAGGCAAAGCGCCCTCG
>NZ_JBSJYX010000077.1:0-387 GCF_053711175.1 Kocuria sp. KH4
GGCGTCTCCCGCGGGGTGAGCGGCGCCCACCTCGCCTTCCGCTCCTTCCCGCCGGCGTGGGTCTTCGGCACGGACGTCCTGTTCATGCGGCGGGGGGAGAGCCTGGGGACCGCCGGGCCCGTGCACACGGTGACCACGTCCGACGGCGGCCGGGTGCGGGCCCGCTCGGTGGTGGTGGCCACCGGCGTGGACTACCGGCGCCTCGGCGTCCCGCAGCTCGAGGCCCGGGTGGGCCGGGGCGTCTTCTACGGCGCCGCCGTCGCCGAGGCGCCGGCGCTGACCGCGCCGCGCGCCGGCGGGGGGGGCGGCGGCAACTCGGCGGGACAGGCCGCCCTGCACGTCGCGAAATACGCCGAGCACGTGACGCTGCTGGGCCGGGGGCCCTCG
>NZ_JBSJYX010000078.1:0-387 GCF_053711175.1 Kocuria sp. KH4
TGTGAGGTCCTGTCGTCTCCGGGTCCGGTGCGCGGCCGCGGCGGCGCACCGGACCGTCCGGGTTCTTCCTGACGATCCGGTCCTGGTCGACCTTGGAGGCGTCGATGGCCTGGTGCTCCTCGTGGCCCGGCTCGATGCCGTGCATGGTGCCCCGGAAGTCCCGCTTGACCTCGGCCACGGCGGTCTCGAGGGCGGCGTCCGCGTCGTCCTCGAGCTTGCCGGTCCCCACGATGGAGTCCAGGACGGTGCTGGTGCGGCGGACGTGGTCCAGCAGCGCCTGCTCGAAGTCCAGCACGTCGGCGACCTCGACCTCGGCGAGGTGGCCGTTGGTGCCGGCCCAGATCGACACGACCTGGTCCTCGACCGGGTACGGGGTGTACTGCGTCT
>NZ_JBSJYX010000079.1:0-385 GCF_053711175.1 Kocuria sp. KH4
GATCAATGCTTCACCCACAGGAGTTGCAACTTGCGCTAAGCCCGCTTGACCACTTTTGCCAACAGCAACAAGGGCATGGAAAATCCCCCATACTGTACCGAATAAACCCACGAACGGTGCAAGCGATGCAATCGTACCTAGAACTGAAACACCTTTCTCGGCATTCGCTTTTTCAGCAGAAATTTGACGAAGAAGTGCTTGTTCTGCAACGGCTTTACGTTGTTCAAAGTTCAATACAGCAAACTTTGATTTTAACTTAGCTAAAGCTTGTGAAAGTTGAGCATAAGCTTGTTGTTTCAATTGACGTGTACCCATGATACGTAAAACAAAGATGGTCCACGTTGCAATCGACATTGCCAACAAGATGAAATACAGTGTCTTACTG
>NZ_JBSJYX010000080.1:0-385 GCF_053711175.1 Kocuria sp. KH4
GTGCTGTTCGCCTCGCTCACCGCGCTGCGGACCAGCCGGTGGCGGGCCGGGCTGGCCGTGGACCTCGGGGTGACCGTGGTGCGGGTGGCCGCTTTCGCCCACACCGTGGTGCTCGCCGGCTGGGCTGCGCGGCTGGTGGTGGGATACCGCGGGCTGGGCCGCGGCACGGCCTATCTGAGTGATCTGCGCGCCGGGGCCGCCGCCGAACGGACCCTCCCGATCGGGGCCACCGCAGCGGCCCTGGTGCCCCTGGTCGTCCCGTGCGCGCTCAACGCCGCGGTCCTGGCCGCCGCAGCCGTGCTGGCAGGCCTCGCGGCCGGCACCAGCTGGGCGGCGCGGATGCTTCTCGGTGCCGTGACCGGGGCCGGAATCGGTGCGGCCGGCC
>NZ_JBSJYX010000081.1:0-384 GCF_053711175.1 Kocuria sp. KH4
CGAGGTGGAAGTGCTGCACCTGGCCCGGACCCTCGCCCGCTGGACCTGGCGCAACCTCACCCCAGACCTCACCCACCAACGACGCGAAGCCTGGACCGCTCCGGAGCACCAACAGCGCCGCGCTCAACGCGCTGCTGACAAACGCCGCAACGACCGCACCCACGCATCCAAGGAGCTCTTCCGATGACTGCCGAGACACCCGCACGGCGCACTGTCACCGCCAAGGAGGGAGCAGAAGCCCTGGGCTGATCCACCCGCACCGTTCGTCGCATCGCCGCTGAACCGCGTGATGAGTTCATCAAGCGCTCTCGTGCCCGGCAGGATCGCGCCCTCGAGCTCAAGAACGCCGGCCTGAAGTACCGCGAGAGCGCCGACCGCCTCGAC
>NZ_JBSJYX010000082.1:0-384 GCF_053711175.1 Kocuria sp. KH4
GGCCGTGGTGGTGCGCCTCGGCCTCGTGCATGGCCGGGGTGTGACTGGCGGTGATGCCGTCACCGATCAGCCCCACCAGATAGGACTCGGACGTGGTGCTCAGGGGAACTCCTCGGGAAGGACGGCCCGGACAGGCCCGGGGTGCGTGGTGGGTGGTCGGGGCGCGGGAAGGCGGTGCCGGGACGGGTCCGCTCATGGGCGCTGGGGCAGCTTGAGGCCCAGCTCGGCCGTGGCCTCCTGCAGATGGGGCCCGTGCTGGCGCAGGTCCTCCAGGCCCGCCCGGAACATCGGTGCGGCCAGGGTGACAGCGGCGAGCCGCCGGTGCGAGGAGGACAGGACCGGGGCGGCGATGGCGGCCCTGCCGATGTCGTTCTCCTCCGCCGG
>NZ_JBSJYX010000083.1:0-380 GCF_053711175.1 Kocuria sp. KH4
GGTCGCCGGCGCGCAGCAGGACGGGGCGGGGGATCGGGTCGGTCACGGGAGCCTCCGGTCGGCGGTCGTGGACGGTCTCAGGAGCACGTGGTCGCCTCCTCGGGCAGCTCGCCCTCGAGCAGGTAGGCGTCCACGGCGGCCTGCACGCAGTCGTCGCCCGTGGTGTAGGCCGTGTGCCCGTAGCCGTCGTAGCTCAGCAGGCGGGCGCTCTCCAGCTGCTCGGCGAGGGCCTGGGACCAGTGTTAGGGGGTCGCGGGGTCGTGCGTGGTGCCCACGACGAGGATCGGGTCGGCGCCGGCGGCGTCGTCCGGAGCGGGTGCGGCCGCGGGCCCCACCGGCCAGCCCTGGCACGCGGCGTCGCCGTAGCCGAGGTAGGGGCC
>NZ_JBSJYX010000084.1:0-380 GCF_053711175.1 Kocuria sp. KH4
GCAGGCTGTGGGGGGCCGGTGATGGTTGGCGTAGTGCAGCCAGCCGTCGCGTTCGCCGCGACGCTCCGTCTCGGAGGTGTCGGAGCGGGCGTAGGACCAGCCGTCGGCCAGGGTGCGGTGGAAGCGCTCGATCTTGCCGTTGGTCAGCGGGCGATACGGCCTGGTCCGTTTGTGCCTGATTCCCAGCGCGGCGCAGGTGTCGCGCCACAGGTGTGAGCGATAGGCGCCACCGTTGTCCGACAGGACCCGCTCGACGGTCACCCCGCGGGCGTTGAACCACTTGTCGGCCCTGGCCAGGACCGCTGTGGCGGGGTGGGCTGTTTCGTCGTCGTGGATCTCGGCGTAGGCGACGCGGGAGTGGTCGTCGATGACGGTGTGGA
>NZ_JBSJYX010000085.1:0-379 GCF_053711175.1 Kocuria sp. KH4
GGCGTCATCAGCGGCAGGGCGACCGCGCTCACCAGCACGGTCCCCAGCTCCACCCGGGTGAGGGGCGCCCCGGAGCGGTCCAGCACGGGCGCGCGCAGCACGAGCGCGGTGAAGGTCAGCACCGCGGCGTTGGTCACCGAGGCCGCCGAGATCACCGCCGACGGGTAGAGGGCGGTGGGCAGCAGCGCCACGCAGAAGCCGACCCACAGGAAGCGGGTGCCGCGCAGGGCCCAGAGCCCCACGGCGGCCACGGCCGTGCAGGCGAGCACCTGCCGCATCCGCAGCAGGGTCCAGGCCGTGCCGACGTCGAGCTCCGCGGCGGCGGCGATCCGCGCCCCCAGGGCCGCGGGCAGATAGGGCACCGGCGAGTACGCCGCGG
>NZ_JBSJYX010000086.1:0-379 GCF_053711175.1 Kocuria sp. KH4
CGGCGTAGGCGGCCGTGAGGAGCTCGATGCGCCGGTAGCGCTCGGCGTCCTGCGTGGGCGGGGGCCCGACGACGAGCACGCGCACGTTGTGCGGGGACGCCGTGTAGATGATGTGGGAGATGTTGAGGCGGGAGCGGGCGCTCGTGCTGGACAGGTCGATGTCCAGCGTGGAGGGCGCGATGACCAGGCGGTTGTCGGGACCGGAGGAGAAGCGGCGGGCCGCCTCCTCGAACCAGCGCTCGTTGAGGGACTCGCGGCCCTCGCCGGGGGCGGCGAGGTTGTAGGCCGCCACGGGGGCCACGTGGTGCGGTGTGCGGGCCATGACGCGCCCGAACCAGCCGAGGGCCCGCGGGTCGCCCTCGCCGGCCAGCAGCTCGTC
>NZ_JBSJYX010000087.1:0-366 GCF_053711175.1 Kocuria sp. KH4
CCTCCCGCAGCGCGGCGGCCACGTCCACCGGCTCCTGCTCCGACTCCTGGACCATCTCCCGGTAGTAGGAGCCCAGCCCGTCCAGGGTCGGCCCGCGCTGGACGGTCACCCCGGTGTGCGGCACGGAAGCGAAGGCCAGCGTGTTGTTCTGCCCGGCGGAGATCGCCTCGCACAGATCGACCCCGACCTTCGCGGCGTCGACGTCGAAGGCGGCCACGAACTGCACGTCGGAGACGTGATAGTCCCCGAAGACCACGTGCATCAACCCCGGCACGGTCTCGGCCGGATCGGCCTCGGCGTAGAAGTGCACGCCCTGGATCAAGGACGAGGCGCAGTTGCCGACACCGGCCACGGCCACTCGGATGG
>NZ_JBSJYX010000088.1:0-362 GCF_053711175.1 Kocuria sp. KH4
CGGGCAAGTTCACCGCCGCGGGGGTGCCGATCGTCGGGGATGACATCAAGTCCCAGATCGGGGCGACGATCACCCACCGGGTGCTGGCCAAGCTCTTCGAGGACCGCGGGTACGTGCTGGACCGCACCTATCAGCTCAACGTGGGCGGGAACATGGACTTCATGAACATGCTCGAGCGCACCCGGTTGGAGTCCAAGAAGATCTCCAAGACCCAGGCGGTGACCTCCAACGTGGTGCGGGAGTTCGGCACCAAGGACGTGCACATCGGGCCCTCCGACCACGTGCCGTGGTTGGAGGACCGCAAGTTCGCCTACGTGCGTCTGGAGGGCCACGGCTTCGGCAACGCCCCGATCTCCTTGGAG
>NZ_JBSJYX010000089.1:0-332 GCF_053711175.1 Kocuria sp. KH4
CGACGTCACCGAGGTCCCCTCCCGGGACCGCGACATCGCGATGGTCTTCCAGAACTACGCCCTCTACCCGCACATGACCGTGGCCGAGAACATGGGCTTCGCCCTGAAGATCGCCAAGGTCCCCGCCACCGAACGCCGCACCCGGGTGGAGGAGGCCGCCAAGATCCTGGACCTCACCGACTACCTCGACCGCAAACCCAAGGCACTGTCCGGCGGGCAGCGCCAGCGCGTGGCCATGGGCCGGGCCATCGTGCGCTCCCCGCAGGTGTTCCTGATGGACGAACCGCTCTCGAACCTCGACGCGAAGCTGCGGGTGCAGACCCGCACCCAGA
>NZ_JBSJYX010000090.1:0-256 GCF_053711175.1 Kocuria sp. KH4
GCATCGCCCACCCCGTCCACCACCTGCCCGAGCACATCTGGCACTGGTCGTCCTGGCGACGAACATGCCAAGCCCGTACCCGCGCCAGCCACTACAAACGCAGAGGTCACGATCTGTCGTTGCAGTATTAGACCTGGTCTCATAACTCTGTAGACCGGATTTGCAAGTTGGATTGCTTGTAGATGCCGACCTACTGCACCTGGTTGGCGCCGGTGATCTGATGATCGATTGCTCCCAGCAGTGCCCGCAGGTCTTT
>NZ_JBSJYX010000091.1:0-256 GCF_053711175.1 Kocuria sp. KH4
CGACGATCGGCACCCCCGCGGCGGTGAACTTGCCCGCCCACTCCTCGGTGGAGGCGATGAACACCGGCAGCGCGTTGACGAAGGCCACCCCGGCGTCCAGGGCGGCCTGGGCGTAGAACCGGTCGGCGGCCTCCGAGCCCACCGGCAGATAGGACACCAGCACATCCACCTGCGCCTCCCGCAGCGCGGCGGCCACGTCCACCGGCTCCTGCTCCGACTCCTGGACCATCTCCCGGTAGTAGGAGCCCAGCCCGTC
>NZ_JBSJYX010000092.1:0-255 GCF_053711175.1 Kocuria sp. KH4
TTGTTTGAGAACTCAATAGTGTGCCATGTTTGTTGATACCAAATGTTTTGTTTGGTTGATGGATCGCCTGTGTCCCGCCTCCGTGGGGTGTGGGTGGTCGTTTCGGCCTGGATCGCTCGCTCGTCCCCGTTTGGTCGGGGTGGGTGGGTTTGTTTTTTCGTTTTTTTGACGGAGAGTTTGATCCTGGCTCAGGACGAACGCTGGCGGCGTGCTTAACACATGCAAGTCGAACGATGATCTCCCGCTTGCGGGGGT
>NZ_JBSJYX010000093.1:0-255 GCF_053711175.1 Kocuria sp. KH4
GGGGGGGGGGGGGGGGGGGGGGGGGGGGGGGGGGGGGGGGGGGGGGGGGGGGGGGGGGGGGGGGGGGGGGGGGGGGGGGGGGGGGGGGGGGGGGGGGGGGGGGGGGGGGGGGGGGGGGGGGGGGGGGTGGGGGGGGGGGGGGGGGGGGGGGGGGGGGGGGGGGGGGGGGGGGGGGGGGGGGGGGGGGGGGGGGGGGGGGGGGGGGGGGGGGGGGGGGGGGGGGGGGGGGGGGGGGGGGGGGGGGGGGGGGGGGGG
>NZ_JBSJYX010000094.1:0-250 GCF_053711175.1 Kocuria sp. KH4
GAACCGTTCGGCGAACCGTCCGCAGAACGCCGGAAAGGCGCCCGCCCACTGCTGCACCATCTGAGCCTGCACACACCACCAAATACCAGACTCGGCACTCAGTCACAATCTGTCGTTGCAGTACTAATACTGCAACGACAGATCGTGACCTCTGCGTTTGTAGTGGCTGGCGCGGGTACGGGCTTGGCATGTTCGTCGCCAGGACGACCAGTGCCAGATGTGCTCGGGCAGGTGGTGGACGGGGTGGGCG